>JAUCQB010000121.1 GCA_030372985.1 Phycisphaerae bacterium
TTCGGAACTCGTCGGCAGCGTCAGATGTGTATAAGAGACAGGTTGCCGGCCACCTGTGGGCGCACCAGAACCACGCGTACCCGCCGCATCAGATCCAGACCGCTGTTGGTCACCTCGTCGTTCGCCATGACCTTCGTCACCGGTGATTATTCTACTCGAACGACGCGGAGAATGTGCCTTTCTGCGGAGCTTGTCAGAGCCAGACTCATCCACGGCGGACAGCGGCATGCGGATGAGGCCTGCCCGGGACAGAAGATGATTTCCAGGCTGTCTTGTCGGCGCGGCCGTATGCCGGTAGACTTCATCGCAAGTGCCATGGGGCTCGAAGGTTTCGCGAGGACGCTGCGGGACAGGCGGTTCCGGAGGCCGAGCCCATGTGGGAGTGGCTGCCCCATGAATTCAGCATGTATGTCATCACGGTACGGTTCGGGAAGTGCGGTTGGGGTTCCCGGGCGACGGATAGCCGGTCGGCTTCTGGTGGCCCGGCAGAGTCGGGTTTTAGGACTTATTTTGCTCTCTGCCTGTCTGGCCGCTCCCGGTTGTTCCCGGCAGGTCAAGCGCCAATGGAAGTACCGCTCGCTTGATGTGGCCATGCAGACCGCCTTGCCCGAGGACCTTTCCAGGAGCAATGCGGATGACCGCCGCGAGGCTGTGGCCCGGCTGGCCGAGAGCGGGGACCATGCCCGCCCGGAGGTCTTCCACGTGCTCGACGCCGTTGCCCGCACCGATCCGGTCAGCCAGATTCGGTGCATCGCGATTCGCGGATTGGCTCGTTACAAGGATGATCGGCCGGTGGGGACGATGCTGGCCGTCTTGCAGGCCGCCAAGGCCGGCGACAAAGCCATTCCAGCCGACGATGACGTGCGGTGGGAGGCGCTGCACACCCTTGCCGAACTGGACCAGCGTAAAGCCCTCGCCGGCACCCAGCGCGAAATCGCCCGGGACCTGGCGATTCGGATGGCCGAGTTCGATTCGTCGCGCAGCGTGCGCATCACCGCGACGGAGATGCTCAGTTGCTTCAAGGACCGTGCCGTCCTGTCGCCGCTGATCCGACTGCTGCGCGAAAGGGACTTTGCCATCGCCGAGCGGGCCGAGCTGTCCCTGATCGCCCTGACCGGCAAGACCCATGACTTTGACGCCGACGCCTGGGAGGCCTGGGTGGCCCAGACCCCGGACCCCTTCGCCAGCGCCGGTCAAATCCCACAGACCACGCGACCGGCTCCGCCAAGCTGGTTCGAGAAGCAGCAACGGGCCATCCGCCGGGCGCTGCGGCTGGGAGGCTGGGATTGATTGATGCGGCCAGCCTGCACTCGGTTGACGCGTCTGCACATCTCGTCAGTGACGTTCCCCGCGTAGCCCGGTAGGTCGTGCTCTGCACGACGTCTCTCTGCCGGGCGAACGGCCCAACAGACCATCGGCCCAATAGACCAACAGACTGACGATGTTGTTGTCTCGGATGCGGGCGCGATCGTGATCGGATCAAGCGTATGTCCCACGAATCGTCACCGGAACCTTGCGACCCTGCCAAGGGCGACTGCTCCGAAAAGTGCTCGAGGTGACACAAATTAGCCAAAGAGAAACAGAGAATGCCAGATGGAATGCCGCGACGAGGGCAGGGCGCTATGATCCGCGCATGCTCAGGCAGCAAAGCCCGACAGTTATATATGGTAAAAGTCTGGTACGAGGTGGATGAGACACAATGAGTTACATCCGATGTTTGGGTTCGACGGCACTCGCCGTCTCCATGTTTCTCACTGAACCTTCCGTTGGGCTTGCCCAGATGCCGGGGCACGTCATCGTACGCGACGGAGACCCCGCTCCTGGCATGCAGGGCGGCGTCACTTTCAAGGGTTTCAACAGCGTCGTCATCAACAACCTGGGCGCGACTGCCTTCGTCGGCGGCCTCCAGGGCCCCGGCGTCACGGCGGACAACGACACCGGCCTCTGGGCTGGGGCGGCAAGCTCGCTCGGCCTGGCTGCACGGGAGGATGCGTCGGCCCCAGGGGCCCTGGGTGATACCAGGTTCGCGCAGTTTCAGTTTCCGTCGCTCAACAACGTTGGGCAGGTCGAGTTCTTCGCACACCTCAGAGGCAGCGGTGTCAACGCCGGCAACGGATACGGCACCTGGGCCGGCCTGCCGGGCTCCATCCAGCTTGCGTATCGCAACGGCGATCCGCTGCCCGGCGTCAATCCTGCATTCAGCGTGTCAACCGGAGCGTTCCCTGTTTACAGCAACACGGGGCAGGTCGCCTTCACCGGCATCTATGACGACCCGAACCTGCCCGGCAGCCAGTTCGGCATCTGGGCCGGAGCCCCCGGCGTCATCTCCGCGGTCGCCGTTCCGGGTCAGCAGGTTCCGGGCTTCGCGGCCGGGGTCGAGTTTCGCAACGCACTGTTGCCCGCCATCAATCCCAGCGGGCAGATTGCGTACGCGGCTCGCGTGGAGGGCCCCGGTGTCACCATCAACAACGATGCCGGCATCTGGCTGCGCAGCGGCGGCAGTTCGGGCGTCGCGGTGCGTGAAGGCACTGCTGCTCCGGGGACCGGATCGTTCGTCGCCTTCGGGGACCGTTTCGGAGAACCGGCCATCAACGCATCGGGCGCCATTGCCTTCGCCAACACGCTTGCCGGAATACCGGTGAACGGCGACAACGAGCGCGCCCTCTACGCCGGCCAGCCCGGCAGCCTGAGCCTGATTGCCCGCGAAGGCGGCACCGCGGCCGGCACATCGCCCGGCGTGGTCTTCGATGATTTCGGAGACCGGCCGTTCATCGGCGGGTCGGGCGCGGTCGTGGCCCAGGTCAAGCTGCGAGGCGACGGCGTCACCACGGACAACGACGATGGCATCTGGGCCAATCCTGCCGGCGCGTTCACCCAAGTGGCCCGCCAAGGTGACGCGGCCCCTGATACCAGTGCCGGCTTCTTCACCTTGGGCGCGCCGACCGCCAACTTCCACGGTCAAACCGCGTTTTCGGCTTCTCTGGCGGGCAATGGCATCGATGCCTCCAATGACTCAGGTATCTGGGCAGTCGATCCATTCGATCGACTGGTGCCGATAGCACGGGAAGGCCAGCCGTTAAGACTTGGTCCGGGCGATGACCGAACGATCAGCGGGCTCCAATTGCTCGCCGGATCCGGCGGGCAGGACGGGCGGAGCAGCAGCTTCAACGCGGCGTCGCAGCTCGCTTTCAGTGCCGCCTTCCTGGACGGCACGTCGGCCGCGGTGGTTGCACGGGTCGGCGGGACTGCGCGGTTGAGCGACATCGCACCCGTCCTCGGCGCGGCGGCGGCCAACGGTTATGGCGTGGGGACGCCGGCGACGGCTGGGGATATCATCTCCGTTCTGGGCGATTCCGGCTACATCCGCTTTGCCGGCGCCGCCCCTGCCGGTGAGACGGCGCAGATTCTGCTCGATTTTTCCGGTACCGAGATTGGCGTGCAGGTCGCACTGGCGGAAATCGCCGTCGGCGGCGACCTGTATGGTTATTCGTTCACACACTTAGCCGGCGGCGACTTCCAGGCTATGCTGCACGTCCCGAGCCTTGGATCGGTGCCGCAGTACTTCTACTGGAACATCCTCAACATCGGTGGTGTTGACTTACAGCGCGTGCAGTTCATTCCAGAGCCCGCGACGCTGCTTCTGCTCGTCGTGGCGGGCCCGGTCCTCGCACACAACCGGAGTCGAAAAGAAGCTTAATTGGGTACGATGGATACCTGCCGCGGTGGCGGTGTCCCGGCGTTTTTCAGGTATATGATCAGGGAGAAGACCATGCGGAACGATGTGATGACGGGATTGTTGTGCCTCGCGGCTTCGTGGGTGCCGGTCGCCTCAGCGTCGGCGGCGGCAATGGAATGGAACACGCTGTTCGAAGCAGCGTCCGGCCCTCCGTATCCTTCGAGCGGGCGCGTGGAGTTTGGCTTACGTGAAGGCTTGCTGCTTCCTGCCGTTCAACGTTCACAGATCAAGGTCGGTCTCGAGAATGTGCTCGGCGACGGCTCGGTCATGCCCGCTGCCCTGCTGGGCGGCGACAATGGCGCCGGCGCGGGGATCGGACCGCTTGCCTCGCTCAACTTCTCCGTCGGTGATGCCGTTGGCGAGAGCCTGAACATCGACATTCTCATCGAGGCCTTCGGCGACGGGTCCGTGCGTCAAGGGGCAGTCATGCAGGATTTCCATTTCAACACCGCCGGTTTCAGTCTCATGTTTGACGTGATCCCGGGGGATGGCAGCGTCCACAAGCACGTCTGGCTGGGCAACATCGCCTCGGCTCAGCCGTTGGCATTCGTCGACGCTGAAGCCACGGTATTGGGCGATGGCTCGGTCCGACTGCTCCTGGGCCTCAACCGTTTGCCGGGAAACCAGATCCTGAGCGAGCCGGTGGTGGCGATGAGCCTGTCGGCCGACTTTGTTCCCGAGCCGGCGACCGCCGTGCTGCTGGGCATTGGCTCGGTTCTGCTGCGAGGCCGACGGCGCGAGAGGAGGCTCATCGTCGCAGCGGACCGCAAGCCCTGACCCGAGACCAGATCTTGCCCAAACATCCGGCTTCGGGTAGACGTATTCGCCATGAGCCAATTCCCTGACTACCCGAGCGGTATTGGACCATCAGCTTATTCCCCGCTTCCGGGCGCATCGCCCCCGCCCAAGACGTCGGGGCTTGCGATCGCCTCTCTTGTATTCGGTATCGGCGGGTTGCTGACGTGCTGCACGATGCTTTTCGGCATCATCGGCCTGGTGCTCGGGCTGGCGGCTTTGCCGTCCATCAAGCGCGGCGAGGCGACCGGCAGAAGCCTGGCCATCGCCGGCATCGTTCTGAGCATCATTGGCCTGGTTGTTGGCGTCGCCTTCTGGCTTCTGGTCGCTCTGTCACCGAACAATATTCCGGTATCCGGTCCGGAAGTCACCGCCAAACAGCGCAATACCCTCCAAGCGGTCGGTGCCCTCAAGGACGGCGAGACGATCGAGATGTTCCATCCGACCGGCATGTTTTCAATCAAGGACGGCGGCGTTCTGTTGACCGACGGCCGGCTGGTCATCTACGGCAAGGGAACTCAGATCCGGGAATGCCAGTTGGCCGACATCGCGAACATTGATTTTACGCCTGCCGAGAATTGGCTCGGCGAGGGACAGTTCGTGCTTGACCTCGATGACGGCCGGACCTTCTCGTTTGTGATTGATGGGCAACAATCCGGCGACAAATTGTTCCATCGCACACTGAGCCGACTGGTAGCGGAGGCCAGGAAGAAAGCCGGCAAGTCGGCTCTGACACCCGGGCCGGAGGCAACGGAATGACCGGGCCTCAATGGGCTCGCCGCTTTTGAACGACGGGCATGGTCACCGTCCCGCCAGGGAAATGGCACACTGTCGGGCAGTGCGGTTTTACTACGAGGAGGCAACCTGATGAAGTGTACTTGGCTTGTCCCGAGAGCGGCTTATCCCGCGGTCGCGGTTCTCATGCTGCTGGCGATCGGTTGTCAACAACCCCAGGTCCGGGAGGCTCTGGACCTCAAGGGGCTGACGAGGCTCGACGCGGCCAGAGGCGTTCAGGACTCTAAAACCGATCTGCTGTGGTATGACGCGACGCTGCTGACCGTCGAAGGCCGGGGCTGGACGGACACCGAGGATTTCTATGATCGGTTGCCGGCCAAGGCGAAAGATCTGGTGCGCAAAGAGGTCTGGGGACTGAGCAAAAACTCCGCCGGATTGTGCGCCCGTTTCGTGACCGATTCGGATCGGGTCGCCGCCCGCTGGACGACGACGTCGAAGAACATGGCGATGGATCACATGCCGGCCACCGGAGTGAGTGGCCTGGACCTCTACGTGAGAGACGGCGGCCGGTGGCGATGGGTTGCCGTGGGGCGGGCGCGGAGCGCGCCGACGAATGAGGTCGTGCTGGCCGCGGACATTCCGGCCGGGGCACACGAGTACATGCTGTACCTGCCGCTGTATAACGGCATCAAGTCGCTGGAGATCGGCGTGGCTCCCAAGGCCGCTCTGGCTCAACCCCGTCCACGCCCAGCCGGGTTTGACCGACCGATGTGTTTCTACGGAACCTCGATTACCCAGGGCGGATGCGCCTCACGGCCGGGCATGGTCTACACCGCTATCCTGGGGAGATGGCTGGGCCGTCCGGTGATCAACCTCGGCTTCTCGGGCAACGGGCGGATGGACCCGGAACTGGCCGTGCTGCTGGGCGAGATCGACGCGTCGGTCTACGTTCTCGATACCCTGCCGAATATGACCACACCAATGGTTGAGGAACGCCTGGAATCATTCGTGAAAGCCCTTCGCAAGGCCAGGCCGCAGACACCGATCGTGCTGGTCGAGAGCGTGCCGTACCAGGGCGAGGCGTTCCTGACCAAGCAACGGCAGGCGGTCGCAGACAAGAACGCGGCCCTGCGAAAGGCATATGAGAACCTCAAGGCAGGCGGCGTCGGCAACCTCACTTACGTGGCCAATCAGAACCTGACCGGCACCGACGGCGAGGGTTCTGTCGATGGCTCACACCTGACGGATCTCGGCTTCTTGCGATTCGCGGAGGCTCTCGAACCCGTGTTACGGAAGGTGCTCCGGGAGTGAGTGAATAGCGGAAGATCCAGGAGGTAGGGCAGCGTCGAGGTCGCCAAGGCGACCGAGACCTGCCGTTTCGTTGGCCGCTGGGTTCTCAGGGGGATCGGCAGGTCTGCGCCGCCTTCGGCGGCTCCGACCATGCCCTACCTTTGCTCCGACCGTGCCCTACTTCAGGTGCTTGTCAGCGAAATCCATGTACCGCTGCCAGTCGTATTCGGTCAGGTCGTGCTTGCCCGTGCGGACGTGATAGCCGATGGTTCCCATCACCGGATGGTCCACCGGCGGCATCTCTTCTGCAGGCAGGCCCTCCAAGCCCAGCAATCGATACACGGGGTCGGCGCCCTTGGCACCGAGGAATTCGCCTTTGGGATCGGCCCAGCGGTCTTCGAAGGCACTGGCCACGTAAACCGGTCGCGGGGCCATCAATGCGATGAGCATGTGCGTATCGACGGGCAACTCGGCCTCGCGCGCGTTGTACTTCCTGTAGTTCTCGCAAAACCAGTGCGGGAAGCGATTGTTGATCATCTCGACCGTCTCACCGAACCATCGTCGTTCGATGGCCGCACCACCGCAACCCGAGTTGTTCGAAATGACAATCGCAAACCGCTCATCTTGTGCGCCGGCCCACAGCGCGGTCTTGCCAAGCCGTGAGTGGCCGAGCACCGATACACGTTTCGCATCGACATCACGATCGGTCTCCAGGTAATCCATCGCCCGGCTCAGGCCCCAAGCCCAGGCGCCGATGGCTCCCCATGAGTCCGGCCTGCGTCCTTCAGGTGGATCGACCGCCGCATGCACGCCGTTCTTGAACCCGTCGTGAAAGTCAGGGTCGATGTCCCCATAGTAGATCGTGGCCAGGCCGTACCCTCTTTTGATCATCTTCTCGACCGGAGATCGTGATCCCTGGTCCGCTCGCGAGGCCTCGGTCACCCGGTTGTTGACGACACCGGGTCTGTGGTCCGCTGCCCAACTGGTCGTGAGTCGGATCGCCGGGTCCGAGTGAGTACCCTGATTACCCGAGAAGTTCAGGAGGAGGAACATAGGGGCCGGTTTGGGTGCCGCGTTCGGGAGATACATCAGGATGTCCATCGAGGGGCCATCCTGCTTGCCGGTGAAATAAACGGTCACCTGCTTGCGGGTTGCCGTGCCGTCGAGAGCCTTCGCTTCGTTGTCGAAAACCTTGAACGTCATCTCTTTCGGCTTGCCCGGCGACCGGCCGTAAACGTGCGTGCGGAACAGATCGAGGATTTCAGGCCGCCGCTCGTTCTTCCACATCGTCGCATCGGTCACCTTTTTGCCGTTCCGCATGATCAGCGGGTCGGGCAAGGTGTATTTGCCGACCTTGGCCTCGTCGTAATTCACCTCCGGTTGCGGCGTCACGATCAGCTTGATCGGCTTGTCGGCATCGCGTGTCACCGGGTAGTTCAGCAGGTCCTTTCCGCTGACCGTTTCCGCGGCAGCACCTTCGCGCGTCACTCTGTACCGGCCCGACGAGTTGACCGTGAACCACTCGGGCCACTGGTTGATCCGGGGATAGTCCAGCGGCATTTTGAAGTAGTCCTTGTGCCGCGGCCGGTCGAACCGCAGATGCCCTTTCCAGGGCGAGCCGGTTTTAAGCCAGATGCGGATCGAACCGTCGGCTTCGCGGACCGCTCCGAGTTGTATGTCCTCGCGCCAGGGTGCAACTGTGATGCCCTGTGTCTTCCACAAGGCGTACATCAGACACGTACGGGTAAGGTTCCCGTCGCCGTGCCAGCCTTCGGCGATGCCGTCGTCGCGCTGCCGCTCAAAGAGCGTGTTGATCCGCGTGTCGATCCACTTGACCGCCGCGTCAGCGGGGATTCTGGCGATCAGGTTGATCGCACTTTCGAGCGGGTCGGCCAGGTCGTCGGCGCTGCCCTTCTCCCACGGATAGATCATGTACTTGTGCAGATTCGACAACGCTTTCACGACGGCGTCTTGATAGCGGCTCTCGCCGTCAACCATCGAGACCGTCAGAAACGCGTTGTAGACATAGCCCCACCCGTCGCTGAGGTCCTTATTGACGACCTCGCCCGTGCTCGGGTTGTAGACGTTGTACATGAAGCCGTCCTCGTTGACGCCGTATTTCAGGATGTTGTCCAGAACGGCGTACATCTCCGGCTTGTACCGTTGCCGACGGTCAGGGTCCTTGCGGGCCGCGATCAGGTAGGCCTCCGAGAGGCCGCCGAGAATCTCGCAGCCGTGATCGCGCAGCCGGAGGCTGTCCTTCTTGATCAAGCTGTCGTGGAGCAGGTAGTGGTCTGCAAGTCGGAAGCACCATTCCTTGTACTGGTCATCGCCGGTCATCCAATACAGCCGCCCCATGGTTTGCAGCAGGTCGCCGTTGACCTCCACGTTCGTGGAAGGGATCTTCCCGGCCGGCGAGTCGTGTTTCGCGTGTTTCCAGATGTCGGCGATCATTTGCTGCATCCGATCGAGCCACTCGCTCGGGCCGAGCCACTCGGTGATCGGAATCAGCCCGTCCTTGCAGTACTCGGCGGCGCCGAAAATGATGCGGTCGAGATCGGGCTGCTCGTGGCGGAACGCCTGCGTGGCGAAGAGGAAATCATCCGGCAGCGAGTCCAGCCGGTTGCACAGCTTCTGCTCCTGCTGCAGGATGTGGCGAACGTCCCGCTTGAGGTAGTAATTGTCGGTCATGAACGCCGTCAGGACCATGAACGGGTAGTTGTCCGCAGCGCAGTCCTGAGCATTCCACCAGAAGTCGCGGGTGATGTTGCGTGGAAACAGCCCGCTGGCCGGGTCGGCGTAGGTCAGCCAGCCGAAGGTGTAACGATTCGAGAACCTCACCACCTTCTGGCTGAGCCGGGCGTTCTCTTCGGCCTGTTGCCAGGAGTCGGCCTGTCCCAGGGTTGTCCCGGCCGTCAGCATGAGAATCATGAGTATGTGCTGCATGGTGTTGACCCTTCCGGTCTGATTCTCCAGGGAAAGAGGTCTGTGTCGTCAACCGCACTTGTCCTCCGGCTCAACCGGCCGCGGCCGCCGCGGCGGCGGGCTGCGAGGCGGGCCTGGGGATCGCGATTTCCACCGTCAGCGGCTGGTCGACACCCGTCAGGAAGTTCAACACCTTGTAGGCCACCCTCTCGGCTGCCTGCCCATCCGGCCCGGACAGCCTGACCATCACTGACACGTGGGCCGGTATCGTAATCTTGCGGGGTTGACCGGGCTCGCTCCGCTCCAACTCGATGTCGTTGTCGCATTGATTCGTCAGTTTCACGTAGGAGGTTTTGGCCTGTGGCGGGTGCAGCGATTCGACACGGACGCAAGCGTCGAAGACGGCTTTCAGCTGCGGCGCACGGCCGATGAGCAGATTGCGGTACCACACAATGGTCCGGCCGGCATCGAGGGCCTCGCGCAGGGCGGGCAGGCTCTTGTCCTTGGCCAGCACGAGGGTCATCGTGCGGTGCCCGGCGGCTTCTTGTCCGTCCGTCGGGGCGGGCTCGTGGATGTCCGAGCTGCCCATCATCGGCAAGCCGCGGTCCGTCGCCATCCGATGGGCTTCTGCGTAGTATTCATCGCCGTTGCAGATCTCGATCGCGTGGAGTTGACGTTTTTCCAGCAGGCGAGTCTGTTCCTCGCCCCAGCGGCCGCGCTCCGGCCCCTGCCAGCCGGGATGGTTCCACATGATGAAGGCTTTCTGGGCGGTCGCGCGGTCGAAGACCTCGTAAAAATCCTTGACGTCCAGCGGCTGGTTGTCCTGTGTGAAAAACACGTTGAAATGCCCCGGCGGCGTGTCGCGCGTGATCTCCGCACCGCGGACCAGCAGGATATTCCGGTGCCGTGCCAGCCCTTCGGCCAGTTCATAGGGCCGGTTGTGGTTGCCGATCACTTCCTCCTTGTGCGGCCGGTATTCGACGTGGTCGGTGATCGCGATGGCGTCCAATCCCTCGCGCCAGGCCTCGTCCACACGCACCGTCGGCCAGACCAGGCCGTCGGAGAAAACGGTGTGCATGTGAAAGTCGCACTTGAGGACCTGGTATCCCGGCGGATCGGGAAAGCGGATTTCCTTGCGGACTTGTGCGGTGGCCGGCGCGGCCAGGAGCAACAACACGACAACAGCTTTGTATCTCATTACCTCGAACCTCTTTTCTGAACATGCGGCAATCGATCATCAGCGTGCCATCACGCAACCGGTGCGGATTGTAAGGCCTCTCGCGGCCGGCGGTCAAAAAAGGGGCAGGACGGCTTTCTGTCTCGGGCCGGCGCTCAACAGTACAATGGAGCGGTTCCGGCCCCGCAGCGGCCGGAGTTTGCGGCCCCTTCTCAAGGACCGGATGATGAAAGCACATTGTGCGGCATTATTCGTGATGTTGTTTGCCAGCACCGTCGCTACGGCGCAGCCGGACCCCGGCTTCAGGACGCTCCTGATCATCGAACCGACCAAGGAGCATCCGCGGCATTCCGAAGGCGATGTGATCGAGCTGAAGGACGGCCGATTGTGCCTGGTTTATTCACGTTTCAGCGGCGCATCCGACGACCACGCGGCCGCCGAGATCGTCATGCGCACATCGGCCGATGCTGGAAAGACATGGTCTGATGACCGCGTGCTGGTTTCCGGCGAAGGCAGGATGAACGTGATGTCGGTCAGTCTGCTGCGGCTGCCGAGTGGGGAGATCCTCCTGTTCTATCTGCGCAAAAACGCGCTGGATGACATGCCGATGATGGTGCGGCGTTCGCACGATGAGCTGCAAACGCTGAGCGAGCCGGTAAGGGTGACCGTCGATGACGGGTATCACGTGGTCAACAACGCCCGCGTGGTTCGGCTCTCCACCGGCAGGCTGGTGGTGCCGGCGGCGCTGCACCCGTCTTCGGACCGCGACGAGAAGTCTTTCTCCCCGAGGGGGGTGATGCGGGCATTTCTGTCGGACGACGACGGGCGTACCTGGCGGGGAGACAAGAGCGGGCAGGGGGTTCAGCCCGACCCGTCAGTCACCCTGCAGGAACCGGGCGTGGTGGAGCTCAAGGACGGCCGCCTGCTGATGTGGATACGCACCGACCGCGGGACGCAGTACGAGTCGATCTCCGACGACAAGGGCGAGCACTGGAGCAAGCCGGTGCCCGGCAAACTGGCCTCTCCGCTGAGCCCCGCCACCATCGAGCGCAATCCGTGGACCGGCGACCTGGTTTGCGTCTGGAACGACCATTCCGGCCGTCACGTCTTCCCGGCCGGCAAGCGCACGCCACTGTGCCTCGCCGTCAGTCGCGACGAAGGCAAGACCTGGCAGCCCAGCCGGGTGATCGAGGGAGACCCGAACGGCTGGTACTGCTATACGTCGATGAGCTTCATCAAGGACCGGCTGATCCTGTCCTACTGTGCCGGAGACTCGAAGGTCGGCGGACTCAACCGGCTCAAGGTCGTGGCGTTCTCACGAGCGTGGCTCGATATACAATAGGTTCCGGGGCACGGTGGTCCAAGTCCTCTGTACTCGGCTGCTTGCCGAGCGAGTCCGGACAATCGCTCATTCTTGGAGGGGCAGCCTCTCCACAACGTCCATCCATTCCTCTTGCTCCGAGGCCGTGACAATCAGTTCGAGATCGCGAACGTACTGGCCGATCGTGCCGCCGAGTTGGTGGCCAAAGAGCAGGCGGCAAAAGATCGGTGTTGCCGTTGCCACGTCTGCACCAGAACCATGAAGCGGATATCCTGGGTGAAGATCACGCGACCGAGTTGACGGGCTCGCTCGAGCAGTTCATCGTCCGGAGCCGCTTGAAGGCCATCCTCAATCGCGGTGATCACGTCTGCGCCTCGGCGGCGCAGTTGATCGCTGATGGACTGTGGGACATGCACATCCATGTACAGCCGCGTGGCCATTTACAGGCGCCCCATGGCTCGCATGCGTGCCAGGAGGTCGGACTTTGGACGGCCCTGCGAATCTTGCGCGAGTTGTGCCTGTTCTTCCCTGATTTCGCGGTCGATTTCCGCTTGGTGGTCAAAATAATACGCCATGGCAGCATGGACCTCGGCGGGCGTAAGGGCGGGATGCTGGCGGCACATCTCCTCGGCCGACCATCCGTGGGCCAGGTAATCCATGGCAATCTGCGCAACACGAATTCGAGGCAACCGCCCAAGGCAAGGGGCCTTGCCGGGTGTGGCGTCAATGTGAGGGTAGTTCAGGCTGACATCCATTGCGGTACTCCAGGCTCTGAAATCCCATCACCCTTTATACTGTGCAGCGTGGCGGGACACCAAAGGTGCGCAGATCGCCACGAGACGATGAGGCTGCGCGAGGTCTGCGCCACAAGTCATTATTCATAATGAACTTACATTCCCGAGAACCGGACTGGAAAGGGCTATTCTTCGCCGAAGATGGAGGATCCTTCCAGATCCATCTCGGCCGTGTCATCCGTGCCGGCCAGCGCCTCAAGGGCACTGATGGGATCTTCTTCGCCCTTCGTGGCAGCGCCGGCAGTGGCCGGCTTGGGGGTGGCGGGTTTTTTCACAACTGCCGGGCTTCGCGTTTCGAGACGGGTGTGAACCGGTTTGATGTCTCTGGGTTCACCGTTCACCCTTACAGTGAAGACGACGGGGCCGACAACCAGGTGATCGCCCGCCGCAAGCTCCTGTTCGGTGACCCGCTTGTTGTTGACGTAGGTGCCGTTGGCGCTGCCGAGATCCCGCACCGCCACGGTGTTGTTGGTTACCATCAGAATCGAGTGTTTTCGCGAGATTTCCGGAAGCGGGATGCGCAAATCGCACTCTTCGCTGCGCCCCACGAGAGTTTTGCCCGGCGAGAGGGGAAACTCCTTGCTCGTGCCGTCGTCTTTGAACATTACCAGCACAACGTTCATGACGCCACCCTGCCTCAAGTTTCCTGGCAATCAGGTCTTGTGCGCTGCTCGACACCCCCACGAGTCTCGCGATGCGGATGTCCCCTGACGGGACCGGCAGCGCGCCCAATCCACACGCGGCGGAGCGTCCCTGAACGGCCATTCGTGAGGTGGATATCAACTCACTTGTTGTGCCCAGTCCGCCCCGACGCTGATTAGTCTACCCCTTGGTGTCATTCCTGGCAAGGCTTTTTGGGCTTCGCAACTCACAGACGTGGCATCCTCAGCAGGGGGGTTGGGAGCGGAAAAGCGAGTCTGCTGGCCTTCCATGGAACCGATCTGTGACGCACAGATTGAGAAACCCGACTTCTCCGGCGTCCTTGCCAGGGCGGTTGAACGATTCGATCCCGAAAGGCCGAGCCCGCGGGCCTGTCGAATGCAATCTTCCGGAGCGCCTCGGCCCGAGCCAGCGAGGCCGAAAGGATGCCTCCAGCCGAGGGGACACCCTGGCGGCGGTGCCCCCCTGTTCCACGGGACCGGAAAACTTCCGACCGTCGGAGGTGGAGAGGGAAAACCGTCTGATCGGTCGTCGGAAGCGCGTTCACTTCCGAAGATGCGCTTGGATGGCTTCCAGGAAGCGTTCGCCGAACTGCCGACTTTTGATGGCCCCCACCCCTTTGATATCAAGGAACTCATCCGGAGACCGTGGCTGGCGACGGGCCATTTCGCGGAGCGTCTTGTCGCTGAAGACCATGAACGCGGGAACGTTCAGTTCGTCGGCGATCCGCCGGCGAAGGTCCCGGAGCCTGCCGAGGAGCACCTTGGCCGCGGCATCGAGCGGCTCACCCTTGCCGGACAATGGCGGCAGGCCCGTTGTTCGTGCGGGTGCCCGCTTTGGACGGCCCGCGCCATCTGTCCTTCGTTCTCGCCGCTGACGGCCATCGCGTCGACCCGGATCGGAAAGCCGGGCCTCGGCCTGCGAACTGAGCACCCGCCAACCCTCCGGCGTCATCTTGAAAACGCGGTACTCGCCCTCGATCCGCAGGAAGCCCTGGTCGGCCAGTTGGTGCATCCACATGATGAGCACGCCCTTGGGCCAATCGGTGATCAGGCCGAACGTGCTCAGTTTGTCGTGTCCGCGGTCCACGATTCTGTCGGTTGGGGTCCCCATCAGGACGTCAGCGACATATGCGGCTCCATATCGCTCGCCGGTCCGCACGATGCAGGAGAGGATCTTCTGGGCGGTCACGGTCGAATCCGGGCTATGCTCGAAGGTTCCCGTACAGATGTCGCAGGCATCGCAGGCGGCACGATCCCACTGCTGGCCGAAGTAGCTGACCAGCCGCCGGTGCCGGCAGCTCATGCCGGTGCAGAAATCGTACATCTCCGAGAGCATGCGGAGCTTGTTCTCGAGGTCGGTCGATTCGTTCTTACGAATAATGCGTTGCCACGTATGGAAGTCGCCGCCGGTATAGAACAAGACGCAGTCGGCGGGCAGACCGTCGCGACCGGCACGACCGGTTTCCTGCTGATAATGCTCGATCGACTTGGGCATGGCCGCGTGGACGACGTAGCGGATGTCGGCCCGATCGATGCCCATGCCGAACGCCACCGTGGCCACGACGACGTCCGCCTTGCCGGTCGAAAAATCATCCTGGGCTTGCGTTCTGACGTCGTCGCTCATCCCCGCGTGATATCCGATCGCCCGCACGCCGGCGAGCTGAAGCTGTGAGGTGAGTCTGTCAACATCGTCCCGACGAATACAGTAGACGATTCCGATGTGTCCGCGATGCTGCCTGATGACGCTCAATACGTTCGCCACGGCGCTCGTCCGACGGACCACGCGGTAACGAAGATTAGGCCGGAAGAAATCGCCGACCAACATCACCGGCTGCCGCAGCCCAAGTTGAGCGATGATGTCGTCTCGAACCGTCGGCGTGGCCGTGGCAGTGAAGCCGTGTACCGCGGCATTCGGAAACCGGACCTTGAGCTGTCCGAGCCGGCGGTAATCGGCGCGAAAATCGTGGCCCCAGTGGCTGATGCAATGGGCCTCATCGATCGCGAACGACCCCACGCCGACATGGCCGAGCATGTCCACGAACAAGGAATCAGCGAACCGCTCGGGAGCCACGAACAGCAACTTGTATTCGCGGCGGGGAATTCCTGCTGTGACCCGTCGTCGGTCGGCCGCGTCCAGGCTGCTGTTGAAGAACGCCGACGAGATGCCGCGCTGGATGAGCCGGTCCACCTGATCCTTCATCAGCGCGATGAGCGGCGAAACCACCACGGTGAGTTTGTCGCTCAGCAGGGCGGGAGCCTGGTAGCACAGCGATTTGCCGCCGCCGGTCGGCAGAACCACAAGAGAGTCGCGGCCATCGACGGCCGCAGTCATCGCCTCGTGCTGCAACGGACGGAGTGATGAATAACCCCAGTACTTGTTGACCACTTGCAGGAGCGAATCCAACGTCCCTGCTCCTTGCTCGTCTCTTCCTGCGCCGATGTCCCCCAGATCCTCCTACGACGCCCCCAGGACCTGGGACCAGAACATCTGGGCAAACGTGCGACTGAATGTGCCCGAGCCGACCTTGAGCGCGGGAATCCGGATCTGCTGCTCGGGGCGACGGAGGGCCTCCTCGATGAACACCTCCGTCTCCCGCAGCATGCGGGCCCGAATCACAATCCAGCTTTCGAACCGACCCCTGAACGGCGAGAGCATCACCGTGCCCCTTCCTCCACGGTCTGATCGGCCTTGTCGCTGCACCAGAAGCCGCCCAGGATCGCGGCGACGCCGACCGCCATGTACTCGACGGGCAGCGGACGGACCAGGTCGTGGGGCGGGGTCGTCGCCAGTGCCGCATAAGGCCTGTACCAACTGGAGCTTGCCCAGCTCAGGTCGGCCTCCAGGTAGCCGACAAGATAGGCCGTCAGCCCTACAATCGCGACGGCGGGCAGATACCAGCGGACATTGTCTATGCCGGTGACGGTGCGTCCGGCCATCGCACCGAGAAAGAAACCCGCCGCTACCGAGGCAATGACCTGCCCACGGGCAATCTCAGCCACCGGATTACGGGCGATGGTGAGCCAGATGACGATCAGGGCCACCACCACGGTGGAGGCAAGGGCCCCGGCCCCAAGCTGTGGCGTGACTGCTTTAGGGGCAGAGGGGCTGACCGCGGTTTTGCCGTCCGGCCAGAGCCATTTCCTGGCCAGGGTCGACGAGACCCAGGCAACGGCCATGACCGCTGCCCAGAGGAGACAGTCCTGCCCCATCATCCACATCAGTTCTCTGCGGGACGCGGTCGCGGGCGAAGCACCATAGGCCAGGATCGACTGCATGGAACCACCGCGCAGGGCCATGGCGGCCGCCCCCACGCCGGTGGCGAACAGACCTGCCTCCGGCAGCCGTTTCCCGGCGACGGCGGTGGCGATGGCCGCGGTCACCGCCCCCAGGACCAGCATCATCAGCCAGACGTGCAAATATGAGGACCGCCCACTGGCGGTGAAAGTCAGACCGAGCAGCGCGTCGGGAGGCTGAGCCACGTTCCAACCGACCCCGTACATCATCAAAATGGCCACCCCGCAGGCAAGGGCAACACGAGTCCGGTCGACGAGCCTGACATGCGGCGGCGCAATGGTTGCAGTGGATTCCATACCCTGCAGGCTACCCGAAAACCGGCGAGAAGGTCAACAAGACTAGGACGGGGGTCGAGGGACGGGGGCTGAGAGCAGACATAAGGATGAAGGAGGAGGGATGAAGGATGAGTCAAGGCAGGGGCAGGCCGATGTCCGCCGAGCGCCGCTCACGGAGATTGCTATCGAGACAACTCCAGCGTCGCGCGGACAATCGCGGCGTCGGTCTCGCGGCGGACGACGATGCGGACTTCTTCGATCGGCGGGTAGTCGTGCGCAATCGCCGGCTTCACGCCCTCGGCGAAGGCTACAGCGGGAAGCCGGCCGTATCCCATCGCCAAGCCAGCCAATGCAACTGTGATGGCCGATAGCCTTGCCGCTTCCGTCAGTGCGTTCTCGACAGTTGTCCGGATCAGGTCTGGGCTCGATTCGTACCAGGCGGTAATCGACACGGCGTGAACGATGTGCTTGACGTTTGCGAGAGGTCCTGGGCCAGTAGTGTCCGGCTGAGCTTGAGGCATGTGGTCTCAAGCTGCGTTCGACACAGAGCTTAGAGCAGACAATGGGCGTAATCGATTTGAACTTCGGATTGCTGTTCTGCACTCTTGAGCCGCCACAGC
>JAUCQB010000122.1 GCA_030372985.1 Phycisphaerae bacterium
ATGGTGGTCAAGGGGCAATCGGTGGGTCAGTTTGTTCTCCGGTTTATTCGACGCCACGCAATAGTGGAGCACAGTCGGCAAGTGCCGACAGTTCGTCTCACACCCGAACCACCGAAATCCGAAGCGCAACCGATGATCGTAACACCGTTAAGACAGAGAAGTTAGACACCTTCAGACAAGCGCTTGAAACTGCTGGCACAGACGGGGCTGAACTACACCGCTCAGGATTCGAACCTGAAACCTTCGGTTCCGTAGACCGATGCTCTATCCAATTGAGCTAGCGGTGCTTACGGCGTTTTACGCCGACTGAGTATTTCATCATATCGACGGACGCCGAGCATGTCCAGCCTCGCAGCGGCAAAAGTGTCGCCACATGGACTTATATGCACCAGGAGGACCGATCGGCGAGACGCCTCGCTGGCCCGGCGCCCGAGCTTTGCCTGCTCCGTGGCGTCAGACTGCCGGGTGCCGCTCTTGCACGCGCCCCGGTTGAACAAGATCCGGCAAGAGACGTCTGTTTTCGCCTCAAGGGCCGACGGTTTGTCGATTGTCTCGGTTTGCACCGCAGCAGCACCCGCAGCGACCCTGACGGACAACGACAAGTCATGCCTCATCTTCCATTCGCCATTCACCGGTCGCCATTGCCCGGCGTTGCGATAGGCAGCGCTGGGATATACACTCGACCCATCGGGCCGGGGAGGCAACTGGGAGTCGCCCGCGGCCCACGGGGTCTCTGCCGAGGAGTCCAGATGAATACCTGGCGAATGCTGCGCACGCTGCTGGTCCTTGCCTCTGTTGCCGGGCCGGTCGCCGCGATTGACGTCGACAACCCTCCGGCCGGCACGTTCGTCGACGAATGGTACGTGGTCAGAATCGAAGGCAAGAAGAGTGGCCACGCCCATATCACCATGAAACGCTCACAGAAAGCCGGCAGCGACGTGATTACCAGCCGCACGGACATGGTCATCGAGATCAGCCGGGCCGGCCAAGGCGCGGCGGTGCGGGTCATCGAGCAAAGCGAGGAGACCGTTGACGGCAAGCCCCTCCAATTCATGAACACCACTCGACTCGGCGCCTTGCCCGGCGGCATCACCACCCGCGGCACCGTGGCCGACGGAAAGGTGACCGTCACCACCGCTCAATTCGGCCAGGAAATCGGTCCCAGAGTCTACAATCTGCCCGAAGGCGCCATGATGAATTGGGCCGTCTACCGTGAACAGATCAAACGAGGTCTCAAGCCCGGTGACAAGTACAAATTGTCGTCATACGTGCCGAGCGTCTCGGTGGACCGGGTGATCCCCATGTCAGTCGAGATCATGGAACCGGAGACGATCGATCTCTTCGGTCGCAAGGTCCGCGCCGTCAAGACCAGCCAG
Source organism: Phycisphaerae bacterium (assembly GCA_030372985.1). Taxonomy (GTDB): domain Bacteria; phylum Planctomycetota; class Phycisphaerae; order UBA1845; family PWPN01; genus JAUCQB01. The sequence continues at coordinate 1,377 of JAUCQB010000122.1, forward strand.
ACCATCCACATTACCAACATGCTGGGCCAGAAGTCGGACATCGAGACCATCAGTTGGATGACCGATGACGGAAACATCGTTCGCAGCCAGATGATGGTGGCGAAGTGGAAGATCGAGATTCTGGCGGCGAGCAAGTCCGTCGCCCTGTCACCCAACGAACCCACCGAGCTGATGACCGACGCGCTGATCCCCGTGAGCAAGCCGATCGACGGCCAGTCACCCCGAATCACCTACCGTCTCTCTCTCAAGGACAAGGTTGATCGCATTCGCCTGAGCGAGATACCTGAAACAGACATGCAACGGGTGCTGCGCCGCAGCAATTCGGAACTGGAGATGGTCGTGACGCGCCGCACGCCCGAAAGCGACGGACCAGATTCCAGGACACCGGGCGGTACGCCCGTTCGAAGACTGACGGCGGAAGAGAAGGCAAGGTACCTGACCTCTTCATCGGTGGTCAACTTCAAGGACCCGGCCGTTGCCGACCTGGCCAGGCAGGCCGCCGGCGCTGAGAAAGACCCCCTCCAACTGGCCGAGAGACTGTGTCGGTTCGTCAGCGACTATGTCGAGGACAAGAACCTGAACGTCGGTTTCGCCACGGCCAGCGAGACGGCCCGCAGCAAGGAGGGCGACTGCACCGAACACGGGGTGCTCCTGGCGGCACTGGGGAGAGCCGCGGGTATCCCCACTCGGGTGGTCACGGGGATTGTCTATGCCGGACATTTTGCCGGTCGGGAAGGCGTCTTCGTAGGACACCTTTGGACGCAATTCTATGTCAACGGCCGGTGGATCGACCTGGATCCGGCTCTCGGCCAGACGGTGGCCGACCCGACGCATATCGCCCTGAGCCTGAGCGATGCCGGAGACAGCGGCATTGCCGACATGGTGAGTTCTGTCTGGCTGAACATGGGCGAGTTGAAGATCGAGGTCCTGGACGGGCCGACCCGAAAGGTGTCCAGCCTGCCCGCCGGCCCGCCGACCGTACCCGCATCGGCGCCCGCGCTGCGGTAGCACCCGTTTCGGTCGGTGGCTTTCGCCGACTGGGCGGGTGCCACCGGCGGCTTGCTCGTCCGGGCCAGCCCTCGTGCTCCGCGGCTGGGGAAGGGAAGGGAGAGCTGAGGGGTCGGCTCAGACCCTGGCCGGTGGACCCCTGACATTTCAGGCGAGCGAATGCTCGCGTCTGGTCCGCAAGACGAACGCTGAAATGTCAAGGGTGGACCGACGCCGGAACTGGGTGGCCGACGTGAACCGCCCGATGGATGATGGGGCATTGACGGTGGTGCGGCAGTCGGCTATGCCCGGTATGCCCCTGGGGACCGACCGGTGGAAGGCGACAATCGCCGCTCGGCTCGGCCTGGGAATGACCCTGCGTCCCCGCGGACGACCGCGAAAACAGCATGATGAGAGAGAAAAATCATCCTGACACCTTTTTTCCTGCTGATGAGAGAGAAAAATCATCCTGACACCTTTTTTCCTACGTGAGAATCGGGCGCTGCGCGGGCTGGCCGCCAGTGACACCGGACGAGAGGAAGGGCCGACGAGGGCGTCGGCCCCACTTGTTTTCCATCCGCGTCAATCCACCTGATCTGCGGGCAGGATGGATACGATCAGAATCAGCCCCTCGACACGGCTCCCTCGACCTTGCTCCCTTCGGGTCTGAGCCTCGGGGTCGAAGACGCAGCAAGATTGGGACAAGCGGTCGGCCGGCCGGAGGTCGGCGTGCAGCGCACGCCCTACCGAGCTGTCAGTCTGTTGGTCTGTTGGCGAGGCGGCGAGCGGAGCACACCCTACCGAACTGCCGCTCGCTTCCGGCTTCGCCTGGCGGCTACGCCGGGACAAGTACGGTCGGGGCTCCGAAAGAGAGGGGGCCGCTTCCTCCCGGATTCGCCAGTAGGCTACGCAGGACAAGCAGGGTCGCGGTTCTGGAGAAGCGGCCAGCGGGGAAGGCCCCGGATTCCGGGGCCAGCCGCTCCCTCCCGCCTTCGCCGGGCTTCGGCGTGGCGAGCACGGTCGCGGTTCTGAAAGGGAACCCTCGCGTTTGTCCGCCGAATCTGTCAGGGACCCAGACAACCGGAACAGCCGTCCGGGGCGTTGACGCTCTATGCCGAAACTGGTACAGATAGAGGGTAGTGGGGCGACTGAACAGCCCCCGACCTGATGTGGCTTCCTTCCCGCCTCCGCGGCGCCGAAGCAGGGTGGCGGGGAGTACCGCCCCGGACGCATTGCCGGCCCAGACCCTACACCGGAGCCCCCACGTGGAAGACGACAAGCCGTTGGCCATGGCCCCCGCTCAGGTTGCCCTTCACAACCTCGGCGATCTCGTCAAGTCAAACCTCGCCGCAGTCGTAGCCGCCGCCATCGTGGTTGTTGTACTGGCGATCCTGTACTTCACCACGGAGGGTCTGCAATCTCCCGAGGCAAAACTCAACAGTCAGATCGATGTCGAGGTCGAGAAGGCCAAGCGAATGCTCGCCGACTACAACCCCGTCGGGCAACGGGTGATGGCGGTCATGGACGCCGCTCAGGCCTCATCAACCCAGCCCATGGCTGAATCCGTCGCCGAAGATCAGTGGCCCGCCAGCCTCAAGACGCTCCAGGAACGCCTGGATTCGATGGTCGGCGAGGTTGAGCCGCTGAACACCCGGTTCAGGACCTGGAGCGGTGAATCGTCCATGACAGGTCCCGCGGCGAGCTATTCGGAATTGAAGGAACAGTTGGAGAAGAACCTCGCTCAGGTCAGTGAGGCCCTGGGAATCGTCCGAGCGGCCGTCAGCATGTCCGCCGAGGCCGGAGACAGGACCATCAGCGGCAGGGACCACCCTGTTGCCACGCGTCTGGAGGCCGTACTGATCTACCATCAAGCCGATCTGCTCAACCGGAAGGCGGCAGTTCGGCGGGATGACGCCGCCGCCGCGAGAGAGCAATTCGAGCGGGCTGGCGGTCAGTGGCAGATGCTCCAGTCCCAGATTGCCGCGATCGAGGCGGTGGCCCATGGAGAGGCAGTCTCGGCACCCGCCTCGGCTGACGCGCCGGCCGCGTCTCGAGCGGTACCCGCCAAGGCGACAGCCAAGCCACCCAAAAAGACCGTGGCGGCAGGCAAGCCGGGCGTCGTGAGTCGGCTCACCGGCCTGTTGTTCGGCAAGCAGAAGCCGGACGCCACACCAGCGGAGCCTTCTACTACACCCGAGCCCGCGCCCTTGGACGCTGACAGGGAAACCAAGGAACCGATTGTGGAGAGTCCGGAACCCCCGGCCCCGACCGTGGTCGTGAAGCCGCCGACGCCGCAGCAACGGCTGAGCGAACTTGCCGCTCAGCGGGAGCAGGCGGTCGCTCAGATTGCCGCCGCCGAGGCTGATGTCGCCCGGCTGCGAGACCACGTCTCTGCTCTGGAACAAGCGTTGGCCGGCGCCCGGCAGACTGCCCGTGACGCGCAGCTCCGTATGACGCAACTCGAAGAAAAGGGCATCGACCCCACGGAACCCGACGCGATCGAGCGGTTCACGAACGATTATCAGAAGGCCTCGAATCAATATCGAGCGGCCCTGCGCGAGGCAGGGTTGATCGAGAACGGCGGCATCCGCAATGCCAGGCCTGATACCGAAGATGAGCGGGAGTTCCTGAAGGCCCCGCTGGTATCGGTGGATCCGGCCCAGCCGATGAAACCCACCGAAGGCCTGATCTCCGTCCGAAAGAGGCTGGAGGCAGCCGAGGCGCAACTCGATGCCACCAAGAACCTGCTGGCGTCCATCGACACCCAGGTCGCCGCGGTCCAGCGTCGGCAGAGCAACGATTCGGACCGGCTCGCCTCTTTGCAGAACCGGCAGGCGGCGCTCAAGGAACTGGCCGCCCAGGCAATCAGAGACGCCGCAGCAGCCACGGCGGAAGCCGACAAGTTGGCCAGGGATGCGATCGAACTGCTGAACGGGGAAGGCAGACAAGCCGCACAAAACGCCCGCACGGCGGCCGACAACCAGATCCGCGATGCCCGCAACAAACAGCAGCCCGGTGTCGAGAATCCCCGCCTGGAGACCATCGCCAAGAGCGGCATTCTGGTCGGCTCCGCCCAGACGCTGGAGGGCGACATTGCCTTGTTAACCGCCTACGTCCAGGCCGCGCGGGTCAGCGACCTCCTGTCACACGCCCAGGTTCTCAGGCATGCTGAGGTGATGGGGGTTGGCCCGGAATCTCAGGAGGAGGCGGCCCATGCGTACAAGGCCGCCGCCGCGTCGGAAGAGGCCGAAAAGGCCCGTAAAGAGGGCATCGCCGTCGCCCGCGAGGCCTACAACAGCTACCGCGAAGCATCAACGGCTCTTGATAATCTCTGGGTCCTGAACGCCAATGCGGCCGCCGTCTGCTATCTGCTTTCGTCGCTCCAGACCGGCGACGAGGCCGACAAGAGCCTCGATCTGGCAATCCAGATCTACAACCAGGCCCTTCAGGGTCGGTCGGACCGGAAGGATATCGGGGATTATCGCCGGGCACTCGATGGCCTCAGCCGGCTCCAGCAGGCCCGGACGCGGTGACGGGCCGGGCCGAGCACGTCCCCACAGACCGCTCAAACCGCTTCGCGGCAGCGATCCCGATGAGAACAACACCCTCACCATGGTCCAGATGGCGGTTTGCAGCCGCGGTCGCTCTCATGGTTGCCACGTCGGCTTTCGCCCATCCTCTCGGCAATGACAACGTCGAGCATGTCAACGTGCTGTGGATCTTTCCCGATCGAGTCGAGGTGGATTGCCTGCTGTTCATCGCCGAAAACCCATCCTCCCGTATCGAGCAGGATGAGATGGACATCGACAGGGACGACTCGGCCTCCCCGGAAGAGCAACAAGCCTGGCTGGATCTGGAAGCAGGCCGCCAGAAAGACAAGCTGCGTGTCACGCTCGACGGCCGGCCATTGCCTCTCCAGGCCGTCGAGGCTGCCAAGGATCCTGGAAGCGGCAGGCGTTCCTTCTCCAACCGCGTCATTATCGAGGTGCCCGGTCTTGCCGGCATGCCCACCTACCGCGTGCTGATCCGCTACGTCGCCCGGTTCGACCACCCGTTGAAGGACGGGTTACATACACTGACCTTCGAGGATCTGAGCTACCCGGGTAGCCCCGGTCTCAAGCGCGTGTTGCTTGAACGTCTGACGGAAATCGAAGTGGTGCCGCCGCATCCGGAGTTCTGGACCAAGGACCCGTTTCTCTTCGAGCAATACGACCCGGCCAACCTGCCGCAGGAACGGTCGGCAACCGTGCGTTTTCGGCTCGCCGCGGCTGCTGGCGTGCCCGCGCCGGACGCGCCGCCGGCCGAGGTGGTCAGCAGCCGTCCCGAGGCCGAGGGACTGCCTGAGGTGCCCGACCGTTACGAGAAAGGCTTGACCGGTCCCGTAGCAGGGGTCCAAACGACGTACCAGGCGCAGGCTAACCGGCTGATGGACCTGCTACAGGGACGCTGGGGATTGATGGTGTTTCTGATGATCACGGGCCTGGCGTTCACCTGGGGTGCCGCCCACGCGCTGATGCCCGGCCACGCGAAGACCGTCGTGGCCGCTTATCTGATCAGCCAGAGCGGAACCTATTGGCATGCCGTGCTTTTGGCAATCATCGTGACCATCACGCACACGGCACTGGTCGTGGTGCTCGGGGCCATCTGGGCATTCTACCAGGCGACCAATCCAGCCCTTGGCCCCAAGCTCCAGCTCTGGCTCGGGCTGATCTCCGGCTTGCTGGTCGCGGGCATGGGCCTGACGCTGATCTGGCGAGCCTCCCGCGGCAGTCTGACCCACCATCATGACGAGCATCACGACCATCCGGAGAACCGCTCCTGGTTCCGCCGCCTGTTCAGTCATTCACATGCTCATCCCCATCCCCATGCCCATGCTCATCCGCATGATCACCACGTCGGGCAGACCCATGACCATCACCACGACCACGTGCATCCTCACGGTCATTATCATGACCACGAAGACGCGCACCACCACCAGCACAATCACGGCCACCCAGCCGCGCCGGCCGTGCCATACGCCTCGTCTCCACCTCCGGCCGCCCCCCATCGAGTCACGAACCGCATGATTCTGATGTTGGGCATCACCGGTGGAATCGTTCCGTGCCCGACGGCCACAATTATCATGCTGCTCGGAATCGGCGCGAACGTCGTTGTGGGAGCGTTGTACGCGGTGGCTGTGTTCAGTCTGGGGCTGGCCCTGACGTTGATGCTGATCGGCTTCCTGGCCCTGTCCAGCCGGCGTTTCGCGACCCGGCTGATGTCCGGCGACGACAAGGCGCAACAACTCTCAAGAGGCGGCAGGCTCATCCTGCTCCGCGTCGTGCCAGCCCTCAGCGGCCTGGCCGTCGTGGTGCTCGGCCTGGCCATTTCGGCCAACTATATCCACTACATGCGTACCGGTACGGCCTTATTCGGCTGGATGGGATGAAACCACGCCCGGGCGCGGCGGCAACGGGCTCGCACGCAGCCAGCGTTCAAGCCACTGCACCGTCTGATTGTGATTCAACTTCTGCGTCCTGACGAAGACGACTCGCGTTCTCGCGAGCTTGGCCTCGGAGGCCTCCTCCTCGTCCAGCAACACGTACGGCACGTCGCGCTTGCGCAAGTGCGTCATCAGGTATGCGTTTTCGTCCGCCAGATGGGCAGTGAAAACGCTGAAGAGCCGGGCGTCAGGTCTGCTCGCGAGCCAGTCGACGAAGTTGTCCAGCAGCCCGTAGCTTGCATCCAGCAGGCAGACCGGCCCAACGTGTTCTTCCAGCCCGCCCTTCTCCAGGCAGAGGGCGATCGCGCGATAGGCTCCGCTATGGCCGGCCAGGGCCACGCGTCCCAACGCTTTTCCGCGGATCTTCTTCTCAGCGGCGAGCACGTCCAGAGCCTCCTCGACGAGGTGTCTGAGACCGTCTTTCTCTTCGAGTCGCCCGCCCCCGGAATCGGGTGCCTCCTTGGGACCTTCGGGAAAGACCAGGATGATGTTGCGGCCGCTGGCGACCACCTGCTCGCGGAGCCTGGATTCGAACATCGCCCGGTGGATATTGTTGAGGTGGCCGTGGAGGTAGATCAGCAAGTCGGTGCGTTTTTCGGGTCGGTAGCCCTTGGGGATAAACAACACGACCCTGTTGTCTACGTAGTGCGGATCGCGGGGAAAGAGCTTGTCACCGTTCTTGAATCCGTTGGCACGGCTGGCATGCGGAAATGGGGCACTGTTCATACGGACAATCGCCGTCTGTCCCAGGTCGCTGTCTTCCCAGTCGATCGCCACTCCGGAGGGCTCACAGGGCACGACCGACAGGATACCAAAGAGTGCCAATGTACTCATGTCGACCTCCATGAATTCGACTGGCGACATTCTACCGCCTGAGCCCGAAAGTGGCTTGATCGCGCGTCGGGCAAGAACAGAACCGAACAGCGGCCACGACCGTCCGGAGCCCTGACCTGCCTGGCGGACATGAATCTTAAGCGCCAAGGCCGCCGTCCGCCGATGATTACCGGGCTGGCTCTCTGGTGACCTCAGAGGGATGGGGTGAAACCCTGTCCCGCGCGGGGTGCGTCCGGCCGCGAGGCGCCAGGAGGTCCGGCAGGCGATCCGATCGGCGACGATGGCGGCCCGGCCGCCCCTCAAAAATGGGACTACCCGGGTTGGCCGGCTTGAAAGCTGATTTCCCATGAGCGATGCTCTGATGATGGACATGGATCCCTCGCTGTCCGAGAGCGAATGTCTGACCACCGAGGAAAGAGCCCACGCCACCTCTGTCTGGATTGTCGCGGTGGCCGGCGGGCTCATGGCGATTGGGGCGGTCATGACCTTCTCGGCCAGCACCTCCATCGACCACCCGCTGGTCATCTGGCCCGTCTGGGAGACGGAAGCGATTCGCCAGTTGGCCTTCGTTACCACCGGTCTGCTGGCCATGCTGCTGATGGCCCGCGTGCCGTACACCTGGTTCGCGCTGGGGAGGGGCTCCCTGGCATTGTTGCTGCTCGTCCTTGCCCTCGGGGTGGCGTCTCTTGTTTTTGTGCCCGGGCTCGGGGTGGCCTCTCACGGCGCCTATCGGTGGCTGAAAATACCCGGCACAAACAGCCGTTTTCAGCCGTCCGAACTGGTCAAGGGGGCCCTGCCGATCTTCCTGGCGACCTGGACCGTCTACAGAGTGAACATCCGCAAGTTCTGGACCGGCCTGTTACCGATGGGCATCGTGATCGGGATTTGCGCCGGCAGCATCGGAAAGGAAGATTTCGGGACTGCCGCCTTGCTCGCCATGGTCGCCGGCGGGATGCTTCTGGTGGCGGGCGCCAAGCTCTGGCACCTCGTTCTGCTGGCCCTGCCCGCGATACCAGCCTTCGGCTACCTGATTCTGAGCAAGTCGCACCGCGTCGATCGATTGACCATCTTTCTGGACCCCTTCCAGGATGCGGCCGGCAAAGGTTACCAGATCATCCAGTCTCTTTGTACGATCATCAGTGGTGGCTGGTGGGGCCGCGGGCTGGGCAACGGTTTCGTGAAAGGATACCTCCCCGAAGCCCGCAACGATTTCATCTTCGCGGTGATCTGCGAAGAGCTGGGAATCATCGGGGGGATCGCAGTGATCGGGCTGCTGCTGACGTTCCTTTGGCTTGGACGAGGCGTCGTGGTGCGATGCGCCGACCCGGTTGGTCGCCTCCTGGCCTTTGGGATTGTGCTGTTGTTCGGATTGCAGGCGGCCATGAACATTGCCGTGGTGACGGCGTCCGTTCCGACCAAGGGTATTGCCCTGCCGCTGGTCTCCGCCGGAGGATCGGGCACGGTCTTCCTGGGGGCGTTGGTCGGCGTTCTTGCCAGTATTGCACGACGGTCCGGGTCGGCACCGCCGGGAAAGGCCTGATGTCCGGCCTGCAGGCGGTCAACTCCAAGAGCCGTACGCTCCTGATGTCCCATGGCCGGGTGCTGATGCGAAAGGCACGAATGTGAAGGAGCATCGCCATTGGTTTGTGTTTGCCGGCGGCGGGACGGGCGGACATCTCTTCCCGGCCCTGGCGGTCGTTGAACTGCTTCGCGAGCGCGGTCTGCCGGTTGATGTCTCGTTTTTCTGCACGCCACGCCCCATCGATCAGGATGTGCTCGGCAAGGTCCAGGTCGAGGCCCGCCCTCTGTCCGTGCTGCCGTTTCCGAACCGCCCCTGGGCCTGGCCAAGATTCCTGTGGCGATGGCGCGAATCCGTGGCCGCCTGCCGGCGGGCATTCGAGCAGCGACGACCGGCGGTGATCGTCGGAGCCGGCGGATATGCCTCAGGGCCGCCCGTCCACGCCGGCCTGAAGATGGGCATTCCGACCTTCCTGCTCAATCCGGACGCCGTGCCCGGACGGGCCAACCGACACCTAGGGCGACGCCCCGATCTGGCAGGTGTGTTCGCGCAGTGGGACGTCACCAGGGCGCATTTTCCCCCCGCAGCCAGAGTCCACGTTACCGGCTGCCCGGTACGAAAGGCTTTCAGGGCCATTTGCGAGGTCGCTGCCCGGCTCGATACTCCGCAAGCTGTCCGCGACATGGCCGGCGAGCTGAAGCGATCGTTCAACCTGGACCCGTCTCGTCCCGCGATGCTTATTACCGGGGCGTCCCAGGGAGCCAGGACCATCAATGAGGCGTTTATACGGCTGGCCGACAGGATCGCCTCAGCAGGCTGGCAGGTGCTCCACCTGACCGGACAAGCGGACCATGGACGCGTCTCGGAGGCCTATCGCCAGTCCGGCCTTTCGGCGGCGGTTCTGCCCTTCACCGACCGCATGGCGGAGGCCATGTTTGCCTCAGACCTCATCGTCTCGCGGGCCGGAGCCTCAACATTGGCTGAAATTCTCGCAGTGGGAAGGCCATCCATACTTCTGCCCTACCCGTTCCACCGCGACCGCCATCAGTGGCACAACGGCGAAGTTCTGGTTAAAGCCGGAGCGGCAATCCTGCTTGATGACCTGAAGGATGGACAGGAAAACGCCCGCCAGATGCAGCCGGTTCTGAATGACATCCTCAACAACGCGGAGCATCGCCAGAAAATGTGTGTCGCGGCCTGCGGACTGGGCAAGCCGCAAGCGGCGATGGACATCGCCCGACATCTCTGCCAGGCTGCCGGGATGGGTTATTAGCGGACGTGTCCGAGCCAGTGGCTCGATCGCAGGCCGGTTTTCACTGGTGACGCAACGCTTCGTCCGCTCTCAAGGAAAGTTAAAGCTACTCCCGATACAAGTAGGTGAGTCAGCTTGGAATCGCAGGCCGTGCGCGCGGTTGCGCCGGAGGTGCACCGTAGGCGGTGCTGCCGTGTTTGGAGCAACCTCTCCAACACAGTAGAATACGCAAACCAAGCCGACGTTTCCTGAGTGGGGGCAATGCCCTGGCTCCTGTTCTTCTCAGTCCGTCAGGTTGCGGAGCCGACCTGATCGGGAGGGGCTTAACAATCGGCTTGTGAATGTGTGATGGGCAAGCCTTTGTGGGAATGGGGCGGTCGGTCGCCTGATGGAGATGTCTCACATCACACGGAAGGGTCTTTCATGTCCCAGGTAGCAGGGGCCGGTTGTGAGGCAGCCAGTGGTTTGGATCTGGATGGTCCGTTGTCGATCGCGACGAATCAGGACCGGTGCGCCGCCCAGAGTGCGGGCAGCGACTTCAACCCCGCGGGTCTGCGGGTTCACATGATCGGAATAGGCGGATGCGGGATGCGCGGAGCCGCCCGAGTCCTGATGCGGGAGGGTGCGAGAGTCAGCGGTTCGGACCGCAAGGAATCCGGGGCCCTGGTCCTGCTCTCGGCACAAGGCGCGGACATCCGCATTGGCAGCAAGCCCGGTCACGTGCCAGACCCCTGTGATCTGGTCGTGCATTCAGCCGCGGTAAAGGAGTCAGACCCCGAGATGGTCGAGGCGGCCCACCGCGGCATCAAGGTCGTCAAATACTCCCAACTGCTCGGGCTGCTCATGTCCCGTAAACTGGGGATCGCCGTCGGTGGGACGCACGGCAAGAGCACAACCACAGCCATGATCGCCTACGTGCTTCGCGAGGCCGGCCTGGACCCGTCCTTCGTGATCGGTGCGGGTGTAGAGCAACTCGGCGGCGGATCGGGTGTCGGCGACGGGGAGCAATTCGTCGTCGAGGCGTGCGAGTACGACCGTTCATTTCACAACCTTCGGCCTCGCTGCGCCATTCTCCTGAACGTCGACGAGGATCATCTCGATTACTATCGCGATATCAAGGAAATCATCTCCTCGTTCCGCGATTTCGCGGCGCTGGTTCCGGCGGACGGACTCCTCGTGGTCAATGGCGAGGACCGCAACACCATGGAGGCGGTGGCCGGGGCGAAGGCGACAGTCGAAACCTTCGGTTGTCAGAACCTTTTTGACTGGCGGGGCGAGGTCGTCGAGGTCCGCAACGGTTCCTACCGGTTCAGGGTCCTGCGCAAGGGACAGGCGATCGCGGAGATCACCCCCGGGATTCCCGGGCGGCACAACGTCATGAACGCCCTGGCGGCGACTGCGGTCTGTTTTTACTGCGGCGTACGGCCGGACGTCATCGCACGGGCTCTGGCCCGGTTCCGCGGGGCCCATCGGCGGATGACGCCGCGAGGCAGCATTGGCGGCGTGACTGTTCTCGACGACTACGCCCATCACCCGCGAGAGATCCAGGCAACCCTTAAAACGGTGCGGGAGTACTACAACCCCCGCAAGCTGTATGTCGTGTTCCAGCCGCACCAGCACTCGCGGACCCGGTTCCTGCTCAACGATTTTGCCAGCAGCTTCGGATCCGCCGACGTCGTGATCGTGCCGGACATCTACTTTGTGCGCGACAGCGAATCGGAACGAGAGCTGATCGATTCGAGGGCCCTGGTGGATCTGCTCCGGCTCCGGGCCGGCGATGCCCGTTATGAGCCCAACTTCGATTCCATCGCGCGGATGGTGTGTGAGGAGGCAGGTCCCGGCGACGTGGTGATCACCATGGGCGCGGGCAACGTATGGCAGGTGGCCGACAGTGTGCTGGCCGGCCTGGCCGGCGAGCAGAAGAACGGCGACCCGTTCGTGGCAATGGGCGATAGGGCCGACCATTGAGCCTGCCGGTTTGGCGCATTGCAGCCTTCCGCGGCAACTTGGGGTCGGAACGACTGGAGAGACCGACGCGCGGCGAGGTCCGCACAGGCAAGAACATGAAAGCGGATTTTCTGTCAGACCTTTCCGAGATCGTCACTGAGAAGGTGCCGCTGGCGTCGCATACCTGTCTGCGCGTCGGCGGACCCGCGCGCTGGTTTGCCAGACCCAGATCCGTTGATCACATCCGCGAGCTGGTCCGACGCTGCCGCAACGAGGGAATCGAGTTTCTCCCGCTCGGCCTGGGGGCCAACCTCGTGGTCAGCGATGAAGGCGTGGATGCGCTGGTGATCCGTCTGGGTGAGCCGGTGTTTCAATCGGTGGACTGGGGGGCGGCGGAGGCCCGCAAGGGCGACAATCCGGTAACGCTTTCGGTCGCAGCCGGCGCCGACATGCACCGCCTGACCTCGGATGCGGTCCGTAGAGGCCTGGGCGGACTTGAGCGCATGGCCGGTATTCCCGGGACGGTGGGCGGCATTCTTCGCATGAACGCCGGCGGCCGGTTCGGCAGCATCTGCGATGTCGTTCGCGACGTGACGGTTGTCGACGCGGCCGGCGAATGGCGAACGCTTACTCGTGACGAGGCCGGCTTCCGCTACCGAGGCTCGGACCTGGGCGGCATGGTCATCTGTGGCGCCGGCCTGATGTTGGAGCCGACAGATCCGAAACAACTGCGGGCCCGGTTCCGGGAGATTTGGGAAATGAAGAAGAACACACAGCCCCTTGCGGACAACTCGGCGGGTTGCGTGTTCAAGAACCCGCCCGGTGGAAGTGCCGGAGGATTGATCCATCAGGCCGGTCTCAAGGGCCGTCGGGTCGGCGGGGCCGTCGTCTCATCCAGGCACGCCAATTTCATCGTGACCGAAGCCGGAGCCACCGCACAGGATGTACTGACGCTGATCGGCATGATCCGCCGGGAGGTAGCCGACCGGTTTGGCGTCGAACTGGAAACGGAGGTTCAGCTCTGGGGACGCCAGCGGGCTCGCAGCAGTGAGCCGATCGGCTGAAAAGAGCGACCGCCTTGGCTAGGGATGGTATCAAAAGGAAACGGAAGTCCAGTATGACACAAGTCGCAGAGGAAATCGCATCAACACCATCGACCACCCAGACGGTCGAACGCCGCCTGCGAATCACCGTCTTGTCCGGAGGACCGAGTTCCGAGCGAGAGGTCAGTCTCAAGAGCGGGCAGGCCGTCGCAGCGGCCCTGAAGTCGCTGGGGCACGAGGTTTGCCTGGCCGACATCAGCCCTGAAGATCTGTCCGCGCTCGGTCGGCCGATGGACATGGTCTTCATTGCCCTTCACGGAGCATTCGGCGAGGACGGCCAGTTGCAGCAGATTCTGGAGAATCGGCACATTCGGTACTGCGGGTCCGGCCCGGAGGCATCGGCCCTGGCGATGGACAAGGCCATGACCAAAAGGCGCTGGATGCAGGTGGGTGTCCCGACGCCGCTGTTCGAGGTGGTGAGCCCGGACAACGTGGAGCAGGTGCTCGCACAGTGGACCCCGCCCGCGGTGGTCAAACCGCTCTGCGAAGGCAGCAGCGTGGATTGCGTGATCGTTCACGAAGGCCAGAACCTCGCAACGCCGATCCGCAAGGAGATCGAGGTTTACGGGCGGTGCATGGTCGAACGCTTCGTCAAAGGGGCGGAGTTGACCGTCGGCGTGCTGGGCAACGAAGCTCTGCCGCCCATCCAGATTCGGCCGAAGCGCGAATTCTACAATTATCAGGCGAAGTATCTGGACAACGACACCGAATACCTTTTCAATATCGATCTGCCGGCACCTTTGCTCAAAGAGATCTGCGACCTGAGCGTCCGGGCTCACCAGTCGCTGGGTTGCCGGGATTTTTCGCGAGTGGATTGGATCGTGGAGGAGAGCACCGGCCGGCCATTTGCGCTGGAGGTCAACACGATTCCGGGCTTCACGGATCATTCATTGCTGCCGAAGGCGGCCCAAAAGGCGGGCCTGAGTTTCGCGCAACTGTGTCAGCGTATCGTGGAACTGACCTGCCAGCGATAGGCGGCCTCGGTGGTTTTCGGGGAGTTCAATCGTGAGCCGAAGCGGTCAACGGCGTGGCGAGGATAACTCGGCGGACGCGTCGACCTGGTCGAGCCTCCGTGCGAACGTGCGGGCGTTCAAGCCGATCATCTCGGCTGTTTTTCTGGTTGCCTTCCTTGTCTCAGTGGTCGTCGGGCTGGAGCGGCTCGAGCGGCACGTCGAGCGGCAGCCCGGGCAGAAGGCCACCGTCCGGGTTGAGCTGGACGTCCCGCCCGACATGGAATGGGTGGAAAAGGAGGGATGGCGCCCGCGGATTCTCTCCGCCATCCGTTTGCCCGAAGGGCCCATCTATGCCGACGAATCGCTACTGCGGAACATCACCGGCCAGTTACTGGCCAGCGGCTGGGTCTCGGAGGTGCGCCGCGTGGTTCACACGCCAGATGGGACCATTCGGCTCGCCTGTGATTACCGGCGGCCGGTGGCGATGGTGCTGACGGAACTGCCCGGCAGCGGGCGACCGGCGTACGTCCCGGTCGACAAGCATGGCTACCGCTTGCCCGAAACCTATACGGACATCAGCGGGTGCGGGGCCTGGATCCAAATCCTGGGCGTCAAGGCAAAACCGCCCGAAATAGGCCGGCCGTTCGAGGCCGACGACGCCAAGGCGGGAGTCAAGCTCGCCGCGCTCATCTTTCAGCAGAGTTTCCATAGCCAGGTGGCAGCGGTGGACGTGACCAACTACCGAGGACGCGTGAGCAAGGTCAAGAGCCATATTTTGATCCATCCCAGGGCAAAGAAGGGCGATGCGTTTCATTGGGGTTCGGCGATCGGCGAGGAAATCGAAGAGCCTTCAGCCCCCGAGAAACTGAGGATGCTGGCCAAGTGTTTCACCCCCGGTTCTCCCCAGGCATCGATCGATCTGAGCGTCTACTCGAACGCCGGCATCGAACGGGCACCGGATATCATGCCGAAAGGTGACGCCCTCGCCAGCCGCCGCAAGCAATAGCCGACCGGCCCGCGCGACCGGACGGGCAGCAGACACCTGGACGGGGGCGCCGTGTCGGGCCGAGGTGTGCGGGATGACAGGTCTCAAAGACATCATGGAGCTTCTCGCCGGCTGGGCGGCACAAAGCGGGGTCAACCTGTCCCCGCCCAATGGGTGGCCGGGCCCGCCGACGCTGATAGCCGTCCTCCTTGTTCTTGGCGTGATACTGGCTCTGTGGGGCAGCCGTCTGCTTCGATTGTTCTACGTTCTGACGTTCACGGGTGTGGGAGGCGCTCTGGGGGTGAAGGTTGCCAGGATGGCGAATGTCGACGCCCTGATCGGACTGGTGATCGGGGCAGGCATCATCGGGCTGATCGGGCATCTTCTTTTTCGTTGGTGGGTGGGCGTGACTGCCGCCTGCTGCGCGGCCCTGCTGTTGTTGACCTGGGCGGCGAGCCGGAACTCTGAGGCCCTCATCGCGGCCCTGCAGGAGTATCACGAGCAGCAGCAGGTGGTGGTCGTGGCCGCGGCCCCGCCGGCCCAGCCGGCTGGCAACCCCGACAGCCCAGCAGGCCCAACGTCGGTCCTCACCCAGGCGACATGGGCCCTGAGGACGTATGTCGTGGATGCGTTCTCATATTTCCGACAGACGCGACACAACGCGGTGACCAAAGTGGTCATCGTGGCAGTTTTGGCGTGGTTCACCGGTCTGGGGATGGGCCTGACGTTACCGCGATTCACGACCATCCTGGGCACGGCCTGTGTCGGTGTAGCTCTGATCGGGCTGGGGCTTGGCGTGTTGCTGACGACCTACTCGCCGGCAACGCTGGACTCAATGGCGGGCAGGGAGAAATACGTGGCCGTGGGATCAGGCGTCCTGATCTTGATTTCCTTGCTCGTGCAGGTCCGGCATCGTCGGCCTGTCCCGCAGGCAACCGATTCTCCCGCCCCGGCTTCCAAGGCGGTTTGACCGGAAAACATGGCCTGTTGCGGCCGCCCAGGCACCGCCAATGCCGCCGGTATTTGGAAGGGTAATGACATGTTGACTTCATTTCCGTCCACCGTAAGAGAAACGGTGCTCATGTGTGAGCAGCAACAAGTGGCCATCGGGGTGCTGCTGCTCGGAGCCGGATTGGTCTTCCTGATTCTGGGTGTGAAACTGTACAAGTCGCTGGTTCCGATCAGCCTGGCGGTGGTCGGTCTGGCGATCGGTCTGAACGTGCCGGTCTCGGGAGAGCCGGCCCGATGGACCTGCGGGCTTATCCTGGCGGCAGCCCTGGGCATCGTCAGTTCGTACGTCAACAAACTGGCCGTCGCGCTGCTGGCGGGCGGATGGACGGGGGTGTTCGCGGCTTCGCTGGCGGTCACGTTCGGTCTGCCGCAGCGGATTTCACTGGGAATCGGGGTGGTGTTCCTGCTCGCCGTGGCCTCTCTTGCGATGCCGCTTTATCAACAGGTGATTGCCTATGTGACCAGCCTGCAGGGCTCGATGCTGACAATCGGCGGGCTGATCGCGGTCCTGCACACGTTCCCGGCGTTCTGGGCCGGGCTCCGCAGTATCGTGGTTGACAACAGTTTCGTCGCTCCATTCTTCGTTGTTTCACTCACCGTAATGGGCTACTATCTGCAGTCCGCCGAGAGCCGGCAGATGGAGAGCGGCATGTCGGGCTGATCTCCGGATCGCCCGCACAGACCGATAGCCCGACCTGCTGATCCGTGTTCGAGAGGAGAGCAGTTGTGAATCGCAGAAGCAGCCGTTCGCGCGGCAAACGAACCAGCAGCCGAACTAAGCACCCGCCTCGACGGCGACTCCGGTTCGCCCTTGTCGGTTGTGGCGGGATGGGACGCTATCACGCCCGCAGTCTGCTGGGCATATCAGAGATCGAGGTTGTTGCGCTGTGTGACGTCGTCAAAAGCAGGTGCCTTGCCTTCTGCAAGGAGTTCTTCGGCCCCAAAGGATTCAAGCCGGCGGTATACACTGATTTCTACAAGATGATTGCCCGCGAGTCGCTGGATGCCGTCATCCTGGTCACGCCGCATACGCTGCACTATCCGCACGCCAAGGCGGCACTGCAAAAAGGTGTTCACGTTCTCAGCGAGAAACCCATGGTGACCACCACCGCCCACGCCCGCGAACTGGTCGCCCTCGCCGAGTCGAAGCAGCGGCTGCTGGCGGTCGCTTTCCAGGCGCCCGTCAGTGCGGAGTTCACGTACATCGCCGAGCTGATCCGCAGCGGGGCTCTCGGACGGATCGAACTGGTCGACGCCTACGTCGCCCAGCAATGGAAGACCATCACCAACGGCACGTGGCGACAGGATCCGAAACTGTCCGGCGGCGGCCAGCTCTATGACAGCGGCGCACACATGCTCAACGCGATGATGTGGCTGGTCGACTCGCCGGTGAAACGGGTCTTCGCCATGGCCGATCGCTGCGGCACGAAGGTGGACATCAACGGCACGGTCTCGGTAGTGTTCGAGAACGGTTGCCTCGGCAGCATCGCCTGTTTAGGTGACGCCACCATGACGGGCGATACCGGAGTGACTTTGTTTGCGACCGAGGGCACGATCAAGACCGGCATCTGGGGCGAGAAGCTCGAGCATTTCGACAAGTCCGGCGAGAAGATCCTGTATCCTTACGTGCCCTACAAAACAGTGCCGCCGGAACGGAACTTCGTCGATGCGATCCTGGGGCGCGACACCTTGCGTTGCCCAGGCCGCTATGGCATCCTGCTGGCCGAGTTGATGGATGCGATCTACGAAAGCATCGAGACCGGTCGCCCGGTCGACGTGCGGCACCGAGAAGACTTCCAGGCCTTTAGACCTTAGGCTTCGGGACTTCCAGACTACTCGGCTATCAGGTTGTCAGGGCGAGTTGTCGGGTCTATTCCGCCGGTTTTTCTGCGAAAGCCTAAGCGTCTAATGGCCTAGCAGTCTAGAGGTCTAGAAGACTAGTACCGTGTTTCATAAATACTACGACTATGTTGCAGATC
>JAUCQB010000123.1 GCA_030372985.1 Phycisphaerae bacterium
CAGGCGTGGCAGGGACGTCCTGGTACAGGTGCCCGGTAGCGGCGCCATTGGCGGCGCTTCCCGAGAAGGCCTTGAAGAACACACCGCCGTCGGGACCGTTAAAACCGTCGGGAAATGGAGGATTCAGAAGGCCGTCTGTCGTCACCGGAGTCGGCGAGGGGCCCGCCCACGGCTCGGATGACATCTCGTCCTCGTAGGGCCCAGTCAGCGCCCTGAATCCCTCGTTCACCCAATGATCCGGCTTCGGCAGAAAGAACCCGGGAACAATTTCCACCGCGTGAGTCCGATCGAGATTGCCATTCACCAGGAGGTTCGCGTGGGCCGGGCGTAACGTGAAAGCCAAGACGGCCCCCAAAGCCAGTTGTGTAGTTGGGATTGCCGCAACAAGCGACACGAGCGAGCCAAGACCGGTTTTCATGTTCTCTCCCTGATTGGAGGCCTGCCGTCCTGCCAGCCAACGCGGCCGAGCTGAAAGACGTTAGTTGGCAACTCTAGGTCTCTCGCCACGAATTGACGCACAGTCGGTCGGAAAATGGCGTGTTTAGATCCACCCCGGAGATGACCCGTGCGGCCTGCGGACGCGCCCGCCACCGGTACATCATGCTCGGTTTTCAGGCGCTGTGGGAAACGGCCAGACAGTCGGCCAAACCACCGCGAACACTGGACCTCGGACAAGACCGACGCCTGGGCCTGTCAGCAGGATGTCATGCCCGCCGGCGGCGGCTGCGGTGACCGCCCGCTTGACCGACTCCCGGCCGCCGACGGAGTGGGGGCGGGCGGCCGAGGCTGCGGGGCGCCAGCCTGTCTCGGATGTGCCGTCGTCGGCTGGGTAAGGCAACTCTCCGCGCAGACCCGGCCCATGCTCATGCTGAACCGTCCCGGACCCGCCGTTTGGGCAACTGCGTCCGGGCGATCAGCGACGTCCAGCCCCTGCATACCGCGTTTCCGCCGCTCACTGGCCGGCCAAGTCATTGACCGGCGGCTTGCCGGACTTGTCATGAGGCACGCCCACGTACCCCGTTGCCAAGGTGACGTTACCCGCCCCGTCGACGATCTCAAAGGTAACGCTGTACACTCTGCCGTTACCCTTGCCCTGCCGCTCAGCCCGCACCTTGAAGGAGCCGTCCCCCTGGATAACGATATCCTTGGTGGTATTGTCGTCGCCGATTTCCGGCTCATCGCTGTAGATCGAGATGATCCTGCCTGCGGCATTGACATCCAGCACATCACTGCAGTTATCAACAGCGCTGACCACAAAGTCGGAAAGGTTGAATTCGTGATACTTGTGATTCGGCGGCCAGATCTCCAGCATCGCTCCCAGTACGAGAACAGGTTCCATATTGTCCTTGACCGTTATGAACACCTCGTCCGGCTCAGAATCGTATGTGCCATCATTGACGATCAAGGTAAACACATGGTCGCCCAAACCAAGCCCGGCCTCGATCTCCACACCTTCACCAAACAACTGGCCTTCGTAATACCAGCGATACGTCAGCTCGTCGCCATCGGCGTCCGACGATCCTGAGCCGTTCAGGATCGCGATGGCCGTGCAATCCGATCCTGCATCAACCTCCTGATCTTCTCCCGCATCCGCGACCGGCGGGGTGGCCGGCACCACCGTGGGAGCAGAAACAGCGGTCAGGCGGCCGCTGCTGTCGGCGATGTACAGCCTGCCATCACTGAGAGCCATGTATCCGCTCAACGAACACTGCCAATCCACCTGCATGGTGTCCAGCGCAATTGCATAGGTCTTGGATTGCGAGCGAGCAATGATATGCGAGTCGGTAATGATCATGGCGTCGTAGAAGCTGTCCGGAATATCGACGGTATGAAGAAGATTTCCAGTCGCTTCGTCACGAATATCGATGTTGCCGTCGTTGATGGCATAAACGCTGCCCTTGGCGACCGATACTTGACCGGTGAACCGTTGTTCAATCTGGTAGGCGATCCTCCGGCTGCCGACATCGAAATTGATCAGTCGACCGTCGTGAATGGCCAGAACGTTGCCTCGTCCGCCGATGACCGGGGCCAGGTTCATGCTCCAGCCGTCCCAGTCAAAAGCGGGATCCAGGATCTCGAATGCCAGGCTGCCGGTCAGGCGATCGATGACATACAGGCCGGGCGAATACTCCCCCAGATAGGCATATGCATACTGTTCGTCGACAGCCGGAGTCCAATCGTCGTATTGGGGCAAGCCAATAAACCAGTCCTGATGACCGGAATAGGCATCGAAACAGTATGCCCCGCCATAATAGCCGCCGTTGATGTATACCTTGCCGTCGTAGAGGGTGGGGGCGTAGTAATCTTGCCACTGCGCCGAATGGGGCACTTTGAAAACCTGCTCGCCCGATTCGGCGTCGTATGCTCTCAGCCAGGTGTCGTTGCCATGATTACCGGTTTGAAAATAGACCATGCCGTTCGCATAACTCGGGAAGGATCCATGGCCATAGCTTCCCAGTAACTCTGTCCAGAGCACAACACCTGTATGGCCATCGACCACATCGATCCGTTTGCCTTTCCCGGAAGTGAACACCTTCCCTGCGGCGGCAGTGATGCGGTTCAAGGCAGTACCCGCGCCGATCGTCGTCTGCCATAACTGGGTGAACTCGCCTTCCTCCAATTCAACAGGCAGGTAACCATCATGCCGTTCGTTGGCCTGGTACATGGGCCAACCGATATCCGTTGTGGCCGAATCGATATCGACAACCGTAATGGTTTTCTGCGCGGATTTCTCGATCCCCTGGTCGGTATAGGCAACGTACACCGTCAACTCAGTATCCTGCTCAACGGGACCGATCTGCAGTTTGCCGGGAGAGATGAATGAAGCGACATCGGGATCGGAGCATGACCATTGCGAGTCGGCGGTAACCAGCCTCTGGATGTCAGGTTCGAATGTGGCCAGAGCGGAGTACGAAACCACGGCGTCTTCGGGCACCATCGGCGGGCCGACGAGGGCAACGTCGAGGAGTGGCGGAGAATAGACCACGTCAGTCAAATCGATGATACCACTGTAGGTGAAAGTAAAGGAGGTATCAAAGAGTCCGGAAGAAAACGTCGCTGCCCCCCTGAGGCCGTACGAGATTCGAAACCTGACCACACTGCCCGGTATGGCCGTCAGGTAATTGAAACGTGAATCCGTGTAGTTGGCCGGCTGATCGCTGATGATCAGGGCTTGACCTTTAAGCATTCCCTGTTGAGATCCCGCTTGTGCAACAATCACCAGCGGACCATCCACGTGAAGCTCGAAATTCGCAGAATGACTTCCGCTGTCATAGTCAGTCTTCCTCATGAAAAGATCATGATGTGTGAAATGGAAGCGGAGAGTGGATCCGTCTGTTTCCATTCGCTCGAACTGCATTCTTCCATAACTGGCGGAGCCTGCACCACTGGACCACGAGGAACCGTCGCTGAGCTGATAAGTGGTGACCCGTTCGCCGATGATCATTCCGTAAGACGGCGAATAGCTTTCATAGTAATACGAAGCCAGATTGATCTTATCAATGGTATGGGGGCTGACCTCGGCAGGCAGTTCCGCCGCTGCAACGCCTCTTTGCATGGCAGGTGGAGAAAAAAGATCATACCCCGGCTCGGCCAGAGGCGGATCGGACGCACGGACTGTCTCGGATATCAGTTGGCCCGTGGCATCGATCGTGCCGATTAGGTTTCCCGCGGCATCGTAAAGAGGCGTGCATGCCGTCTCGTCATGTGCGTGGCCGATAGAACACCAGAGCGCACACAGACAGAAGAATGCGATAGAAGCTGTGAACGGTTTCATCTTGCTCTCCTTTCCAGCACTTGACCTCGGATGTCCCAGATAGAAACCAGCAGCGATGTCGCCGAGTTGTTTGGCCATGGTACGGCTCGCCTCGATGGGGTCACTGGCATTCTACCACCGAATGCCGCCAGGCGAAAGTCGGTTGTGGTCGCCCAGCCCGCGGGGCGGAGGACAGGTATCTCGTGGTCAGAGTCATTCTGGTATGGAAAGCAGAACCGGCTCTGCAAAAACCTTCCTGCAGGACTTGCATGCCGTGTTTCGGGTATGACCTGAGTGACGCACTGGCATTCTAGTACTCAGGAATTGCCTATTCCGCCTGCAAGGTTTTGTGACTTCATCAGTTACATGTGCTGCTGGCGCTTGCCCCTGACGTCAGAATGTTGTGTCCGCCGGCGGCGGCGACGGTGACCGCCCGCTTGACCGATTCCTGGCCGCCGACGGAGTGGGGGCGGGGGAACGGAGGCCGGCGTCTGGCGGGGAGTGGAATGTCGACGATGGCCGCCTTCTCGAACCCCCGCTCGGCGCGGTCCACCTCGACCTCGCAGGCCGAGGCCTCAATCCCGATCAAAGCAACGCCGTGTCATCTGAGAGAGCATGGCTGCGTTGCATGCCAGTTCCCGAAGCCGCCAGGCGGCCGGTGGCATCGTGAGGCTCGGGGTTGGCCACTCGGACGGGCGCTGTGGATTTCACAGGGCCGAATCAGACACTCAACCAGGAGGCGAAACCTTTAGTTCGCGCAGGTCGGATCGGCCGGAACGTTCTCGCCGCTGTAGCATCTCTGGAAGATGGCGAAATCGGCCTGGTCAACGTCGTCGTCTCGGTCGAGGTCTTCTCCGCTGCAGCCACTGCCCAACGGCACCGCCGGACCGGAACTGCACGTGGTGAAGACGTCGAGGTCGGCTGAGTCCACGTCGCAGTCGCCGTCGAAGTCGGCCTGCACCGGAAGGCACGGCGGCATGGCCCAGAATCCACCCGTCAGACTGTAGCTCCCGCCCGACAAGGGACCGACGCCCGCATCGGGCTGCCCGATCGTTCCCGAGAGCGAGTAGATTCCGCCGGCGCTGTTGATCCTCCCACCGCCGTCGATCGTGGACCAACTGATCGCGTACTGGTTCGCAGCCCAGACGGCGGAGACGCCGAGGACCACCGGAAGAAACGCCACAAGAACAACGCGACGAATATGTCTGCTCATTGATTCACCTCTTGCCGTTCCCGGCCGCGCCGGCCGTCCGCGTGCAGGATCCCTCTTGCTCCGTTTTGCCTCCGTTGATTTCTCACGGGGCACCGCCCGCTTGCGCTCAGTAGAGCACCATCTCCCCTCCACCGCGAATCTTCATCGCACCGTCCGTGATGCGGATGTGGACCACGCCCGCCGGAGCCCCGTGATAGAACTCGCTGATGTCGCCAGGGGCTCCGTTGAACGCGATGGCGTCGGTCCCGCCCGAAACGCCCGTGCATTGAACCCACAAGCCCGGCTTCAGATACTGGAACGAGTGCCCGGCGGCGAAGGTTGCGTTCGCCCCGCCGGTGTCCCGGTCGAAGTAGCGGGTCGGCTTGTCAAAGTGGACGCCCGGCGAACCCGGTTTGGAGAAGGTGCCCGAGAGCGTCTCCCCCAGGAAGACGTCCGGGAGTATGGTCCGGATCATGGCCTCCTCCGAAGCGTCGCCGTCCGGCCATACGTCCCAGGCATACCACGTGTTGTCCGAAGCGGTCCATCCGTAGTTCATGTGCACCATGGCCGTGGACACGCCGCCGGTCATCTGCACATCCCAGCCGTCGGCCACGAAAGCATGACCCGGAATCCTGTACACCACCGGCCGGTTGACAGTGAACTGCCCCATGAGCATGTCCCACCATTGGGTACCCGAATACTCTGATCGCCACTTGACGTTGCAGTCGCCGTAATAACGGCGGTTTTCGAAGACCTGCTCCAGGTCCTCGGTCACGGCGGCAGACCCGCTGCACCCGTAATCCATGCTCACAGAATTCCCGACCGAGCGGCAGGCGGCGGCCACGCAGGCAATCGGGACCGGGGACGAGTTGATGTCCACCCAATCGGGCATGGTCGTCCAGCGATACGCGTCCACGTAGTCGCCATCCGAGTTGCACGGCGGCCAGTTCCAGTACCGCAGGATCTGGACGCCGGCGATGGCCACACAGCCCACCCGGGCGTTCGTGTTGTAGCCGTAGTACGGATAGCCGGACCAGTCGCAGCCCAGGTCGGGGCACTGATCGTTGTACGGCGGCCGCTGATTCCACTGGCTGGTGACCAGGAACTCACCCTGCCGATAGTACATGCCCTTCTGGGAACCGTTGGCTCGCAGCTTCCTCGGTTCGAAATGAAAGCCTGCCTTGTCGGTCGCGGCCATCCAGGCCGGCCGATAGTCGGTGCGAACGACATCCAGCCAATTCGCCGGGGTGGCTGCTTCCGGCCGTTTCTTGCTTCGCGATTCGACGACCTGCAACATCCTCTCCATACGATTCTTGATCACATCGACAAGCCCTCCGTCCAACGTGGGGTCCAGGTCGCTCGTTGCCGAGTACGCCTTGATGGGCGGAAGTTCCTTGTACAGACAGCAGATGACATATCCCTGCGGCTTGATCCGGCAGAAGTAGCCGATCACACGGTCTCCGCGTTTGAACGTCTCCACGTCGGCCACCCGCGGCTCCAGCGATCCGCCCCAACTGCCGTCCCTCTCCACCACCGCCCGGGCGAAGTTCTTGGCCACCTGCCGGGCCTCACCCATGTTGGCCGTCTCAGCCCCGACCCGGACGGCCAGAGCCAGCACGGCTACAAGCATTAGCCCGGTTGCTCTTATCGCTTTTTTCTCGGTTCTCATGGTGATCGCCTCCATTGCTCGATGCCGACTCTACTGAAGGGTCACAAGAACCAGGATCTGCCCTTTTCTGCCCTTGGGCAGAGCCTCCATCGCTTTGCCAAGGACCGCGCCCTGGGCACGCTGATGATCACCAACCGCCATGGCGTACCCTCGCGTGGACGAGGTGGTCAGCAGGTCGCCGACCTCGACGGCCGTCTCGGTGGCGTCCACGTTGCAGTACACTCTCCCTGCCAGGGCCACGTCGTGATCGTACTGGCCCGCGCCCAGTCGGACACCCGAGCCCAGCCCGTTGGCCCCCGCCACAATACCGGCCACCTTGCGGTCATATGCCTTGTCGCTGATAGTCAGTTGGCCGGGGTGTCGGGGATCCAGAATCAGGACCGTTCCGGGGGCAAACTTCGCGCCACCGGCCACCTCAAAGCCCTCCGCATAGTCAAGCCCCTTGCCCAGTTCGATCACTTTGTTGGTCGTCCCGTATTCGTAGATGATCACGTTCCCGTAAAAGTCCGCCGCCCCGGTCGATCCCTTGGCGATCAAGCCCTTTCCGATCGTTGAGGTGAGTTCGGCGCTGGCGGCGAGCAACCCTCCATCCGCCTTGATTCCTCCGGCGACGTGAAGCCTCTCGCTCGGGCTGGACGTGCCGATCCCCACGTTGCCATCGCAGAACAGACTGTCCGAGAAGTAACCCCGACCCGAGAAGTAACCCGCATAACCACCGGAGTTGGCCGAGCCGTAGATGCCGAAGCCGCCCGTGGACGTGTTCTGGCCGACGACTCCGATTCCCGAGATGCTTGCCGTCGTACCCAGGACGCCAATGGCCTGCCCCGAGGTGGCCGTGGCCTCGCCATAGACTCCCCTGCCCGCCGGGCTGGCGGTTGAACCCTTCACGCCACACGCCGAGCCGGTCCCCGCCGTGTTCTTCCCGGACACGCCCGCCCCATCGAGACTGGCTGATTCGCCGTACACACCGAAGTTCACGCCGGTCGCGGAGGTCGCTTTGCCGTGTACCCCCTGCCCGGCGGCGCCCGCGGCGATGCCTCTCACGCCATAGCTGCTTGCCCCACTCCCGTGTCCATACACACCCGCCAGACCAATGCTCGTGCCTTTCACTCCGAAAGAACCGCCGCCCGTGTCGTCGCCCTCGACGGCGGCATGAGCCGATGAACCTCCGCTGTAGGTGGCCTGCAGCCCGCCCAGCGTTCCATCAACCACCAGGCCGTAGTTTGACGCGGCGCCGTGAATGGTGAGCGTCCCGTTCATCGTGTCGCTCTGGGTCTTGCTGAGGTACTTGTTGCCCAAGGCGGTCGTGCCTTCAAAGAGCTGAGTGGCTACGCCCGATCGTCCATAGTCGCTGGCCACACTCGTAAACGCGCTGGCGTGCTGGCCGTCGAGCGTGTCGGCGTTGGCCGCTGCGACCGCTTGTTGTGCACCGAAAGCGTACGGTACGCCCAAGATGGGCTGACGGCCGGCCAGTACCGTGTAGGGATCGCTGCTGCCGTAAGGCCGGATCTCAACTTGAAGGTAGAGGTTCTGCGAACTGAATAGGGCGTCGATAAAGTTCTGCGGGGCCAGGTACACACTTGTCGTGAACAAGCCCTGTTCCGCCGTCGCGCGCCCTTGATAGACATCGCCCACTTGAGAACCGCCGGTCGCGGCGTTGAACAGCTTGAACTGGATGTCATACTGGGCGTTGGCTGGAACCGAGTTCTCCGTCAGACGACCCTGGTACGTGAAACCGTTTTCGAAGTTCACCTGGGCAACTGCCGGACCGGCAAACGCGAATGCCAGGGCGAAAGCGGACAGAGCGACACTACGCGCCTGTAACATGACAACACTCCCTTCGTGGACTTGAAATCGGATACGGGTAAAGTTCCAGAAAACAACGGACGGGCGATACTTGGCCTCTCCTTCCTCTCCCGCCGTTTCAAGGTCATCGCTTCGAGACGTGAGGAGTCCGAAGCACACCTCAGCAGGACCGCAGACTCCTTTACCGTGTGGGATGGGCTTCCAGCCCGTTTTTGACCGGCGAGATGCCGGCCCCGCACGATGATTGTTTCTGCGTTCCCACTCAGTATATCGACCAAGGTGATTGGTGACAACACAATTCTCGAACAGTCCGCCGGCCCTTCGCCATGCAGACCCCACGGCATGCTGATGTGTCGGTGAAGTCAATGCATCTGCTCTGTAACCGTGATGAGGATCTGATGATAAGATGAGGATGTGTGGACTATCGCAGCTCAGGCGGGACGTTTCCGTACGACCACGGCTGGCCTCGAAACACCGGCGCCTTGGGCGGTTCGGGGATTGGTCCCGGTGTCATCTGGCGCGTCATCTCCAGTCCGGCTTCGACAATCATCCGTCCGGCAGCCGGCTCCAGAGTGCTGTACGAGGTCAATCGGGTCTCGTACCCACCGCCACCCGGACCAAAGGCCTCCTCGGTCGGCACGTAGCCCACGCAATCGTTGGCCAGCTCGACGGGGAACGTGAACTTGAAAGGACTGCCGGCCTTGATATCCAGCCCTAGCTGACAGAAGAACTCCGCCGGATTGGCAACGAACACCGCCGGACCCACCTGGATCGCCTGCATTTCCACCTTCGCGGTCGGCTCCTGGGCCAGTTTGGCGTCCAGAAGCACGATCTCCTTGGCGAACGTCCACTCGGTGGCCCCGACCTTCTCGGGCGGCTGCTGCACCAGTTCCACGCATCTCCTCACCCGCTCCGGATCCGGCACGCGTCGTTTCATCTCCAGGGTCTTCACGCGGAAATCCGCGGGCCCGAAGTCGCCGCGTGGCATGCTCAAGAGCACCTTCACTGCCTCGGCTCCCACGCGGCCGCCCACGAACCGCGCCCAGTCCTCGCCGGCCAGGTTCACGTACGGGTTGCGGTTGTCCACCTGGGTCACGTCGCCGGAGGCACCCTGGAGGAACACCACGACGCAATCCGGCCCCATGGCCCCGCGGATGGTCTGCTCCAGGTAGTAGATCCAGTTGGCCGAGATGCCGCCCGGATTACAGGTGGCATGGCAGGCGTAATTCACCACGCAGCCGATGCACTTGCCCTGGGCGTTCCAGACTCCGATCACTCCCACCTCGGGGTCGACCGGCCCGGCCGGCTCGATGATGTCCGGGTTGAGTTGCCCCGGATGCGTGTAGCTGAGCCCGTTTTTCATCCGAAAGCGGCGGTTGAACGCAACCTTGTCCTCAATCCCCTTGCCGGCCCCGCAGCGGGCCTCCGCTCGCGACTTGTCGGCCGCGCAGACCGCCTCGACCAGCTCTTTCTGCACCCGCTCCAGGTACCGCGCGTCGGCGCAAGAAGACTTTTCATACGCCAGCGACTTCACCAGCGGCGAGCCGTGGTCGTACTCGCCGGGCAGGATCATGCAGGTCGGCCCGGAGCTGTGCGAATGAGACGCCCCGATGAGGATGGCATCGGGTGCGATTCCGCATCGAGCCTGGATTTCCTTCCGGCAGGCCTCAACCAGCGGCCGGCGCACGGCCAAGGCGTCGATCCCGACGAGGGCGACCCGCCGGCTCCCGTCGTCAAACACGGCCGCACGGACCTTGCAGGGATCGTGCAGCGTGCGGTGGTACGCCTTGCCATAGCCGCCCGGTGCTTCCATGCCGATCTCCGGCGTGATGTCGCGCTCGGCGAAACCGACTTTGATGCCGGTTAGCGAACCGGCGGCACGCGCCGAAGCCGGCGAGCCGGCCAGGGCTGCGGTCACGATCGCCAGCACGGCCGTCAGGCGGGCACGATTCGTCGTCATCTTTCTGCTCCCCCGATTGAGTCAAAGTCCAATCCACATCGCGGTGAATGGCGATACAAGCTTCTGACCGCATGGCACGGTTCAAGCATCCTATCCGCGTGTGCAGCAAGTTGAAATGGGGAAGGCTGCGCAGAACGACAGCTGCGCCGGCCGGACAAGTCGCCACCGGCACGCAGCCCTCGACATTTGGCCGCCCGGCGACGATGCTGGTGGCATGACGCGCGACGAGATCTGTTCCAAGTTCATCGAGTCCATCACCTTCGACCTCTATTCCTACCAGGAAGAGGCCCTGATGGCGTGGTTCGACTCGCCCGGGGGCGTGATGGTCTGCGCCCCGACGGGGATGGGCAAGACGCTGATCGCCGAGGCGGCCGTGTTCGAGGCTCTGCACAGTCGCCGGCGACTCTTCTACACCACACCGCTGATCGCCCTGACCGACCAGAAGTTCCGCGAGATCCAGGATCTGGCCGAGAAGTGGGGTTTTCCTCGCGAGGAGATCGGCCTGATCACCGGCAACCGCAAGGTCAACCCGGACGCTTTGGTCCGCGTGGTCGTGGCCGAGATCCTGCTCAATCACCTCATCTCGCCGGAGCCGGGCCAATCGGACATGAGCGACGTGGCCGGTGTGGTCATGGACGAGTTCCACAGCTTCAATGATCCGGAGCGGGGCATCGTCTGGGATCTGTCGCTGGCCCTGCTGCCGCCGCACGTGCGGGTGCTGCTGCTGTCGGCTACGGTCGGCAACCCGTACGAATTCTGTCGGTGGCTGCGGAGCGAGCACGGTCGCGAGGTTACGCTGGTCCAGTCAGACGAGCGGCGTGTGCCGCTGGAGTTCGTCTGGGTCGGCGACAAGCTGATTACCGAGCTGCTGACCGAGATGGTCAGCGACGACGACGCACAGTGCCGCGTGCCCGCCCTGGTCTTCTGCTTCAATCGCGACGAGTGCTGGGAGGTGGCCGAGCGGCTCAAGGGGCTGCCGATCATCAGCAACGCACAGAAAGTCGAGATTGACGCGGAACTGGCGGCCCACAAGGACGACCTGGCCGACGGCGTCGGGCCCAAGCTCAAGCAGATGCTCATCCGAGGGGTCGGCGTGCATCACGCGGGAGTATTGCCCAAGCACAAGGAGATCGTCGAGTCGCTCTTCCTGCGCAAACTTGTGCCGTTCGTGGTTTGTACCGAAACACTGGCGGCCGGGATCAACCTGCCGGCCCGGTCCGTCGTGATCAGCACGCTGATGAAGGGCAAGCCGGGCGAGAAGAAGCTGATATTCGCGTCCGCGGCCCACCAGATGTTCGGCCGAGCGGGACGGCCGCAGTTCGACACGCAGGGCTACGTCTTCGCCTTGGCCCACGAGGACGACGTCCGGCTGCTCAAGTGGAAGAAGAAGTACGACCAGATCCCCGCGACCACCAAGGATCCCGGCCTGCTCAAGGCCAAGAAGGACCTGGAGCGCAAAAAACCCTTACGCAGCAAGACCGAGCAGTACTGGACGGAGGGGCAGTTCAAGACGCTCATCCAGGCGGGCCCGGCCAAGCTGCTCAGCCGGTCGATGATCTCATACAACGTGCTCATCTACATGCTGACCCGCACCGGCACGCTCAACGAGGTGCGGACTTTTCTAGGTAAGCGGTTCGAGTCCGCGGAGCGGGTGGCCCGCTTCCGCGAGCAGCTTGACTTCATGCTCAACAACTTAGCCGGCCTGGGCTATATCACCCGGAGCGACGACGGGGAGCACGTGACGCTCAACGACTCGATCCGCAGACTGCAGGTATTCCGCAGCGTCGATCCGCTCTACGGGGCGTTCCTGGCCGAGCAGCTCAACTACGCCGATGGCCGTGAGAAGATTCTCGCACTGGAGTCGGTGCTTGAGATTCCGCCGACTATTCTGCGGCGCGTGCGGATCCCGGACGCCCCGCCCGGCCCGCTTCAGACGCAGGTCATCGAGCCGCAACTGATTCAGCAGGGCCTGATGGCGGCCCTGCCGCAGGGCGAACCGGAGGAGGACAACGGCGACGACTACTGGGCCGAGGAAGAGGAACGTCCGCCGACGTTTCCCGAAATGCTCAAGCTGCTATTCGAGTCGAAGCTGGCCGCACCCGAGCCGGTGTACGTCCAGCCCAAGTGGGTGGCCGGGGGTATCGCCGAGTTCCAGGGCGATTTCTACAAGTTCGTCCACAACCGCGAGCTGATCAAGCAGGAGGGGTTGATCCTCCGCCACCTGCTGCGGCTGACGATCCTGGCGAGCGAGTTCTTCGCTCTGACCGAGGATCCCGAATACCAGTCCATCAGTGACGCCGCCACCGCCGCCTGCCAGAGAGTCGACCCGCGGTACACGAGCAGGTTCCTCGAACAAGCGGCGGAAACGCGGAAGCTCTCGCCGATGTGAGGACGGAAGAGAAACCGCGGAATACGCTGAAAGAAGGGGAACCTCGTTTTCTTCAACATCATCCGGCAGTCGGCGGTTCATGACCCCAGTCCTGGCGAGCGTAACGGCCTCGGGTGTTCACGATCCGCTCGATTTGCAGCTTCGGATAATGCCCAAAGTTGACCAACAGGCCAAGTTGCAGCCCCGTTGCTTTCAGATAGTTCTGGAGCTGGGCACGGTGTTCATCAGCCAGGTCAGTGACCGCCTTAAGCTCAACAATGATCTTGTCATAACAGATGAAGTCCGGCTCGTAACGCAGGCGGAGCGGCGTGCCTTTGTAGTCGAGGGGGAGTTTCTTTTGTGGAACGTTCGGGATGTCCTGCAGCCGCAGTTCGATCTCCATGCACTCCTGATAGACCGGTTCTGCGAACCCGCATCCCTTCTCGCGGTATACCTCGAAACATGCCCCGCGAATTCTGTAGCTCTCTTCCTCATAAAGCAGTTCATTAGTAGCCATAGTGATTGAGTGTAGCACAATCGCTGGCACCAAGAAAGATGTTCTCGACAGTCTGGTTTCTGCGTCTTCTTCCGCGTATTCCGCGTATTCCGCGGTTCACATTCTTGGCCCCTCGTTTGCGCTGGGGGTCTCTGTGCGGCTCTCAGAATGATCAGGCCGCGGGGACGAGGCGCTGGTACCCATATCGGGTATCATCTCCGGCGCAGGGAGTGATCAGAATGGACCTCGATGCCTATCGATCTTTGCCGATCCCGCCCTGGCTGGACCTGAACTGCCCGCAGTGCGCCTACCCGCTTCGCGGGCTTCCGGAGCACCGTTGCCCGGAATGCGGCGCCGCGTTCAACATCGACGAACTCGTGACCGAGACGACGCCGCTGCGGCCCCCGGAGATCACAGCCCGGACTCGGCCCGTGCCTCACCTCGGCCTGGAATGCGACGGCTGCGGCTATCCGCTCAGAGGGCTGCCGGGCGACCAGTGCCCGGAGTGCGGCCGGGAGTTCAGTCTCACCGACTACATCCCACCCGAGCCTTGGGGCGAAGTGTCCGGAGCTGCGTCAGCAGCCGAGACCTTGCTCATGCTCTCGCGCCTGCGATCGTTGGGCATCCCGTGCATGCTCACAGAGTCTAAAGGGGCTCAGGGAGCCGACGTACTCATCGGCACGGCGGGCAAGCTGCTCCGCGTCCGCCGCGACTACTACCTCGACGCCCTTGCGGCCGTCACCGAAGCTGCCGAGAAACCCGGGGAATCGTGGCTGTGCCCTCACTGCGGCGAGCGGGTTCCAGGCAACTTCGAGGTTTGCTGGAAATGCCAGCATGGCCGAGAAGAAGATGGACCGACGCCGAGCTGAGCCACCCTTCCGTGGACGGCGCGATGCGTCCCTGACCGATGGTCCGCCGGCTCGTTGACACGGTCTGGCCGGTTCGATACGTTATCTCCCTGATTTCGCCGTCCCCGGCCGGGCGGGTGCTGCCCGCCTACCCGGCACAGTGGCTCGGGCGGCAATCAAAGAGGTTCAGGCCCGATTCGCCGATCGGCGAATGGGCTGGTTTGGAGCATCGCTCATGGCAGATCTTGAAGGTTTGGCGATTTCACTGATGCGCGGCAAGCAGGATGAGGTCAAGGCCAAGGTCCAGGCGGCCCTCGATGAGGGAGTGTCCCCGGTCACCGTGTTGAACGACGGGCTGGTCGCCGGCATGTCCGTGGTCGGCGAGCGGTTCCGCAAAAACCTGATCTATGTCCCCGAGGTGCTGATCAGCGCCCGGGCGATGCGCGGGGGTATGGAAATCTTGAAACCCAAACTGGCCGCCTCCGGCGCCCAGCCTGCCGGCAAAGTGGTCGTCGGCACGGTGAAGGGCGACCTGCACGACATTGGCAAGAACCTGGTCGCCATGATGCTGCAGGGCGGCGGGTACGAGGTCATTGATCTGGGCACCGATGTGTCGGCCGAGAAGTTCGTCGCCGCTGCCAAGGAAAAAGGCGCAAGCCTCATCGGCATGAGCGCCCTGCTGACCACAACCATGCCATATATGTCCCAGGTCGTCCAGGCAGCCAAGGCCTCCGGCCTCAAGATCAAAACCATGATCGGCGGCGCCCCCGTCACCCAGCAGTACGCCAACGAGATCGGAGCCGACGGCTATGCCGCCGATGCCGCCTCCGCCGTCGAACTGGCTCGCCGCTTGTGCGCGGCCTGAGCAACGGCGGTCCCAGGCCTTCTGGAACGGCTGTACTGAGAACACAACGCCGCCCGCAGGGCCCCGCACCCGCGGGCGGCTCTCTTTTAGGCGTACATCGGAGCCCAGTGGCTCACCGTTCCCTCCAACGCTGTGTGTTTGCGCTTCTATCCTTCTGAATTGAGCGTTCTTCCCGCACTCTTCCCGTCGACTGCCGAATAAGCCTCCTCATGTGATGGCCTCACCCCAGCAACAAGCGCACAGAAGCACCCGCTTCTCGCGAGGTAACTGAAGGCCTGTCAAGGTGTTATCGGCCTTGTCCGGTCTCTGAGGAAAGGCGCGAACAGCAATCGGCCGCAAGGGGCAATGATCACCGCACAAGAACCGCCCAGGAACGGACAGATCGATCAGGCGGAGGCATCCGGCGGATGATCGACTCAGAATCCCCTAACAAAATGGGGCATTGGCAGCGCCCTTCCTGTATACTAACGCGGTACGGTCCGACGCCATACCCGGCCAACACGTCTGGCGTTCGGGCCGCAGACACATCTTCTTTCACATGAGGAGACCGCACGATGTATCCAAGACAGCTTCTGAACATCGTTCTGCTCGGAATCCTCGGCCCTCTCTGTCTGGCCGCCCTTTGTGTTCCCTCTGGCAATGGTTTCACTTCGGGCGACATGGCCGCCGACGCATCTGACGCGGAGGACACAGGCAAAAGCCTCACACAGGCGATCGAGGGGGGTGCATCCACCGAGGACGCGATCAATTCCCTTGTGCAGACCCTCAAGGCCAATCCGAATGTCGTCGTCGCCGTGGCGGACGAGGACGACCGAACCGCCTGGGCCCTCTTCGAGTCCGGTCTCGAATGCGTCTACGAGGTGATTGACGACGAAGAGACGGATCTCACGTTGCCCGCCGTCCAGGCCACGGCAGCGGTAGAATCATCCTTCTCAATCGCCCAGGCGGGCTCCGGCCTTTCGTACAAGCTGCCGGCCAACAACAGGGCCGTCCTGGCTAATTCGCTCTACGTCACGCGGCCCCTGCAGGATGTCAGGACGCCAATAAAGACCATGCTCGAAGCCTGCGGCTACGATGTGGATGTCGTCGACGCCGACCTGACATTCTTTGAGAACATGAGCCAATACAGCGTGATCTTCATCGAGGCCCACGGCGGGCGACGGAGCTCAGCCGAGGCGACCTGGGACTCGGCCGCCAATACCTTCTACAACCTCGTCCTGAAGCAGAACCTGCCCGCCTGCGGCATGGTCGGGGGAGAAGCCGTCTTGCAGACCACCACGGTGCCCACGCAGGACCTCATCACTGAGTACAAGGAGGACCTGGAGTGCGGCCGGCTCAAGCTCCGCTTCCCCACCGTCAAACGTAAGGGACTGCCTCCTGTGACCTACCGTTTTTTCGGCGTCACCCCCAACTTCGTGCGCCGCCATGATACGGGCAAGTTCCCGGACTACGCCCTCTTATGCCTGAGCGCGTGCCGCTCTTTCATCGCCGACGCCAGCCCGTGGGCCGATCTGATGAACGAGAAGTCATACGGATCGATCGTCGTCGGCTGGGACAATCGCGTGCATTACGGCATCTCGGCAAGGGCCATGCTCAATCTGTTTCAGCTTATGACGGGCAGCAACGAGCAGTTCGCGATTATCCAGACCGACGACGCGGGCGGCATCAAAACCATCTATCCCCTCCTGGACAAATACGACCCGACGGTGCCACCTCAGACGGCCGGTGACGCCTTCGACGCCCTGGAGCCCAAGGGTTTTAATCTCGACCCGATGACGACCGCCCGACTGAACGCCGGCGGGGATACGCTCTACGGCTTCAACCAGCTCATGCTCGCGCCGGCCATCGAAACCTTCGAGACGCGCGGCGACGGCAAGGTGGAGATGACCGCTCGCTGCGCGGATAACGCCGAACTCGATTTCTCCAACGGCTCGGTCAATATCGGGACTGCCAGCAACGGCTCGTGGCAGTTCACCCTCCCGGGGCTCTATTTCGGCCCCATGTCGCTGGTCATGGAGGGTCGAAGGTGTCCGCCGCGAGATCTGCTTCGGTGGAACCCCGTGGTCATCAAGATACGCCCGGCTTCCACGACAACCGCCTTCGGCACCTGCAACTTCGAGGTCACCTACCGACTCTCTGCCCGGGCATTCGCCGCCGGAAACCGCCAGGGATGGTTGGTGTGGTACCCGCCGGACTCCGCCTTCAGCGCGGGCTGGGACCCGGACGGATCGGTGGTCACCTGGTCGATCAACGGCAATGCCAGTATCACAGACCCCATGTTCGGTACGTCGCAGTGTACGTGGTCGGGCGGCAACACCCGAGCCTTCAACGAGGTCGCCGTCTCGGCCGGCAGCACCGGTGACATCTGGTCGCTGGACGGGCAGACCGCATGGCTAACCGTGGAGCCACCATTCAGCCTGGAGTACACGGCTCTCTGCTCCGGCCTGTTTCCGCCTGACTACGCGTGCGGCATCTATGCCTCGGTCTCGATTCAAGTCCAGTTGGGCGCCGATTGGACCATCCTCGCCGGCTCGACTACCGACCTGATGGGACTGAACGTGATTGAGTGGCAGGCTTGCACCCCGACGCCCGCCTTCGACAGCAGCCGCCTGCCGCGGTGATCCGGCAAGACATCACCCCGGCTCAAGCCCGAGTCCCCCGGACGCTGCGCAGAATGCTCGGCATGGAGGCCCACCCTTGAATGGGACGAGGCGCAAGTCTTGACTCGCCACATCCATTGTCCCGATTTGCAGACGGCCAGTACGACTTTCCATCTGCGTCCATCCGGGTGATTGGCGGCCCGAGAAAACCAGTCAGTTGCGGAATCGCCGGCCCGGGCCTTCTTCAGGGAAAAAGCCCTCGCTCAAGCAGCCCAGTCCGGGACGGAAAGCGGTCTGCCCGTCGCGGATTGCACGCCGCTGAAGTATGCTGTACCCATGAACCAACGTGCCTGCGGCCAAAAGTCGGAGACCGAAACATGACCCCCGTCAGCAGAGTTTGCTCCCTTCTCGTCGGACTGGTCCCCGTGGCAACCATCCTGCCGGGCTGCCAGTCCCCTCAGCCTGTT
Organism: Phycisphaerae bacterium; assembly: GCA_030372985.1. Classification (GTDB taxonomy): domain Bacteria; phylum Planctomycetota; class Phycisphaerae; order UBA1845; family PWPN01; genus JAUCQB01. Next base: position 18,026 of record JAUCQB010000123.1, read on the forward strand.
CGCCCCAGCGAGTACCTGATTGTTGACCTCGTGGACGAGTTCGGCTTTGACCAGCCCAGCGATTCCTGGCAATTCACAACCCCCGACGCCTGGCGCATTCAGTCCGACGGCCAAAGACGGTTCCTTCACCTTGCCCCCCTGCAGGCCGGCCCGGCCGGGCAACCGGATACCTGGGAATCCGCAATGCACCGCAAATACCGGTTCCGGAATTTCAGTCTTTCCACGTGGTTGAGGCTCGACAAGGCCCTCGACAAGCGTCCCTGCAACGCGTCCATCATTTTCGGCTGGCAGAATGACCTGAATTGTCTGCGACTGGACCTGTCGGACCTTGCCGGCAAAGCAGACATCGCACTTGTCCAGGTGGCCGACGGCCGAGTGACCCGGCTGGCCGCCGCCGCTTTGTCTTCCAGGTCCGACTTCACGCGGAAGGAATGGCACCAGATCGGCATTCTCAGAAACCTCGATACCGCGACGGTGGACGTCTACATGGACGAGGCCGATAAGCCTGTGCTGCAAGCCAGGACGAACGCGAATGAATGGGGCCGAATCGGGCTGGCCTCGACCACCGGCGGCGCGTCCTTCGGACGAGTCATGATCAGCGGCGAGGCCTTACCCGACCAATGATGCCACGGCGAATCCGGAACGGGCGACCTCACCATCCTGTCGGTCACATGGCCTCCCACCCATCTCCTGTCAGCACCCGGCTTTCACCCACCGCATCCCCGGCCAGGCCAAGCCCACTGTTTGACGGCAACTCAAGCGTCGTCGGCAGCACCACTTGTCCGCTGGCCGCTCGACTGAGCCACAACAGTGCCGCTTCGCACTGCAGGCGGGCATCTTCCGTCACCGGCGGTCGTCGCAGTCGCAACCGATACTCGGCCAGATCCAGGGTCAGCCGCTTCAGCATCGCCGCGAGTCCCGGCTGCCCGCTGGCGTCAATCGGTACCGCGAAACGCCGGCCGAGATAACTGTCGATTTCCGCCTCGGCCGCCAGCCTTGCTTCGGTAACCTTATCCTCGTCCGCCTGTCCTGACCCCGTGTCGTCGGTCAATTCGATGTAGGTCGCCGTCCCCAACCGCTCTTCGATATCCGCATTGGTCGCGTAGGACATGAGACTCCCTCGTTCAAGGACGGGAGCGGAGGCAAGTTCAGCGTGCCAAGCCCGCATCGCCGCCCTCGCCCCTCGCCCCACGTCCCTCTTGGTCAGTTAAACACAACCCGAACCGCAAACTGCCAGTACCCGTAGATCATTCGATACCGTGCCCGCACGCCGAAGAACCACTTCTCTCGCTTGAAGCCCTCTTCGCTTTCCTCGGCCAGAGCACCGAACTCGATCGGCTCGCGATCCTGGAAAATGAAGGGCCGCACCACACCGTCGGTCTTGAGCAGGTAAAAGGTATCCGTCGCGGACAGACCCGGCAACGAGATGACTCTGGCAACCCCCGACAGAACATTCGAAGTCTGCCCGATCATCGCCGCGTTGACCGTCTCGAGAGCCGCGTACAGCATGGAAGGCGGAACGACACAGACAAGACCCTCGGGACTCAGCGCCATCGGCTCGCCCTGATCGTCCTTGAACGACAGGAGCCGACCGATCGCTTGCTTGAAGGCCCCTCGCATCTCTTCGCCGGACGGGTCGCTGGGCACAGAGGCGTCGCATGCGATGTCGTTGTCTTGCGTGCCCGACTGTCCTGATACGTGCGAATGACTGAAAAAGGGCACGCCGTCATAGCTGTTGAAACCGGCCGTGCCTCCGTTGACCAGAAGCTGTCCAAGAAGGTAGTCCTTATGCGTGGCCGCCCGCTGGGCCAGCTCGCCAATCCGGATCCGGATCTGACCGGTCTGGTCGTCGGCGATTTCGTCGCGATCGACCTCGATCGTCGCCTCATATTTGAGGTTCTCGACCGAGTAGCTCTCGGTCCGCAGCCCCCTCGCCAGCCGACCGGTACCCCATTCGCGCATCCGTGGCACCGTTCCCAGCCAGCGGTACGTCTCCGAGTCCAGCGTCGACGGAATACGAGTCGACAGGTCCTGGTAATAGGTCTTCACCTTCCCCATACGATCAAGGAACTCACTTCGAAGCCCTCTGGTTAACAATCCGGTGTTGATCACCGCCATGGTTGTTTCCTTTCAGTCTAATGAACACCCTTCAAAGCCATTGATCCTCATGCAATCCGCTTGGACACCACCGACCAGGCCTTGGCCCCAATGCACACCAGCGTCATGGAGTCGTAAATGGCATCCATCTCGGCATTGCTGGCACCGCCGTCGATGGTCCCGCTCGCTTCCGGCAACACCGTGATGGCGCCCGTCGCCCCCGCAACCTTGATCAGCGTCACCCACTTGCCGACGTCGCCTGCCGTCACCGCAGGCAACTGTACGCTGCGAGCCGAGGTCCCGTTGTTGACGGCCACGACCCCGCCAAGTTCCGAGGCCGCCAGGCTGACGTTGCCGCCGGTGGCATCCTTGGTGACAAACGCATGCCGTAACCCGGCGCTGACCAACTCGCTGGTCATCGTGCCCCCCGCCAGCGGCGTCGGCGTGGTCTGGATCCGCAACACAATCCGGTTCGCCGAAGTCACGTCGATCTGATGCCCGACGAAGCTGTTGCCGGCCGCGGTCGTCGTCAGCGTACCGTCGTCAGAGGCGAAAACCGCCGCCCGGTTGTTGGTCCGAGAGGCGGATGTCAACGCGTGTTCGAAATCGCCGGTGGTGAAGACCCGCACCATCACCGCGCCGTCACCACCGGCCGAGTTGTCGGCCTCCTCGTAGGCGATACCGGCAAACGGGTCTCCCGCCGTCAAGGCTCTCGCGTACCCGCCGCTGAGGCCCACGAATCCGCCCTTGAAGATGTGAGCGCCACCCTTGACGGGCAGCGATCTCAGTTCCTGGTCCACGTATCTGTCCACGTCCCGATTGGCTGTAAGCGCCATGTTGTCCTCCTTCCTCCCCGCTAACGGCGGCCGAAGATTCCTCGGCCGCCTGCCAGGTCAGGTTATCTCACCTCAATCCTCACTCCACTCGATCCCCGCATCACGCAGGGCACCACGAATCCATGCCTGTTCGCTGGTGATCAAGGCCAATTCCGGTTGCGAACGAAACTCGGCCCGCGCCGAGGCAATCAAGGCCAACCTCCGCTGATTGGCAGGGTCTTCGCCTGCCGGAGGACTGATCCGACCAGGAGAAACCAGCACCGGCGCCGTTCTCAGCCATTCATCAAAGGCCGCCGGGTCCTTCATCGCCAGCCCCAAGGCCCACTGCCGCTGCGCTCCCGTCAGCTTGCCTGCCCGCATGGCCTCGACCACTCTCTCCTCCGCCTCACGCCGGACGGACTCCGCCGCCAGCGAGGCCAACCTCGCCTCGGCGGCGATCAGGATCTCCCTGGACTCGCTGTCCGCCGGGAGCCCCAGTCGACGTCGAAGTGCCTCGGTCTCCAAACTCAAGCTCCCGGTCGAGGAACGCCCGTCCCTCGCCTCCTCCGCGGGCAAAGCCTCGCTATTGACAATGGCCTTCATCCCCACGATCGCCGGTTTGTTGGTCAGAGCCGCCGAGTGCAGTGCGACCATTCGCCGGTCACTCTTCCGCACCAGCACCACCGGCGACAGATATCGGTACTCCTTCGCCGACAGCCTCTTGCGAGCCGCCTCAGTCCACTCCACCTCGGCGAAAAGGCCGGGCTCCTCGACGGCTTCTCCGGGTTCGACCACACGCAATGCGCGAATCCACCCCGCCGCCGGTGCCTGCCCACTGGGCGATGCGTATTCCCCGCCAAGGCTCTGGTGCTCATAGTCCACCGGAATGTCCGTGCCGTGAGCACGAAACGCTTCGATCACCAGCCTCGCCGATTCACCGTCAACCAGGAACGTTCCCTTCGCGCTTCTCACCTCGCCCCACGGCGCCACCAGCACGAGCGATGGCGGCCCCTGCCCCTGCGGCAAGGCCGAGTGAATCAGAACGCGCTCGCCGAGATCGTCCGACGGCATCTCCGCGGTACCCACCGGCTTTTCCCTGACATCAGCCATATGCACCTCCATCCTGCAAACCGCTCCGCCCGGTCTTCCCGTGCCGTCCGGGCCGACGGCCGGCCGGCTCTCCCGGCCTGATGCGCGTAGATCACTCCTCCTGCTCCGGAAACCGCCGGACAAACGGAGCACAAGCGATCGGATCAATGTGACAAAAGAGCAACCGAAGGTGATCAGTGCATCAAACGATGGGGGATGGCGGCCGGGTGTTTCAGCCGTCCGACGTCCGACGCGGAAGTCGGCCGCCACAAGCGAACCTGAATGGCACTAAAGACGAGACGGGACGTCAAACATCCGCGATCTGCGGTGACCGATCAGCACGAGTCTTGCTTTGCCGCGGAGCCTTGGGGGAGACTCGACTCGACGTATTCCTGCAATCGCTTCAGGTGCGTATCCAGGACGGCAAAGGCCTTGTCGATCTCGGTGAAATCCTCTCGCTTGGCCATGCCTTCGATCTGCTCGGCCGCCCGACGGGTGGATTCGGCGCAGACGTTCGCGGCTGATCCCTTCAGCCCGTGCGCAACCAGCCGGAGCCGCGAGGTGTCCTTGGAGGCGATGGCCGTCTCCAGATCCTGTCGAATCTGCGGTATGGTCTGCACGAAGAGCCCCAGAACCTCTTCAAACAACTCGCGCTCACCACCCAGATTCTCCATCGCCTTGTCGAAATCCACGGGGCACCCCTGCGTCAACTCCGGCACCGCCGCCGCTTCCTTCTTGGTACGGTCATCGTCCATGTTGTCCTCACTGGGCCGGGATCCGCCGCAAGGCGTCTTCCGCAGCAGATCGCGCAGCCGTGCAATGTCCACCGGCTTGGAAAGGTAGTCATCCATGCCCGCCGCCAGGCACTTCTCGCGATCACCCTTCATCGCATTGGCGGTCATGGCCACAATCGGAGTATGGCCGCCCGTTTCCCGTTCTCGCTCCCGGATGGCCGCCGTGGCCTCGAAACCGCCCATCACCGGCATTTGAACGTCCATCAGAACCAGGTCGAACGCGTGTGCCCCCTCGCGCGCCAGAATGTCGAGGGCCTCCTGCCCGTTGTTCGCCACGGCCAGCGGGCAACCGAATTTCTCAAGAATACGCACCGCGAGCCTCTGATTGACCGCGTTGTCCTCGACCAGCAGGACCCGCGGCTTGCGTTCGGCTTCGCGGGGTTCCTCCGGTGTACGCTCCTTCACCGCCCCGCTCGAAGTGAACATGCCCAGCGCGTTCATGATCGCATCCATCAGTTCCGAGCACTTGATGGGCTTGGTCAGGTACCCCGAGATACCCAGTTCCCGGCAGCGCGCCGTGTCTTCCCGCTGATTGATCGAGGACAGCATCAGGATCGTCGAACCAGCCAGAGCCGGGTCCTGCTTGACACGCTGGGCCAGCTCGAAGCCGTCCATCTCCGGCATCATGGCATCCAGCAGAATCAGGCGGAACGGCCGGCCGGCAACCCGGGCCTCGTGCAGAGACTTCAACGCCGCCGCACCCCCCTCCACCGACGTCGGCCTCATCTTCCAGCGATCCAGAGTCCTCTCGAGCATGCGGCGGTTGGTCGCATTGTCGTCAACAATCAGGGTGGCCAGGTTCTCCAGGCTCGAGACGGGACCTGTGTCAAACTCGCAGGTCGGCGCGCCGGGTTGCCGGAACTCCGCTACGAAGTGAAACGTGCTGCCTGTGCCGGGCTCACTTTCAACCCAGATGCGGCCGTTCATCAGCTCGACGAGTTTCGCGGACACCGCCAGCCCCAGCCCGGTCCCCCCGTATTTCCGCGTGGTCGAGCCGTCCGCCTGCGCAAACGCATCGAACACCATTTGCTGCTTTTCGCGGGGAATCCCAATCCCTGTGTCCGCCACTGAGAAATGCAGCAGGACCCGGTCCGTGGACTGTGCCGACGGGGCCTCAACCTTTCTTCCCGACGTCGGCCCGAAGCCGATGGGCAATTGCGCCGGATCCCACACGTCGCAACGAAGCACGATTTCGCCGCGATCGGTGAACTTGATCGCATTGCCCAGAAGATTGACGACCACCTGCCTGAGACGCCCAGGGTCACCCAGGACCATGCCGGGCACCTCTGGAGCGACATCGCACACCAGCTCGAGGCCCTTTCGGTGAGCCGCCAGCCCGTGAGCCTTGGCCGTGTCGCTCAGGCTGTCACGCAGATCGAAGACGACGTGATCGAGGTCCATCCTGCCGGCCTCGACCTTCGAGAAGTCCAGAATATCATTGATCACCGCCAGCAATGAATCCGCCGATTCCTTGACGATCTGCAGCGATTCCTTCTGATCAGGCGTCAGATCGGTGTCCAGCACCAGCTCCGTCATGCCGATGATGGCGTTCATCGGCGTACGAATCTCGTGACTGACGTTCGCCAGGAATTCGCTCTTGGCCCGACTGGCGGCCTCCGCGGCGACGCGCGCCCGTTCGAGATCGTCAACCATGTTGAGAGAGGCAAGCCGCGCTTCCTCAAGCTGCCTGGCGCGTTCGGTGACCTCGCGGTTGGACCGCTCCAGTTCCTCCCGAGCGCGGACCATGTCGGTGACATTGGTGATGCTCAGCAAAACGCCGGCGTAGGCGTCATTGTCGTACAAAGGCTGAAGCCGCAGAACAATGTCCTGGTCGTTGACCCGCCGCTGCATCGTGACCGGCCGGCTGTTGATCTGACGGCGAAAACCATTCAGAATGCTCCTGATTCCTGCGACGAACGACCCGCCGCGAAAATCCCAGAGCGACCGCCCGACGATCTCTTCCCGGCTTGACCCGACAAACTCCGCAAAACCGGGATTGACCTCGATGATCCGATCGTCTGCCTCGGCAAAAACCACGCCCTCATCGATATTCGCCAGAATCGTGCTCAGCTTCGCCGCCTCGATCCTCGCCGCCGCTTCCGCTTTGCGGTGCCCGGTCACGTCCTCGAAGGCAACACCCAGGCGATTCCCGGGAATCGAGAAGGCCCGCAACCGAAACACGCCCCCGTAGGCTTCGTTCCGGTATTCCAGGTTTTCGGCTTCGAAGGGCTCGCCCGTCCGCACCACCTTCAGAAGCGCCTCGCGAAGGGTGGCTTCCTGCGGTCCTCGCCACAACTCGCTGAAATCCTTTCCCAGACACTCGTCCGTGCGAATCCCCGTGAGCCGCTGAGCTTCGGGGTTTCCGTCAAGAAGAACCAGTTCGTCCGGAGGATGGTATTCGTATATGAACAGCCCCGACGGAATCGCGCTCATGATGTCCGCCGCCATGCGCAATGAGCGCCGAACCGATTCTTCCGCACGTTTGCGCTCGGTGACGTCGCGGACAATTGCGAGAAAAACCGGCCGCCCCGCCATGGACAAGGCCTTCAGCCAGATCTCCGCGTCAACCGTCTTCCCGTTCCTTCGCTTGAGCATCCACTGGCAGAATTGCGGCGTGCCGCCAAGGGTGGCCTGCATGTGCTCTTGGACCGCCTCGGCGCTGAGTCGACCGTCTTGCTGCCTGGTTGGCGACAAGTCCTCGGGCGACCTGCCGATCAGTTCTTGACGCGAACAACCGAACAACCTGCAGGCCTGAGCATTGCAGTCAACCACGACGTCCGTCAGGAGCAGAATGCCGTCCACCGAGCCGTCAAACAACAGCCGGTATTTGCTCTCGCTCTCGCGGAGTTCCGCGTTGATCTGTTCCGCAACGGCCAACGCCTTCCTGGCGGTTGAGCTGTTCCAGAGGGCGGCAAACATCAACACGCCTGCGGTCGCGCCGATCAGGAGCACGACCACGCCGATGGCCCGGCTCCAGGGAGACGGAAACCCCGCGAGGCTCGATGCACGCAACGTGAATACCGAATTACCGGCTTTAAGCTCTTTATACGTCTCAAATGTGTTATGGCCCTCAGTGCGCGGCGCGGCCGGGTCACCCTGCGAAGCGTAGATCATCGTGTCGCTCGAGGCGTTGATTCCTTCGAAAACGTCGATGCTCAGTCCGGCGAAGGAGCACTGGGCCCCAAGCCCCCGCGTCAGCCCCTCCGCTCCGAGGCGTACGCACACCCAGCCGATCAACTGCCGACGGGACTTCGCATCCGTCACCTGGGCCGAATTCACCCGGTACGCAGCCTTGAGCATTCGGTATTCGACGGACTCGCTTGCCGATCGTTCGACCCGGCGTCCGATGCCGCCTTCAACCTCACCCGTGTAACGGGCCCGTTCGGCCGCCGCCCTCCAGACCGGGTTATGGCCGATGTCCAGACCCAACTCGGTCGCGTTCACTTCGAGCGGAAAGACGTATCGAACCGGCATGTACGTCGCTCTGTCGCCGGGGGGATGCAGGTCGAATCCGGCATCGCCCTCCGCCCGACGCCCCTGGATATAGTCACCCAGCTTCTCGCGAGGCACCTGCTCAACGAAGCACAACGACTCGATCACCTTGTTCTCGTCGCCGGTCAGAGCGCTCGCCGCGAAATGCTGCCATCCCGGCAGATCGACCTGGCCGCTCGACTCGAAGAAACCGCAGACCGACCGGGCCGTGTACTCGCATTGCCGGAGTCGTTCCTGCAGCACCCACCGGACCCGCTCCACCTCCGCGTCAAAGCGAACCTGATCCTTCAGACGCATCTGCTCCAACGCGATGGAACGGGCGAACAACGTCATGACCACGGTGCACGCCAGAACCGTCCACGACGGCCAGCGATCGCGAACGGACAGGATGTTGCCCAACCGTCTGCCCATCAAGAATCCCTGAAGGGGCCCGCGGCCCCGTCACCTCCGCGCCGATTCCACAAACGCCAGGTCGTACGGCTCATCCAACCCCGCCGCCCGGGCCATCTCGTTCACCTGCCGCTTGAGCTCGATCATCCGCAGCTCGCGTCCCACGGCCAGACGGTTGAACTGCTCCAACTCGGCCACGTTCTTCTTGAGCTGACGCTCGGCTTGCTTCTGCGCCGTGATGTCCCGCTGGATGCTGCCCAGGCATATCGCCTCCCCCGTCTGGGGATGTCGAATCAGAAAGAAGCCGATCTGCATCGAGATCCTGGACCCGGTCTTGAAATGCCGAATCTCGCCGTGCCACTGGGAGCTCCCGCTCCGCAACACCGTCGGCAGCTCCACCTCGCGAACCCGCGTCCATTCCTCGGGCGGCATGTAATCCGCGATCGTCGTACCCGCCACCTGCTCGGGCCCGTCGAGCCCCGCCATCTCGCGGCCCGACCGGTTGAGATACAGCACCCTGCCGTCGAGCGAACACATCATGATCAGATCGCTGCTGTTCTCCACCAGGGACACGAGCTTCTGCTGCTCCTCTTCGGCGCGCTTTCGCTCGGTGATGTCGCGCACGATTCCCGTGAATGTCCGGCGGTCTCCGACTGCCGTTTCACTGACCGCCAGATCCATGGGAAACGTGCTGCCGTCCTTGCGGCATCCCTGGACCTCACGGCCCCGGCCGATCAGCTTCGGATCGCCCGACCGCAGGTAGGCCTTAATGAACGAATCATGGCTTTCGGTGTAGGGCAAAGGCATGAGCATGCTCACGTTCCGCCCGATGACCTCCGCCGCCGTCCAGCCGAACACACGCTCCGCCGCCGCGTTGTATGATTCCACCACGCCCCGCTCGTCGATCGTGATGATCCCGTCCGCGGCAGTGTCCAGAATCGCCCGCGTCCTGGCCTCGTTTCGCTCCAGGGCCACCGTGCGGTCGTAGACCAGCTTCTCCAGGTTCTGGGCGTAGTCCTCGACCTTGTCGGCCATGTTGTTGAAGGCCTTCGCCAACACCCCCACCTCACCCGGCGCGTCCTCGCTTGCCCGGTCCGACAGATCGCCCTCCGCGATCGCGCTGGCCGTCTGCACCAGTCCCGCGATCGGCGTCAGAAGCTGCCGGACCATCACAACGATGACCGCCAGGCCGACCCCGAGCAGCGCCGCCGTGATCGCCAGGCTGTAAAACGCATCCTTCGCAAGGACCTGATAGACGTCGTCCAGGGTGTACGCCAGGAGCACAAACCCGACGGGCCCCGCGTCGCCGGACGCCTCTGCATCCTCCTCCATGCCGAGATCCAATGGCTGGCCCACCGGCCAGATTGGCACCAGCGCCAAACACTGCCTCGGTGTGCGAAACACCCGGAATGAATCGCGAGTCGGAACGCCGCGAAAGGCCTCCACCACACGCACCTGCGTTTCGAGGACAAACCCCGGCTGGGCCGCCGACTCAGCCAGCACCTTGCCGGCTTTATCGAGGACCTGCGTCAGCTCGACGCAGTTGCTGGTCGTGGCCGCCTGGACGAGATGCTCGAGCGATTCCACGTCGTTCAACAGAACGTAGGGCTCCGCGCTCAGCCCGATGAAATGCGCGTTCATCACCGCATTGTGCTCCACGGCCTCAATCGAGCTGGTGAAGTGCCGCCACATCAGGGCGGCGCAGACCGCTCCCACCGTGCCCAGCAGCAACAGCGCCGCGAACACGATCGCACGGCCTTTCAGACCGACTGAACCGATAAACGCCATCCGGGAAGCCCCCGTTTCCCCTTTCTGCTGCGAGACCGGGCCGCCGCACGGCTCATCAAGCCCGCTCAGGGCCGGACAACAGCAAGACCCAGCGCGCCGATTGGCTGACGACGCCACATCCTTGCATCGACCACTTGCCCCGGCGCATTTGGCCTGAAAAGCAAATACCTGTACCTCAAGACGTGTGCGGGTCTGAGAACGACGGGCGTCAACCGACGACGGAACGCGATAACGAGCGATAATGCCTGCACATCGCCCCATCCGCCCGAACGCAGCATGGGGGCACGGCAGGCCCCCGAGAACCAAGCCGGTCCGCCCGATCCCTGAACGTCCGGAAACAGCACTTGGCACAATCCCTGCAACACCGCTACAGTATGCCCCAGGGACCGGAGGACAACCTGAGTCTGAGGGAGCATCCAATGAACAATGCGCCGGTTGCACTGGTTACAGGAGCAGGACAGGGTATCGGTCGGGGCATCGCCCTGCGGCTTGCCCGGGAAGGCCACGTGGTGGTGATCAACGACATCGCGGCCGACCCGGCCAATACCACCCAGGGAGCGTATGAAGTGAAAAAGACCGTCGAGGCGGCCGGCGGACGAGCCGAGGTCTTCAAGGCGGACATCGCCTCGGCCGACCAGCGCCTGGCGATGATCGACTTCATAGACCGCCAGTTCGGCCGGCTCGACCTGTTGGTCAACAACGCCGGCGTCGCCCCGAAGCAGCGCGTCGACATCCTCCAGGCCGGCGAAGAAAGCTTCGACCGGCTCATCTCCATCAATCTCAAGGGCCCCTATTTCCTTACCCAGCTCGCAGCCAACCGAATGATCGCCTGGAAGCAGGCCAGTCGAATCGCCACGCCGCGGATTGTCTTTATTACATCGATTTCGGCGTACACTTCGTCGCCGGCCCGAGGCGAATACTGCGTCTCCAAGGCGGGCCTCTCGATGGCCGTTCAACTGTACGCGGATCGGCTCGGCGAATACGGTATCCCGGTCATCGAAATACGACCCGGTATCATCGAGACGCCCATGACCAGCGTGGTCAAGGACAAGTACGACAAGCTCATCGCCGAGGGCCTGCTGGTCAACCGCAGATGGGGCCGGCCGGAGGACGTCGCCGGCGTGGTCTCCGCCTTCGCCCGCGGCGATCTGGACTACTCCACCGGCCAGAGCATTGAAGTCAGCGGCGGATTCAATGTGCGGAGACTGTGAGAGGCGCCATGATCACAAAAAGCAACGCCGGCCTGAACGGCCTGACCATCCCTGTCTACTCGCTCAACACCGTCGTCGTCGGAAGCGGCGCGGCCGGCCTCAACTGCGCCTGCCGGCTGTTTCGGGAATTTGAGGAAATGGGCGTCGAGAACCCCGCCGATCACCTCGCCCTGGTCACCCGCGGCATCGGGCTGGGCACCTCAAACAACTCCGGCTCCGACAAACAGACTTACTACAAGATGGGAACCGGCGGAGAGCCCGATCGCCCGACCGATTTCGCCGATACGCTGACGGCGGGAGGCTGCACGCACGGAGACGTGGCCCTCATCGAGGGAGCCAACTCGCTCCGCGCGTTCTACAGGCTGGTCGACCTGGGTGTTCCTTTCCCACACACCGCCGACGGCATCTTCGTGGGCTACAAAACCGACCATGATCCGCGGCAGCGGGCCACCTCTGCCGGACCGTGGACATCGCGATTCATGGTCCGCAAGCTGCTCGCCGAACTGGAGCGGTACGCCATTCCCGTGTTCAACCGCCATCACATGCTCGCGATCGTCACCGGCCAGGAAGGCGGTCGACAAGCCGCCTGCGGAATCCTCTGCGTCGATCTTGCCCGCCAGAACGACGACAACCACGGCCTGGTGCTGTTCAACGCCCGCAATGTCGTGGCCGCCGGCGGCGGGCCCGGCGATCTGTACGAGATCTCCGTCTACCCCCAGGGACAAATGGGACCGTATGCCGCCCTGTTCGAGGCCGGCGCCGAGGCCCACAATCTGACCGAGTCGCAATTCGGTCTCGCCTCCCTCCGCCCGCGATGGAACCTCTCCGGCACCTACCAGCAGGTCATCCCCCGTTACTACAGCACCAGCGCTGACGGCAAGGACGAACAGGAGTTCCTCAATCCCTGGTTCGACTCCATGTCCACGCTGGCCACGGACATCTTTCTCAAAGGCTACCAATGGCCCTTCGACCATGACAAGATCGCCAATTTCGGCTCGTCTCTGATCGACATCCTCGTTCAGAACGAGATGGTCAACCGCGGCCGGCGCGTGTTCATGGACTTCCGCGAGAATCCCCGCGCAACGGACGGCCTCCAGGCCTTCAGGCTCGCCGATCTCAAGCCTGAGGCTCTCGCCTACCTGCAGAAGTCCGGCGCCATGCAGGCCACCCCGATCGAACGGCTCGCACACATGAATCAGCCGAGCATCGATCTCTACCGGCAGATGGGCGTCGACCTGTGGAAGGAACCTCTTGAGATTGGTGTCTGCTCGCAACACTGCAACGGCGGTTTCGCGGTGGACGCCTGGTGGGAGTCCACCGTGCCTCATCTCTTCGTCGTCGGCGAACTCGCCGGCACCCACGGCGTCAAACGACCCGGTGGCTCGGCCCTCAACTCCGGCCAGGTCGGCGGAACTCGCGCCGCCCAGCGCATCGCCCACGTCTACCACGGCCACGAACTGCCGCCGGCCGAGTTCCTTCGCCGTGCCGAAGCCATCGTTCCCCGTTTCGTCACCGAGATCGGTCGCATTCGAGCGGGAAGCACCCAGGCCCTGGACTGCACCCAGGTCAAGAGACAGATCCAGAGCCGCATGAGCCGCTACGCCGGCATGGTCCGCTCACTGGCAGGAGTCACCAAGGCTCTGGAGAAAGCCCGCGGTCAGTGGCGTCAGATTCGAGACCACGGCCTGCGGCAGGACAGCACAGGCTACACCCGGGCCATTGAAGTCCGCGAGTTGGCACTTGCGCAGCTTGCCTACCTGGAGGCGATCCTCACGCTGCTCAAGCGAGGGAGCGGCTCGCGCGGTTCCCACCTCGTCACAGACCCCAGAGGCGCTCTGCCCCATCCCAAGCTCGGAGACGAGTGGCGATACATCCCGGAGAAGGTCGAACTCCGCAGCGAGATCCTGGGCGTGATCTATCACCCCGAGAACGACACCTTCGAGACGCGTGTCAGCACGCCCCACGACCGCCCTGAACGCGAATCCTGGTTCGAGAACACCTGGGCCGAGTACCGCCGCGCGACCATCTTCGCACGCGACCCGGGCGAGCAGCCCCGGCCATGCAAGATCTACCAGCAGTAGCCCACACGGACCAGTTGTTCCGGGGTCAACATGTCCCGATCCCGAACCGAGCCTGTCCGTGTATGACGGCCGTTCGATCAGACCTTCTCGATGGTCAGCTCGACGGGTACCGACCCAACGACAGTGTTGTAGACCGGCGAGTACTTGGCCAACTCGACAAGCTTCTCCGCCGGTTCGTCGGACTTCACGCGCAGCTTCACCCGAATCGACTTGTATCCCCGCGGCACTTTGTTTGACAGGCCCAGGAAACCCTGGATGTCAATGTCGCCTTCGAGCGAGGACTCCACCGACTCAATTTCGATGTTTCGCGATGCCGCGTGGAACACCAGCGTTGTCGTCAGACACCCGGCCAGGGCGTGTAGAATAAACTCGACGGGATTGGGCGCCTGGTCTTCTCCGAGCAGGACTTCCGGCTCATCATTCTCGAGAATGAAGGGCGAGGTCCGACTCGTATCCTCCTGCCCCGCCCCATAGAACTCCTTGATCGACGATCGATTGCGGCCCCTTCCGAGCCACTTGTTGCGGGCCTTGAACACGAACTGGGCCAGCGACGGGTCCTCCCGAACCGCGTTCACCGTGTCCTTCAGCCGTTCCACATCGACACCGTTGACCGTCTCTTGCTGCCGAGTAAGCATGACACAAGCTCCTTGTTTTCTGGCTACCAGATCTCTATTGCTCGGAAGCCGCCGCTCGGCGTTGGTACTTCACACAACCCTGCCACGTCGCCACCCGATGACAACGCGGTCACGCACACAGGCTCACGTCCTCACGCCGGCCGGATCGAAAAACGACGTCGATCCGACAACTGCAAGGAATGCTAGGCTCTTGGGTGCGCGGTGACCAGATCATCGCCACCCGCCTTGTCGAATGGCACATCTGCGCACATCCCGACGGAAAGCACGGGTGTTCGCGACTCGGTCAGAGGCGCGCTGCAACTGTGTGACATCCGCGACTCTGGTGTTGATCGCTCGCGTGTCCCGACGTTGCAGAGACCGCTCGTTGGGGTATATTGTGCCTCCGGATCTGAGTCCGGACGAGCCGCATGGGTCCGCGAGGGCAGAATTCTTGGCTTTCAAGCGTATCGTCGAGTTGTCGTACCCGATCATCCCCGGCCAGGCGGGGCGCAAGTTCGACGTCGAGAAGATCGACGCCGATGCCGTCGCCCCGGTTCCACGGCTGCCGGGCCAGTGGTACATCATGCACAACGTGGTGATGGTCAACCACCTCGGCACGCACATCGAGGTTCCCTACCACCTCCGCAAGGACGGCCTGGACCTGACCCAGTTCCCGGTCGAGAACACCATCGGGACAACCCGCCTGCTCGACGTCGGCCATCCGCCGCCCGGTCACGGCCTGACCCTTGAGGAAATCAAGAAGGCGGCCATCCTCGCCGGCGGCGTTCAGCAGGGTGAGATCGTGTTTGTCCGCACCGGCTGGGACAAGGCCTGGGGAACCGACGAGTACCTCAAAAGCCCATGGGTGCGCCCCGATGCCCTGACCTGGCTCGTCCGCCAGGGAATGGTCATGTTCGGCATCGACGCGGCCGGCGTCGAAGAATTGAGCAACACGCAGCACGAGTCACACTACGCTCTCTTCGACCACAACGTGGCCCTGATCGAGAACCTCCGCAACCTCGATGCCCTCGGCAAGCGCAAAACGTTCATGAGCGTCTGCACGCCAATCGCGGTGAAAGGTCTTGAAGCGTTTCCAATTCGTGTGCTGGGGATTCTGAACTATGGCCAGTTCCAGATTTGACGGCAAAGTGGCGATCGTGACCGGCGGAGCCCGCGGCATCGGACGGGCCATTGTTGAAGCCTTCGCCCGTGAAGGGGCCCGAGTGGGCATCGGCCACTCCGGACGCTCGGAGGACGCCGCCCAAGAAATCATCCGCACCGTCGGCAAGGACCGGGCCGTCTCACTGCCCGGTGACGTCGCCGACGCCAAGGCGGTCAAGGCTATCCTGGACAGGACGATCTCCACCTTCGGCCGGATCGACATCCTGGTAAACAACGCGGGAATCTGCCCGTTCAGAGATGTTCTGGACGTAACCGTCGAGGAGTTCGACCGCGTCCAGGCGGTCAACACCCGCAGCATCTTCCTGATGTCCCAGGGTGCGGCCCGCTTCATGAAGGACCACGGCGGCGGGGTCATCGTCAACGTCACCAGCATCAGCGGCGAGCGCTTCACCGACCCGCAGCAGCTCGCCTACTGCACCAGCAAGGCGGCAGCCAACATGCTCACCCGCGGCCTGGCCGTCACGCTGGCTCCGTATAACATCCGCGTGAACGCGGTGCTGCCCGGTACCATCCCCACCGACATCAACGAAGACGTCCTCGCCCGGCCGGGCGTTGCCGATGCCATCATCAAGCAGACGCCGCTCAAATGCCTCGGCGAGTGTGGCGATATCGCCTCGGCCACGCTGTTCCTGGCCAGCGACGAAGCCAAGTGGATCACCGGCACGCTCATGGTTGTCGACGGCGGTGTCATCGCCTAGCCGCGCACAGCGAAAAGAGGTAGGGCAGCGTCGAGCGAAGCGAGACCTGCCTGGCACACTCATGGTCGTGGACGGCGGATGCATCGCGGACGTGTACACGACGAAAAGAGGTGGGGCGTCGAGCCTGCCTCGCCGCAGGCGGGGTCGCCGCGGCGACCAAGACCTGCCGTCTTGACCCTATAGTTGCGTAAGATCCGACCACGGACAATCGGAGGAAGCCCTGGCGACGGCCTTGCCTGAAGGATGAAGGCGGAAGGCTGAAGGATGAAGGCAGAGGGACAATCGGATGGAGCCCTGGAGACGGCCTTCTTCCCGCGTTTCTTGGCTTGCACTGAGACACCACCACCTGTGGTTTCGCCGTTCGCGACAGAACGAGCCCCATTCTCAATTCTGCATTCGCCATTCTTCATCCTCCGGCGGTGCCGTATGCAACGCCGGGGGTTACTGCCGCACTTCCGGCAGACGGGGAAATGCCTCAATCCAGCGGCGCTGGCCGCTGAGCATCTTGAAGAAGCAGAAGGCAAAGTAATCCATGTCGTCGATGTTGTTTGCGTCGTAGAGGTCGGCTGAGGTCTGGGCGATCGCGTCGGCCACGTGGCTCAGCCGGGCGCTGCCGTCGACGTAACCGCCAATCACCCCTCCGCGATGGGGCCAGACGCCGCGCTGCTGCCGCTTGTCGCGTTTCGAGAGAAACATGCACGAGACCAGCGATTCCTGCTTGAGCGAATCGAGGCGGGCCTGCAACCGCTCGCCCTTGCGGTAGCGGTCGATCTGCCCGGCGATCGCGTACATGTACCCGGTTGCGACGCGTTCAACGCCGCCGCCGGCCGAAAAGTTCTGCCATCCCTGCGGATAAATGTGGGGATATTCCTTATTGGACGGGCAATACAAGACGGCCGGGTCCTTGATCTGCCGGGTGCTGTAAAGAACGCCCAGGTGAACGTAGCCTCTCGGATCGTAGTACTCCTGCCGGGCGATCCAGGTGAGACTGGCGTTGAACCACGGGACGCTGAACGGCACGTGACCGGCGTACTGCGAGGCGTACATGTGGATGCCGGTCATGATCTGCTTCTGGTTGCTCGCACAAACCGACCGCCGGGCCTGCTCGCGGGCTTTGGACAAGGCGGGAATCAGAATCCCCACCAGTAACGCAATGATCGCGACGACAACCAGGACCTCGATCAGCGTGAATCCCTTGACGCCACCACTTGGCCGCAACTGCGGACCGCCGCCACTGCGTTGGATAGTCGCCCTCCGCGACATGCTCGACTCTCCGCTTACCCCGCGATTCCTGCGGCGGATGGGCCAAAGCCCGATCAACGGACAATTTGTGCAATCAACAGAAAACAGAATCGTCGCTTGTCGACCAAATCTATTATATCCTGTAAACAAAACTAATCAAGGCCGGATCAGAGCCGTGAAATAGCGGCAAAGATAGAGCATAATACAGTTGTTCACGGCTGACCTCGGACGGTAAGCCCGCAGGAGAACCGTATGGGATTCCCCGCAACACTCGCTGCAGAAGCCCCACCGCTACACATGGACGCGGATGGCGTCGTGCGTATTGCGGGCACGCGGGTCGCCCTCGACACCGTGATCGGGGCGTACCAGGACGGCGCGACCGCCGAGGAGATCGCTCAATCCTACGACTCGCTCGACTTGGGCGATATCTACGTGATCATCGGCTACTATCTCCGCCACCGTCCAGAAGTAGACGAATACCTGTTGCGCCGGCGCGAAGCCTCCGAGCAAGTGCGACGAGAGATCGACCAGAAGCAGCCTTCGAACGCCCTGCGAGAGCGCCTGCTGGCGCGGCGCGATAAGACGTAGCCATGCTGACTTTTCTGGCGGATGAAAACCTTCACGGTGGAATCGTGCGCGGTCTCCGAAGACGGCGACCCGATCTCGACATTGTTCGGGTACCGGATGTCGGCCTGTCCGGAGCAGACGACGCGCGAGTCCTGGAATGGGCGGCTGATCAAGGCCGGGGTCTGCTGACGGGTGATTTGTCCACACTCACACGGGATGCCTACCGCCGGGTAACCGCCGGCTTGCCAATGCCCGGTGTTGTCGAAATCGGGCGCAACGTGCCCATCGGACAGGCCATTGAGGAACTACTGCTCCTGGCAGAGTGCGCTTTACCCGAGGAAATCGAAGGACGCGTGCTTTATTTGCCGTTGTGATTGAGATGGAGCGGAGCCGGACTCGATTGGGGCACGGTCGTCCGAAAAGCCTTGACTATTTCCAGAAGGAACAACCGACGGATCGCGTCGTAGCCCCGATCGTTCGGGTCCTCCAAGTTGGTGTAGTACCAGTAGTGAGGATCAGCCCGGCGATAGTGGCGCCGCCATGGCTGCGTGCAGTAGATGCCGTGGCCGAGAAACTCGCTGTGGATGTCGACCAGATACACGTTCGGCCGCTGCCCGGCATGGCGGGCGATGATCTCGTTGTATGCTGCGAGAACCTTCATCGCGTCGGGCCAGACGGGTAAACCGGCTCGCGTGGCGTCACCAACACCGTCGGTCGGGTCGTAGATGTTCGCCAGGAAGATGTGACAGCCTCCCGGAAAGCATTGCTCGATCCGATCGAGCATGCTCTTGAGCCGTTCATCAAATGCCGCGATCCAGGGCCGGGCCTGCTCGAAAGTGGCGCCGTACATCGCCCCCTCCTGAGGAGGGCTGTGACCGTAGTTGTGGATGATGTCATTGCCGCCCGTGGTCATGACCACCAGGCCCAGAACCTCCGGCGGCTGGACCTCCAGGCGGGCAAGTTGGCTCGTCAGATGATGGATGGACGTGCTTCCGGAAACTGCCAGCTCAAGCGATTTCAGATTCGGCAACACACTGCCAAGACAGATCCCCTTCATCTCCGGGAACTCGTCGGCCGGGTTCGAGATCAGCATGTCGAAGTAAGAATGCCCCTCGGATGCCCCGAAGCCGTCGGTGATGCTGTCGCCGATCCCCACCAGAAGAACCGGCCTCGACGTCCAAACGGCCTGGAAAAGCTCCCTCGGAACGACCGGCCCCGCCGGCCCCTCACCGGTCGGCAGACTGAACCAGAATCGCCTGACCAGGAACGCGGCGACAACGCAGATGACCGCGATGACAACCAACCGCACCGAGCGTATTCTCTTCCGGCTCTTCAGGGTGGGAGCGGAGTCTTGACTCGCAACACTGTCGGCCATTCAAGTCCTCTTGGCTGGAAAGAACCGCAGCCTCCACACGCCTCTGGATAATACGCTTTGAGAGTCTACGAAGTCCACCCCGCTGCCTTGCCCCCCAGTTGCACAAGAACCCCCGCAAACGCGCAGAGAGGCATGTCTGGATCGAGCGTTTTGTGCCAAATCACCACTGTTTCCGGAGTTCACCGCTGGTGAGGTTCACGGGCGACGGCCAAACACGGCCCACTCTCAATTCTACATTCTCCATTCTTCATTCCCCCCGCCCCTCGTCCCCCTTCTTGCACCTCCGCGTCTTGTCCCGGATGATGATCTCATGACTCAACACGGCGGAGCATCTCGAAAGCGCGGCAAGGGCGGCCGGGGACCATACATCCAGAAATCCGGCGGCCGGCCGCACGGTGACGGCGGCGACAAGCGGGCAGGCAACGCACCCCCGCCGGCCGAGCACCAGTATCCCTACCCCTGGGTCCGGCTGCGCTCGGCCAGCGCCCATCCGTTCATCTACCAGCGGATGATCGGACAGGTGGACCCCGCGGCCAGGCCGGGCGACGTCGTGGCCGTGTATGACAAGCAGGACCACCTCTTCGGCCACGGCTTCTACCACGACCGCTCGCAGATCGGACTGCGGATGCTGTCATACGAGCCGACGGCCGTGGATGAAGACTTCTTCCGCAAGCGGATCGAGCAGGCCATCGCGTGGCGCCGGCAACTGCTCGGCGACGACCCCGCCACCGACGCCTATCGACTCGTCCACGCCGAAGGAGACGGACTCAGCGGCCTGATCGCCGAACGATACGGCGACTGGATCGCCATCGAAGTCTTCAGCCTGGGCATCTTCCAGCGCCTGGAGATGATCAAACGATTGCTCAGCGAACTCCTCATTTCGAACGAACCGGCCTCCGCCTCGCCTTCGGCGTGTCAGGGCTTGCCACGGCGTAGCTCACAGAGCGAAGCCGGGAACCCCAGATTCGTCATCCGCGCCGACGAGCACGTCGAACGGCTCGAAGGTTTCCAGGTTCCCACCCTGGCATCCGATGCGGCCCCGCCGACAATCACCATCCGCGAGAACGGCCTGCGATTCCGCGTAGATCTTCGCGCCGGGCACAAAACCGGCTTCTTCTGCGACCAGCGCGACAACCGCAGACGGCTGGCCGGGCTGTGCCGCGGGGCCGGCGTGCTCGACGTGTGCTGCTACACCGGCGGCTTCGGCGTTTACGCCAAGAAACTCGGCCAGGCCGAGGCGGTGACCGGCGTCGATCTCGACGAAGACGCCGTCGAATTGGCTCGCAAGAACGCCAACCTCAACGAGGTCCGCATCCAGCACGTCCACGCCGACGCCTTCGGCTACCTGCGCCAGATGCAGACCAACGGCAACGCTTATGACGTCGTCGTGCTCGATCCGCCCAAATTCGTGGGCAATCGCGACGAATTCCAGGAGGGCTCGCGTAGGTACGTCGACCTGAACACGCTCGGAATGAGCGTCGTCCGCCCCGGCGGCCTGCTGCTGACCTGCTCATGCTCCGGCCTGGTCTCCCGCGAGGATTTCCTCGGCATGATCAAAACGGCCGCGGGCCGATTGCGGCGGTCCCTCCAGATCGTCGACCAGACCGGCGCCAGCCCCGACCACCCCGTCATGGCCAACTGCCCGGAGAGTGCGTACCTCAAGGCGGTGTGGGCGAGGGTGTGGTAGGGAAGAGACGGGCAAGAAGCAGCGAGCCGGTGACCCCTGGCCAGACAAGGAGGCTCAAGCCGCTGCTGGGCAGGCCACTGTTCGTGAAAACGCTGAGGTCGCGATTGAGTGGAGACGGGGAGTGCACGTTTGCCATCACCTCTTCGACCTGAAGGTGACCCCGATGCACCCCCCGTTCGGCGCGATGAACCAGGGAGGTGAACCATGAACTCCAACGCCGTCTTTGCTCTGTGTGGATCTCTGACACTGGCGCTGTTCTCGACCGGGTGCCAACAGAACAGGACGACAACAGCTACTCAGCCCGCCCAGGACCCCAGAGACGAGGAGATCACCCGTTTCCACCTCAGTCACGGCGCCCTTACGGACCCGGGGCCCTACAAGGACCTGTACCGCGGCCTGCCGCGCCAACCCGAGCAGCTTGTGCCTGTGGTGCAGGGCCTGATAATGCACGGCGGGCTGTGCTGGCTCTACGAACACCAGCCCGCCGAGGCACAACAGGGAGGCCAGAACCTGCGCGGAGCGCAGCTCATTCTCAGGCATATCATCGAGCTTGACAGCCGCCCGCTGACCGAGCCTCGGCCGCCGGGAAGAAGGCTCCTCTGCAATTGTCGCACATTTGCGGTACTGCTGACCTCGATTCTGCGCCACCAAGCGGTTCCGGCCCGCGTGCGTGCCGGGTTCGCTTCGTACACATGGGGTCGAGGCAAGTATGAGAATCATTGGATCTGCGAATATTGGAACGCTGCCGAGCGGCGATGGGTGCAAGTGGATGCGCAGATCGACGCTCCACAGCGCCGGCTCATGGGCATCGATTTCAACACGCTCGATATCCCGCCAGGCAAATTCGTGCTTGCCGGTGTGGCCTGGCAGGCCTGCCGCAGCGGGCACAGCGACCCGAACGACTTCGGTTTGGGCAGTCGCGACGGCTTCAACGCTATTGGCTGGGCAATGGTGCGCGGTACGCTCATTGTCGACTTGGCGGCATTGAACAAGGCTGAACCGCTGCCATGGGACAGCAGTCCACTGTCAAAGAAAGATCAGGACTTGCTAACGGAAGCAGAGTTGAGGCTGCTGGACGTGGTCGCGGGGGTTTCCATTGCCCCCGACAAGCAGTTTGAAGTCATGAGACGGTTGTTCAGCGAGGAAGGCACGCTCACGCTGGCCCAGGTGGCAGCACCTTGATGCAACTCGATGCGGCTCGCAAAAGCGAGGATGCGTCAAGAACTGACGAGTTGACGCTGCTGGCCCCGGCTTCGCCTGCCGTGGTGCGAGTCTGTTTTGGCGAGCAACCCCTTTCCTGCTATAATGCATGCGCTATGCCCAAGCTCTACGAATACATGGGAATCATCGTGCTGTTCTACTCCAACGAGCACGAGCCGATCCACGTGCATGGCAAATGCCAGGGCCGGGAGAGCCGGGCGGAATTGATCATCCGTGACGGCCAGATCGTGGATATAATCTACTCATCGGTCCGTGGGCGCGAGCCGCTGGAGGGCACGCAACTCCAGGATTTTCAAACGCTCGTGAGCCATTGCGGGGACAAGATTGTGCAGAAATGGATCGACTACTTCGTGCTGCACCGGGCGGTGCAGGCGGAAGTAATCACAAGGAGAATTAGATGACTATTCCTGAGAATGCCATCATTTTCGTCGAACGCGCGGAGCACGAGGGCGATCTCAGGCTCCGGCTCACCTTCAACGACGGCACCATGCGGATCGTCGATTTCGGCCCCTTCCTGCGCGGGTCGCGCAATCCCCTCATTCAAGCCTACCTCGACCCAATCGCGTTCTCCCGGTTCACGGTCAAGGAGGGCGATCTGATCTGGGGCGACTACGACCTCTGTTTTCCGGTTGCCGATCTATATGAGGGTCGTGTGTGAATTGAGGAAGCCACCGCCACGAGCGCCATGGCCGCTGGCCGCGCGCAGGAGCCCGGAGCTTCATCAGTGGATAGCTCTCGGCGAAAAAAGGTTGGCAGTCGATCCGCGGGTGAGCTACACTGCGTTGCGTCCTGAGGTGCTCGATGGTGCGCCTGACTGCCCACTACAATGGCAAAGTGATTGTCCCGGATGAAGCCGTTCAGCTTCCTGAAGGGGTTCCGCTGGAGGTCACCGTCCGCCCCCAAGGCCGGTCCGGGAATGGTGATCCCATCCTCGAACTGAGCGGGCTGGGCATGGAAGTCTGGGACGGGATTGACCCTGTCGAGTACCAGCGTCGCGAACGCGAGGGCTGGGAATGAGGGTGTTCTGGGACACCAACCTGTTCATCTATCTCATCGAACGGCACCCCGTCTTCCACCCCAAGGTTGACTCTCTGTATCGCGAACACCGCAAATCCGGAGATGAGATCATTACATCGGCGCTCACAGTTGGCGAACTGCTCGCCCAACCGCTTCGGCTGCGAAGACTGCATTGGATCAAGGAACTGCTTCGACAAATGATCGCTTCGGCTGGCTTTCTGGCTGATGCGACCTGATGGTGAGAAGCCTATGGCTTCACAGGCTGAGGATATCCTCCGTTTCTTCGTCGAGAACACTCCCGACTGGCCGACCCTCGCCGTCGGTGGTCCGATAGCGTTGGCCTGGGCTGCCCTATGCCTGCTTGTCTCCGGGCTCCTGAAGACTCGCTGGAAGCTCAAGACCGGGTACACACGAAAGTGCTTTCATTTTCTCATCTTCGGCACGGTCGTGGCAGTACACTGGCGATGGGGTACTCCCGGCGTGTGCCTCTTTGGAGGCATGACCAGTCTGGTCATCGCATATGCATTGGTCCGGGGCCGCGGCCATCTCATGTATGAGGCCATGGCCCGCGAGAAGGATGAGCCGAGGCGCACCTACTATGTCATCGTGCCCTATTTCGCCACGTTGATCGGCGGGCTGCTCAGCAACATCCTCTTTCCTGCCACGGCCGTCTTCGGCTACCTCGTCACCGGGCTCGGGGATGCCGTCGCCGAACCCGTTGGAACACGCTTTGGCAAGCACGAATACAGAGCCCCGGCCCTCACCGGAGTCAGGGCGACAAGGAGTCTGGAGGGCTCGCTCGCCGTTTTCGCCGCCTCGTTGCTGTCCCTGATCGCATACTTCGCCCTCGCACATCAGTTGGATGTGTCGGGGGGATCGTTGCTTGTCCTTGTGCTGATATCCGCCGTATCGACAGTGGTCGAGGCCGTCTCGCCCCATGGATGGGACAATACCACGATGCAGGTGGTCCCGGCTCTGCTCGGGGCCGCCTTATTGTGAATGCACATCGCAACGGCGCACAAACGTGTGCCGCGTTGGTTCCGGCCGAACGCCGAGCCCGCGGCAGTCGTAGAACGTTCTGGCTCCTTCAAATTGCCGCCCGCCGAACAAGAAGGTGGAGCGGCAGGAATGGCCAGGACGATACTAAGGAGAACGTCTCCGGAGGCTCGAAAGGGCTCTTGGTTAACGGCTGCTTGGAGATGAAGTCGGATGCTGAGTTTCTGTCTGCACAGTCTTCTCAGGGAGTACGGATGGCAGTTCTTCCGGCATGTTGCCGCGCCGCATCCCGTCAGAACGGTGAAGGCGTTTCTCCGTTCCGGCCGTTACGACTTCACCGGCGGTGCGATCGCGACCTCCAACGAGGAGCCCGGGCCAACCTTGGGGGGGCGGCGCTCCGTTGTCGGGGTCGGCTTCTGTCTCAAACCCCTCAATCCCCCTTGCCTGTCCGGACGTTCAAACCATGACTGCCTCTACTTCGAGCGGCTGATGCACTCGGGAAGCTCGAACACTCCCGATTGCTGCAGACAATGCGCGATCAGGGGAATCGGGATCATGGCCCTCAAGGCGGAGGCCGCTTTCTACATCATGACCTCCGCCAAGGACATTCTGCTGGACGTGTTTGCACCCGCCCTCAAGGAAGGCCGATTTGTCTCGGGGCTCTTTCTGCTCTGTCGCTATTCGCTTCGGCCGTTTACGGTAGGTCTCCTGGCGTCGGACATCCGGGGATGGCTGTTCCCGTTTGAGCGAGGCGACTGTGCGGACTACAAGACGTGGCTCCGCGCCGATCGTGGGGACAAGGACGAGCAGACCGCCTTCGGCGAACAGACCCGGAAATCGATCAGGGAGCTCCTCGATGGCGCAGCGAAGACACCGGACTCCGGCAAGAGATTCAAGAGGCAGGGCAACATACTCTGCCCGGAACAGTACCAGGTACGTGCAGCATCATCATGGCATGGAGCTCAGCATGACGGCCGATCATGAAAACGCGAAACCGGCAATGATTACCGGCGACCACAAGGTAGGCCAGGTCGTGGACTGGTACCCGGCCACGATCGACGTGCTTAAAAACCACGGCTTCACACAGATCACCAACCCCGTCATGCGCCGCACCGTCGCACGCCATGTCTCGATCGCTCAGGCGGCCGAGATGAAAGGCGTCGATCTGCCAACGCTTCTGGCAGACCTCAACGCAGTCGTCAGGAAAGACACAGACAACCGTTAGCACGACAGCGGGCGCGTTTGCGATAACGGAGGAACATGAGACCTGAAGCTCTGCCTGAAAGGCGGCCCAAGTCAGCGTTCCTCATCGGCGACCTACGCCCCAGGCGTATCGTACTGAAGCAGCCGCCGCTCGCCCTCCAAGGCTCGCAGTGGTGTCAGATCCTGAGTCACTTCGAGGGTACCCAGATACTCACCCTTGGGATCTCGCACCGCGAAGTAGCGGATATGCACGAATCGGCCGTGCAGGTTGATCCAGAACTCAGCCACGCTCTGCCGTCCCGTGCGGAAATCGTCGAGAATCCGCTCCACCACGCCCACGCTGTCCGGCGGGTGGCAGTGCTGAACCTTGCGCCCGATGATTGCCTTGCTGCGAGCGAAGATGCGGCCACTGCTCTCGGAGAAGAACCGGACACGGTCTTCGGCGTCCACGAAGGTCAGATCCACCGGCAGCGTCGAAAACACACCGACAAGCTGCTCGAAAGTCAGGCTGCCGGCCGGAAAGGCCACCGACCGGCCGTGCGGCAGTTCCACCGCTTCCTGCGCCTGCACCGATTCCGGCGGCGCATAGCCGGTCCGCGGCTCGACCAGGCACCAGCCATACTCGGGTGACTGCTGCCAGATCTGTCCCCACTCTTCCTCCGTCAGCGTCTGGAGCGACATCGGCAGAAGAATGGTCTCCTCCTTGTCGATCATCGACCCGATCGCCTCCATGGCCGCCGTCGCCGCGGGCTTGAGCGCCGCGGCCGCGTGTCCAGCCTTTGCATAAGACTGGCGCAGCGCCGCCTGCAAAGTCTTGAGTGTTCCCCGTGCTTCGTCATCCTTGCCCCACATCACTTTCGACGGCCCGGTGATCCCATGCCGCTCGAGAACCGAAAACAGCAGGTTCTCTTTTCGCTGATAATGCTTGTCGACGTCCATCAGGTCGTTGGCTGCCTGCCGGGCCCGGCGAAGGGGCAGCCCCGGCTCAGTGTCCGGCGGGAGTGCCGCGAGATCGGCCATGGCCTTGCTCAAATCGTCGAGCATGCTCCGGATGGCCGCGTTCTCGACACGAAACGTGTCCACCGGGTGCCCGGGTGGTACATCGCCCTCGGCCTGCTTGGTGAGAATGTCCTGCACCACCTCGGCGTGAAGGTCGCACATGCTCTTGATCTCGCTGACCGTCACGCCCTCGGCCATAAGCTGTTGCTCCATGGCGGCGATCTCGCCGGGGCTGGCGTGGCGCACGATGTCCGTAAGCTGGGCCCTCACCTCCTCAGGCTTGGCCCCATGATGGAGCTTCTGGACGATCTCTTTCAGCGTCTGAATGCGTCTCGCACGGTTGTCGATTAGTTCACTCACATCTCACCTCACTCATCGTCTCGGGTGCCATGCCTCACAGCTCGGCGTCGCATGCTCTAGAACATGGTGCTCGAAGTGCCGACGAGGGCGTCGGCCTGTCTCTTATACACATCTGACGCTGCCGACGAGTTC
>JAUCQB010000124.1 GCA_030372985.1 Phycisphaerae bacterium
CGCTGTCTCGTGGGCTCGGAGATGTGTATAAGAGACAGCTGTTCGTCCGAGCCGAGCACACGGCCCTGTTGATCGTCCTGCTCGCCGCCGCCGCCCTGGCGATCTATTGGTTCCTCTGGGGCCGCCACAGCCACCGACGCAAGAAACTAGCCCGCCGCGCCGCCGCGCAGGAGCAAGCCCGCCACCCGGCCGCGCAGGCCCAGCAACCAGACGGGCAAGCCCGGCAGCCAGACAACCTAGCCACCGCCGCCAGGTCCGACGAGTCGGACTAACCCCCCCAAGCTCCCCACCCCACAGCCCCAAGCCAGCCGAACCGCAGACCGCCGCAGAACCCGCGGCAACTGTAGAACCCGCGAACGACGCCGTAGCCGTCGTCGTGGCCGTCCACGAGCCTGAAGCGTAAGCGAGGGTGTCCGTTGTCGTTGCCGCACGCTGTCATCCCGACAAAGGAGGGATCTAGGTTCTGTCCCGTAAATCGAAGATCCGGAAATACCGTTGGATCATGGCCAGTTTGACCATGGCCAGGAAGTTGACCGCCAACTTCTCGAAGCGCGTGCCCAGCCGTCGGTTCTCCTTGAGCCAACCGACGCATCGTTCAATTACGTTGCGTCGGCGATAGGCTTGCCGATCGAAGCCAGGATCCGACTGCCCCGGCTTCTGATCCTCCCGCAGCGGGATCACCGGGTGAACTCGATGTCGCTTCAGCCACGTCCGGATCGTCCGGCTGGAGTAGCCCTTGTCTCCCGCCAGGCGGCCGGGCCGCCTCCGCCGCCCGATCCGTACCGCGTTCATCACCGGTTCGAGGCCTTGCGTCTCGTGGACCTGCCCGGCGGTGAGGACGGCCGCCAAGGGTACTCCTTGACCGTCAGTAACCAGGTGGAGTTTGGAGCCCCAACCGCCTCGCGAGCAACCCAATGCGTGGTCGGCCGGTTCCTCGGCTCCCCTTTTTTGCCGCCGCCGGCGGCCGAGCGAGAGGCCCGGATGCTCGAACCGTCCACGCACCAAAGGTCCCAGTCGATCCGACCGTCCTTGTCCAACCGCACCTGCAACCGCCGCAGGATCTGGTCGAACAGCCCTTGCCGCCGCCAGAGATTGAAGCGGTTGTAGACGGTCTTCCAAGGGCCATAGCGTTCGGGCAACTCCCGCCACTGGGCCCCGCTGTGCAGGATCCAGAAGATCCCGTTGAGCACTTGCCGGTGCTCCCGCCACTGTCGGCCGCTGTGGCCATTGGGCGGCATCAGGTCCTGAATCTGTTGCCATTGTTCATCCGTCAGTTCGTAGCGTCGCATCGTCAGACTCCTTGCCTCCTGACGATGCTAGGCCTCTTACGGGACAGAACCTAACCCCTCGGTGGAGAGTAGCAGCCGTGAGCGATCGGCTCACCGGGACGGACCACGGGCCGTAGAGGCCTTGGGTCCGAGGAACGCGAGGCGATAACAACAAGGGCCGCGGATTGGCAGGGCCGGGCGGATTGCCCGACCATGACACCCGCGGCCCTTGCCTGCTAGAAGGGTTCTCGGT
>JAUCQB010000125.1 GCA_030372985.1 Phycisphaerae bacterium
ACCAGGGACATACCGAACGTGGGCGAGGAGAGCCTGCGCAAGCTGGACGACGACGGCATTGTACAGGTGGGCGCGGACGTCGAGTCTGGAGACATCCTGGTGGGCAAGATCACTCCCAAAGGGGAGACGGAGCTGAGCGCCGAGGAGAAACTCCTCCGGGTGATATTCGGCGAGAAGGCCCGCGAGGTCAAGGACACGTCTCTGAGGGTGCCGCACGGCGAGAGGGGCCTGGTGATCGCGGTGAAGATATTCACCAACCGGGATGAGCTGCCCGAGGGTGTGAGCAAGCTGGTGCGAGTCTGGGTGGCCCAGAAGCGCAAGGCGTCCGAAGGGGACAAGCTTGCCGGCCGGCACGGCAACAAGGGCGTCATCGCCCGCATACTGCCCGAGGAGGACATGCCGTTCCTCGAGGACGGTACCCCGATCGACATCCTGCTCAACCCGCTGGGCGTGCCGTCACGTATGAACGTCGGCCAGATCCTGGAGACCCACCTGGGCTGGGCGGCGGCCATTCTCGGTTTCCAGGCGGTGACGCCGGTCTTCGACGGGGCCGCCGAGGAGGACATCAACCGCTGTGTTCAGGACGCCAACGAGCGGGTCCGGCAGCGCCGGGAGAATCCCGAGGCCATTCAGAATGCCGGCCAGACGCGGGAGATACTGGTCGAAATGCCCAAAGGTGGAAAGGTCAGGTTGTACGACGGCCGGACGGGAGAGCCGTTCGACCAGCCGGTGACCGTCGGCTATCTCTACATGGATAAGCTCCATCATTTGGTGGATGACAAGATTCACGCCCGGGCCACCGGCCCGTACTCGTTGATCACCCAGCAGCCGCTCGGCGGAAAGGCCCGCACCGGCGGTCAGCGATTCGGCGAGATGGAGGTCTGGGGTCTGGAAGCCTACGGCGCGGCTTATGTGCTGCAGGAACTGCTCACCGTCAAGAGCGACGACGTGGAAGGCCGGACCAAGATTTACGAGTCCATGGTGAAAGGAACGAACACGCTGGAGGCCGGAACGCCGGTCTCCTTCGACGTGTTATGCAACGAGATCAAGGGGCTGGGCATGAACATCCAGCTCGAAAAGAACCGGGTTGCGTAAGGTGCTCCGCAAGTCGGGCGTGACCTAGGACTAGGGATCGGTGATGGCAGGCTGGAACGAAATCGCGATCGATAACTTCAAGTCGGCCCAGAAGCTGAGGGACTTGGGTTATCTCAGGGGTTGTGTCAACCGGGCATACTACGCTGCCTTCTCGGCGGTAACCTTTGCCTTGGGTGCGGGCCCCGCGTATCGCCCAGGGCGCCAGACGCCGGATCACAAATTGGTCACCGTATTGCTGGAGCAGCACGTGCAATCACTGCCGCGATGGCAACTCATCGCTGTGAAAGCCGCCGTACGGCGCCTGTATTCGGCGAGGATCGATGCGGACTATCGCTCCAACGCGAGGATTGACAGGGCTATCGCTTGCGGCGCTTTGCGAGACTGTTGGGTGGTGCTCGACGGACTGGAGGTGCTGAAATGACATCTGTTCCTCAATCGCAGCAGGAAAAGGTCGTCGAGTTGGTCCGACGGTATCTGGATCGTCATCAGCCCAAGGATTACCGTCTCGAGGTTGTTCCCGACGGGGTGCAGCAGGAGGATGACTGGTACTACGTCGTGATCAGACCCGAGCCCGAAAATGCAGGTTCCTACGAGTATTATGGCTACCTGACGGAAGCGGAACAGGAACTTCAGGAGAAAGAAAACGTTAAGGTGCTCTTGGTGCCAGCGCTGCCTGGCTGACGAAGGCATGGCTGACGCGTCGCGCAAGGCGATTTATCAGGTCGATTGGAGCAATACAAATGGCCGAAAACATTTACGATCGGATTAATGATTACGGCAGCGTGAAGATCTCTCTGGCATCGCCTAACGATATCCGAAGCTGGTCGTTCGGCGAAGTGAAGAAGCCGGAGACGATCAACTATCGCACCTATCGGCCCGAAAAGGACGGTCTGTTCTGCGAACGCATCTTTGGCCCGGAGCGCGACTGGGAATGCGCCTGCGGCAAATACAAGGGCACGAAGCACAAGGGGATCATCTGCGATCGCTGCGGCGTGAAGGTGACCCACTCGCGCGTCCGCCGCAAGCGGATGGGCCACATCAACCTGGCCGCCCCGGTCGTGCACATCTGGTTCTTCAAGGCCATGCCCAGCCGGCTCGGGAACCTCCTGGACATGAAGACCAGCGATCTCGAGAAGGTCATTTACTTCCAGGATTACGTCGTGGTCGATCCGCTCGACTCCCCGCTGAAGCCCAAGCAGCTTCTCAATGAGGAGGAGTATCGGGCGGCCCGCGAAAAGTACGGCGAGACCGGCTTCGTCGCCCAGACGGGCGCCGAGGCGGTGCGGAGCCTGCTGCGTTCGATGAACCTGGCAGCTCTGAGCGTCGAGCTGCTCGAACACATCAGCAAGACCAACAGCAAGCAGCGACTCAAGGACCTGTGCAAGCGGCTCAAGATCGTCGAGAATCTGCGGAACAGCGGCAACGAGTGCGACTGGATGGTCATGGAAGTGATCCCGGTGATCCCGCCGGACCTGCGGCCCCTGGTCCTGCTGGAAAGCGGCAACTTCGCCACCAGCGATCTCAACGACCTCTACCGCCGCATCATCAACCGTAACAACCGACTCAAGAAGCTGGTCGATCTGAATGCTCCCGAGGTCATCATCCGCAATGAGAAGCGCATGCTTCAGCAGGCGGTGGACGCCCTCTTCGACAACGGCCGGTGCCGCCGGCCGGTCCTGGGCAGCAGCAATCGCCCGCTCAAGTCACTGACCGACATGATCAAGGGCAAGCAGGGCCGTTTCCGCGAGAACCTGCTGGGCAAACGGGTGGATTACTCCGCCCGGTCGGTCATCGTGGTGGGGCCCGAACTCCTGCTCCACCAGTGCGGCCTGCCCAAGAAGATCGCCCTGGAACTCTACCAGCCGTTCATTATCCGCAAGCTTCGCGAGCGGGGGCTGGCCGACACAATCAAGAGCGCCAAAAAAATGCTCGAGCGGCGCGACCAGGAGATCTGGGACATCCTGGAAGAGGTGATCGTTAACCACCCGGTGCTGCTGAACCGCGCGCCGACGTTGCACCGGATGGGCATTCAGGCTTTCGAACCGGTGCTGGTCGAGGGCAACGCGATTCGCATTCACCCGCTGGTCTGCAAGGGCTTCAACGCCGACTTTGACGGCGACCAGATGGCGGTGCACCTGCCGTTGTCGGTCGAGGCCCAGACGGAGGCCCACGTGCTGATGATGTCGACCAACAACATCTTCAGCCCGGCCAACGGCAGCCCGATCATGTCGCCCTCCCAGGACATCGTCATGGGCATCTTCTATCTCACGATGGATTACTCGCCGAACCCGCTGGATCCGGATGCCAAGCTGCCGTGCTTCAGTAACGCCCACGAGGCGATGATGGCCTACGAGCAGAAGAAGATCACCATTCACCAGAAGATCCGATGCCGGGTAGACCGCGGGATGATGGTCTCCTCACAGAAGAGCGAGCCCGAACCCGTGCCCGCCAACCACATCGTCGAGACCACCGCCGGCCGACTGATCTTCAATGATATGCTTCCGCCGGAGATGCCGCTGTACAATTATCCGCTCAGCCAGAAGGGCGCGGGTCGCGTGATCGCGGACTGCCACCATCAGCTCGGCCGCGCGGCGACCATCGACCTGCTGGATCGGATCAAGTCCACCGGTTTCAAGCACAGCACCCTGGCCGGTCTGTCCTTCGGCGTCCATGACCTGCGGATTCCGGCGGCCAAGTGGGATATCATCAACCGGGCCCAGAAACGCGTCGACCAGATCGAGCGCGGCTACCAGAGAGGGGCCATCACCCCGATGGAGCGGCACAACCAGCTCATCGATGTGTGGGTCCATGCCCGTGAGCAGGTCACCAAGGAGATGATGAGGGAGTTCAAGCTCGACCGCCGTGACGAGCAGGGCAACTACGTGCCCGCCGGCGAGAATCGGGGCCGCTTCTACCTCAATCCCATTTACCTCATGACCGACTCGGGAGCTCGCGGATCGGTAGACCAGATCCGTCAGCTTGCCGGGATGCGCGCCCTGATGGCCAAGCCGTCGGGCGAGATCATCGAGACGCCTATCAAGAGCAATTTCCGCGAGGGTCTGTCGGTGCTCGAGTATTTCAGCTCGACGCACGGTGCCCGCAAGGGACTGGCCGACACCGCCCTGAAGACGGCGGACTCCGGGTACCTGACCCGCAAGCTGGCCGACGTGGCCCAGAACGTGATTGTCACCCGGCCGGACTGCGGGACCATCAACGGCATTACCAAGGGAGCGATCTACAAAGGCGAGGAGGTGGCCGTGCCGTTGCGGGACAGCATCATCGGCCGTATCGCCCGCGACACCATCCGCAACCCCGTCACCGACCAGATCATCGTGGCGGAGAGCGATATCATTACCCGCGAGATTGCCGGGAGAATAGAGGAACTCGGCCTCGACACCATCCGTGTCCGCAGCCCCTTGACCTGCGAGAGTTCGTTCGGTGTCTGCGCCCGCTGCTACGGGGTCGACATGTCGACGGGCAACCTGGTCGAGGAGGGAATGGCCGTTGGGATCCTCGCCGCCCAGTCCATCGGCGAACCGGGTACGCAGCTCACGATGCGTACGTTCCATACGGGCGGCGTGGCCACCCGCGCGGTGGCGGAGAACAAGATCATCAGCATCCAGCCGGGTCGTGTGGTCTTCCACGATCTCAACGCGGTCGAGGTTCCGGGTATCGAGGGTGAGGGGGCTCGCCTGGTGACTCTCAAACGCAACGGCGAAGTAGCCATTGTCGACGCCAAGAACCGCGAGCTTGAACGCTACAAGGTGCCGTATGGCGCCTTGCTGCAGGTGAAGAACGGCCAGGACGTCGGTCCTCGAACCGAGTTGGCCATCTGGGACCCACACCTGACGCCGATACTGGCCGAGGTCTCAGGGTTTGTCCGCTTCCATGACATCACCGAAGGCGAAACCGTGCGCCTCGAGCAGGAACGGGCGGGCGCCAAGTACATCGTTGTCGAACACAAGGGCGAGAAGCATCCGCAGATCGTCATCGAGGATGCCGAGGGCCGCGTGCTCGACTACCACTACCTGCCCGCCAAGGCTCGTATCGAGGTGGCCGAAGGCGACAAGATCGTGCCCGGCATGTTGCTGGCCCGCCAGCCGAGAGCCATCGCCGGCACGCAGGACATTACCGGCGGCCTGCCGCGGGTGACGGAGATCTTCGAGGCCCGCAAGCCCAAGGAGCCGGCGGTCATGGCCGAGATCTCCGGGAAGGTCGAGATCCGCGCCGATCGCCGCCGGGGCAAGATGACCATCATCATTCGCTCCGAGGGCGGCATGGAGAAGGAGCACCACGTTCCGCAGGATAAACAACTCCTCGTCCATGCCGGCGACTTCATCGAGGCGGGTGACCCGCTGGTCGAAGGTCCGCTGGTTCCGCATGACATCCTGCGGATCAAGGGCGAGGAAGCCCTGCAAAGCTACCTGCTGGCGGAGGTTCAGGCGGTGTACCGCAGCCAGAATGTGACCATCAATGACAAGCATCTCGAGGTTATCCTAATGCAGATGTTGCGGAAGGTCCGCATCGACAATCCGGGCGATACGCGGTTCCTGCCGATGGAGGTGGTCGACAAGTTCCGATTCCGGGCTGAAAACGAGCGGCTGGCCGCCAGTGTGAAGATCAAGGATCCGGGCGACAGCACGTTCACGGCCGGTCAGATCGTTCCCAGGACCGAGTTCGCCGAGGCCGTGGCGAGGATCGAGCAGGAGGGCGGCACGCCTCCGACGCGCGACCGCAGGCCCAGGCCGGCGACGGCCAAGACGCTGCTGCTCGGTATTACCAAGGCCTCGCTCCAGAGCGAGTCGTTCATCTCGGCCGCTTCCTTCCAGGAGACGACGAAGGTGTTGACGGAGGCGTCGATCAGCGGGGCGGTAGACCGGCTGGTGGGCCTCAAGGAGAACGTGATTCTGGGACACTTGATCCCGGCCGGTACAGCTTTCAAGCCATACCTGGAGATGCGCGTCAAACAGGTGGGCGAGCCGCTGCCTGAGAAGCAACTGACGCCGGAGGCGGCTCACGCGGCCATGCAGGACGCCGCGGTTGCGGTGGCCGGGATGGCCGCTGCGGTGGCACCGATGGGACCTCCGGTGCAAGCCCTGAATATCAGCCCCATCGAGGAGCAGAGGGATCAGCAGATGTAGGCCTCCGGTGGGGGCTGGAAATCCCGGCCTCGACCGGATAACATGGCAGCTTGGGATGGCCCGGGGGAGGACCCCGGCTTCGTTGAAAGGATCACAGAGGATTCGAATGCCGACGATCAACCAGCTTATCCGGCGGGGCCGAGACAAACAGTTGCGTAAGTCCAAGGTCCGTGATCTGGACCAATGTCCGCAGCGGCGAGGTGTCTGCCTGATCGTGAAGACCCAGACGCCCAAGAAGCCGAACTCAGCGCTGCGCAAGGTG
This sequence comes from Phycisphaerae bacterium, assembly GCA_030372985.1. Taxonomy (GTDB): domain Bacteria; phylum Planctomycetota; class Phycisphaerae; order UBA1845; family PWPN01; genus JAUCQB01. The sequence continues at coordinate 6,499 of JAUCQB010000125.1, forward strand.
GCGCGTGTTCGACTCACGAACGGCAAGGAAGTGACGGCCTACATTCCGGGTGTCGATCACAACCTGCAGGAACACTCGATGGTGCTGATCAGGGGGGGGAGGGTGCGTGACTTGCCCGGGGTGCGTTACCACATCATTCGCGGCAAGCTGGACTGTGCCGGGGTCCAGAACGACAAGGACGGCCGGCCGCGACGCCGCAGCCGCAGCAAGTACGGCGTCAAGAAGGGCAAGTGACGGCCTCCGCCGCGGTTTTCTGAATCAGGGAATCCAGGCCCCGGGCTGCAACGCACGGGGCTTTGTTTTGGGCTCATCGAGAGCCTTTCGATACGGAAACAGAAGCGGCCGACGCAGGGCCGGCCGCTGTCGCCATTCTGGTTTTTCGGAAGTCCCGCCGTTCAGACGGCGCGTCAGCCGCCTCCCATGCCGCCGCCGGTGTTCTCGGTTGGCTGCACGTCGGTGCAGTCAGCGGAGACATTGGTCTCGATCCGGAAGACCGTCAGATCCTCGTTGGCGCAGTTGTTGCGGTCCACGATCGTGTATTGAATGGTCGCCCCGCAAGCGACGTCCTCCGTGTAGGACTGTGTACAATCCAGATCCACCCCGGTGCAGCGGTAGTCCGCACCTGCCCGCTCCTGGACAAGACCTGGCAACTCGCCCTCCAGACCGACCTCCAGGCCGATGGTCTTCACTTCCTCGCAGCGGATGCTGATGGTGATGCGGCCCCCCAGGGCGGAGAGCTGGTCCTCGCGACCTTGGAGAGTGCGGATCACTTCACCATCGGCGATTTCGTAGCGATTCTGCGGTTGGAACAACTCGGGAGGCGTCAGCTGCATTTCACCGGTATCCGATCCGCACCGGTAGCATGGGCAAGGTTCCGTGGCATTGTCACTCTCGCAGCACTCGATGGCTGTACGCGTCACATAAGTGCCCGTCAGGTCATACCCGTCGTGGATGTACAGAATGACCTCGGTGTCCGTACACGTCTGGTTGAGAATGCTGATACAGACTCTCCCTTGTTCGCAATTGGGGAGATCCTGGCCCGTTGTGGAGCCCGGCCCGGTGATAATCGACACAAATGCCGGGTCATCAGGTGGAGGACAACTGGCCCCAATGATGATGGGCAAGGCAACCCAAGCCGCCAGGAGGCCGTACACAACGTATTTTCCTCGACGCATGGTTCGCTCCATATCAGAAACCGCCAAGAAGAAGGATCAGATTGGCGGCTTCAAAGGGATCAGCCCTGGTGAAGCTGTCCGGTTGCCGGTCTGCATCGACGTAACCGATGTTGACTCTCACGAATGCGGGGCTTCGCACGTCTCCGTTCAAGGAGAAGATGATCCCGTCACCCGCCGCGTAGTCGACGCCGGCCTGCAGAGCATTATAGCCGAACGGCACGGCGCTGATGCTGCCGTCCGGGAGGGTGGCGATGATGGTTGCCCGGTAGGGATTGTCCAGATCGCATAGAGCCACCCGCATCACCGGCCAGTCCAGGACGAGCCCCGTTTCGTGGACCTGGGGAGTCAGACCGGTGATCACAAACTCACGGTCGGCCGTACCGTCGTTGTAAACAATGGGTACGTCTATGGTTGCGTTGGTGTTGTTGATCACCCGGACCAGCAGGAACGGCTGATTGCCCGGCACGATCGGATAAAGCCGCCCGTTGATGCGATTGGCCAACTCGGGGTTCAGGCAGCCGGCGCAACTCGCAAAGACGGCCAGAGCGGCCGCCACGAGCGTCGCAAACCTGAGTGTCTGTAGCCGTTTCATGACATGGAACCTCTGGCTCATCTCAGTATATCGAAATCACCGGCTGCAAGCCGACACCGACAATGGTGATGGCGACCACGTCCCCACAATAGAGTTGCGAGCCGTAGGTGATCGGCGGCAGGTCGGCGGGTATCTCGACCGGATCTCCGCCGGTGTCGCTCTGAATGCTGCCTCCAAGGAATTGAATACTGGTGACGTCACATTCTTGAACGATCATCGCGTGATCGAGCTCTGTCGCGGGCCCATAGGGGTCCAAAGGGATGCTCAATTCGAGCGAATTTGGGCTGGTTGTCGTGTCGTCGTCTGTCGTGCCCCCACCGGTGGTACCGTCGTCCGTGGTGTCGTCATCGGCGACGTATGGAGTCTTGTTGACCTGTACGCGGACCACGGCCGCCGAGGTGGTCTGATTCATGACCAGGATGATGATCGCGCCGTTGGGGCGCGGCAGACCGGTGACCGCGTTGCCGCCGAAGCTGCTGAACAGGTTGTCATTGAGGATCTGACCGCAACCTTGGGACAAAGGGACAATCAGGCTGATGGCCACAAGCATCCAACCGCTGAAAGGCCGATGGTGAGGGATCATCCGGAGATACCTCCACGGGAAGGCAGGTTCACGTCTTGCCCCGGGTGGCGCGCGCCGGAAACCCCTGGGGACGCGTGATAATAAGGTAAACCACGTGGCCGTGGCAAGGAGCCGGAAATCAGTCCCGGCATTCCGAGATGGCCCGGCCGTTACAGCTTCGCTTTACACCGGAGGCCGGCCTTGTGCGGGTTCGACTGCCCGTCTCGGTCAGGACGGGGCGGGGTCGGCCTGCTGTCTGTTCTCGGTCTGATGGCTCGATTAGAATGCGTCGAAGCGTCTGAATGAAACCATGATGTCCGAAGGAAAGGGCGATCGATGCGTCAAAAAGATGACTTCTCACGTCGTCAGGTGCTGGGCAAGGGTCTGGGGGCGGCCTCGGCCGTCTTGCTGGGGGCCGTGCGGGTTCGCGCCCAGGATACCAGGCCGACCACGGTCCCGGTGGCCGACTTGCGCTGTGGCATGATCGGGATCGGCGGCCGCGGTTCGGACCTGCTCAGTGCGGTCAACCAGTCGCCCGGTGTCCGGGTGACGGCCTTGTGCGACATCAACCCCAAGCACCTTCAGGCGGCAGCCGAGAAGGTCAAGGATGACAGGCCGCGACTGTTCGAAGACTACCGTAAGCTCATCGAATTCAAGGACCTGGATGCGGTGGTGATCGCTACACCGGTGTACCTCCACGCGGAAATGTCCGTGGCGGTGTTGAATGGCGGGTTGCACCTGTACTGCGAGAAACCCCTGGGTATGACCGTCAAGGATTGCAGGGCCGTTCTGAAGGCCGCCCAGTCGGCCAAGGGCATCTACCAGGGGGGCACGCAGTTGCGGTACGCCCATCCGTGGCAGTCGTCGATCAAGCTGATTCTCAGCGGGGAGGTCGGACGCCCGATCTTCATTCGCGCGCACCGGCACAACGTCGGCGACCTGCCGCACGACCGGCAATGGCTCTTCGAGAAGCGGCACTGCGGCGACACCATCGTCGAGCAGGCGGTGCACGAGTTCGACCTGTTCAACTGGATTCTCGGTGGGCCGCCGGTTCGGGCATCGGGCTTCGGTCAGCAGAGCCTCCGATTCGAGCCCAAGGGCCGAGACATCATGGATAATTACGCCCTTTCGCTGGACTACGGCAAGGATAAGAAGGTCTCCTACAGCCACTCCTGGATTTCGGCGCCGAAGATCCCCATGGACGGCCGGCAGGAGATCGTCTACTGCGAAGAGGCAGCCGTCGACATTGAGAACGCCATGGTCTATCCGAGGAACTTCGGCGAACCCTATAAGGTCGCGCCGCCTGAGCCCGCAGGCGACTCGACGCAACTGGCGATCGACGATTTCTTCAGGTGCATCCGCGAGAAGCGCAAGCCCCTGGCAAGCGTCCAAGCCGGGTTCGACGGGGCGATGGCCGCCATCCTCGGCCGGCAGTCGATCGAGGACGGCCGCGTGGTGACCATGGAGGAGCTACTCAAGGAGGGATGAGCCGGCGCCACTCGCTCCGCTCCGTTGAGAGGGGCGAGGGACGCGGGGCGAGGGGTGAGGGCCTGTGGGGCGAGGACAGCGAGACTTGGTGATCCGGCCTGTACTTGTGGGAGTGTGATCATGTCGCTTGCGCGTTTGCAGGGGTGGGTCCGTTCGATCATCTGCCTGATGGTGTTGGCCGGTGTTGGCTGCGGGAAATCTGATTCGCCGCCGCCTGCGAAGCCCGTCGAGGCAATCGAGGCCGCTGAATCGACGGCCGGTACGACAGCGTCTCCTGACGAGCCGCTGGTCGCCGAGACGGGAACGAAGCTCTACGAGCTGGCCGTCGAGGGCATGCACTGCCAGGGCTGCGGCGACACCATTGCCAAGAAGCTCAGGGGGCTGCCCGGCGTCAAGCAAGCCCGAGTGTCATTTACCCGCAAGACTGCCTGGGTATCGGTGGATGAGGGCTCGCCGACCGGCTCCGCCCAGATTGAGCAGGCCGTGGCGGAGACAGGCTACAAGGCTAAGACGTCATCCGCACCGGCTGAGTGATCCATCTCGTCAAGCCGGTGCCTGGCCGCGTCATCCCCGATTGCGGTCTGGGTCAAGAAAAAGCATCCCCGCAGGGTCTTCCGGTCATCCGGCGCCCCGCGGGGATGGATACGTTTCGATCACCAGGCTGTTTCAGCACCCCGGATTGGCCGGTATGCCCGGTCCGCTGGCGCACTGCTCGAAGGCGCTGTAGTCATCCTGATCGATGGCGTCGTTGCCGCCCGCCGGAGACCGATCGAAGCACGCGCACCCCGGCGACAGGCCTTCGCCTGTGACGGAGCCCGTGTAGCAGGCCTGGAAGGCAGCAAAATCCACCTGATCCACGTCACCGTCCCAGTCCGCATCGGCGGCCGGCGTCCGGCAGGGGCAGATATCCGCCGTTGCGCACGAGCTGCCGTAGCCCTTGAATTCACCCGGGCATGCGTTGATCGCGGTCTGCTCGCAGATGCCCATCGGCTGGCAGCAGGCTCCCAGACAGGGGTCGCCGTCGCAGGTCGTGCCGACGCCCGCGAACGTGCCGCCGCTGTTAACGCATGTGAGCTGGTCAGTAACCTCGCACGTTCCTTCCAGGTGGCAGCAACGGCCGTGGACGAGGTCGTAGTACTGCAGTTCGCCGTAGAAGATGCTCATGGAATCCATCTGCGTACGGTCATAGCCGGCAAAGTTGGTGGAGTAAGTCAGACACTGTCTGGGCGTGCCTCCCTCCTTGCACTGGTAGGTGGTCGGATCAAGCTCGCAACCCGGGCCGACTCCCCAGCGAATCGTGTCAAACGGCCCCTTGTACACGCGGGGAACGGCGGCGCCATGGTAGGCCTGCGTGGCTGTGCCGGCCCCGGTGGTCGCAAAGACCAGGATGTAATCGCTGACGATCTTGAGCACAATGCGTGTGGTTCCACCCTGCAAGTCGAGTTTGTCACCCTTGGCGGCTTCATCCGGGTTGAGCTCCATGCCGGGATCCCAGGGGAACGCGGGTGGCCAGGTTGTCTTGTCCAAGCCCCTGAACCGATCATCTCGGAACTGGCGCCACTGGTTTCCATCGAAGACCGCCAGCCGGTCGGCAGTCGGTTTGTGAGGATCGCTGCCCTGGTAGGTCACGCCGCAAGGATTGATGTCGGTTATCGCTAGGTAACCGATCGCAAAGCTCCGCCAGGTTTTGCCTGTATTCGTGTTCGGGTCATGGGGCGGCACGAGCGGCGGACAATGAGCATTGACATAAGTGAGGTAGTAGGCTTCGTCGGGATAATCGTCGTTCACCTCACGCACCTGCTGACACACGACAGGGTAGGGGCCCTGGGGGCAGTAGTCCATGCCCGTGCCAGCAGGGTCACCCATCCAGATGTAGTCGGTCGGGGCGATGGAGTCGGGATCATTGCGGTTGGTGAGGCCGCCGGTCATGCTCAACTCGACATACGAGTTGTCGTACAGGTCAATTGGGTTTTCCACCGCGGTCCCATGGTCGTTCAGATAGAAGATCACGACCAGCGGGTGTGCATCCGTGCCGTTCACCGCGTTCTTGACACCCAGACCTTGTCGCGTGGCGATGGTCTGGATGCGGTCGCCAAAGTAGTGGGTGAACTGCCCCAGCGAATTGTACGATCCGCCCATTCCCCAGGTACTGTTGTTCATGGCCAACTGGCCGTGGGTCGTGGCCACACCGCCGCTGCACGGGTCGACGTTGGCCTCGAAACTGGAACGGTCGGCGGTTCGCCCGCCGGGCGTTGTGATGGTCGCACAGTCGTTCCCCAACCACTGCGCCCGAGCCATCTCGTGGTCGGCCGGGGATGTTTGAATGGTCACGCCGCAGCCCGACCACGGAGTGCCCGGCATTTTGGTCGGGTAACCCAGCGAGCCATCGGGGTTTGCCAGCGGCGGAATAGGACCGCCTTGCCACACGGTACCTCTCGTGTAGGCTGTATTGTCCCGGTTATCCCAGGCCCACTGGTTGTAGTAGTCGAACGGGTCCGCCCAGATGACCACGCCGGCCGGCGGATCGCCGTCCGGCCTGATGGTTGCGGCCATGGCGGTTGTACACCAAGTCACGAGAACCAGCACGAGGACTATTCCCCATCGCTTCATCGCATAAACCTCTGTTTTCCCCGCCGGGCCGTCCAGTTCGCCGAAAGTGGCGTCCGGCCCGAGCGGAAGACCTGAGAAAACACACCATTGGCCTGGGGCTGCCGCCCCTCCTCCTATGCTCAGTGAGGTGATGCCTCACTTGTCTTTTGCCACCTGGCAGCGACGTGACATTCGCCGAAGCCTGCATCGGAAGCCGCTCCGCCTTCCTATCGTTTACCTAATCGGACCAGGCCTGTCAACAGATAAGTTCATTTTTTCGTAGACGATATCACCATTCTGTAGCCGGTATCGGCGATTGACAGTGTCGGCAGTCTGTTGGTGTGAGGAGGCTTCTTTCTTCGTCCCAATAACTTGCGCCTCTGCGCCGATTCTCCGGAGTGACCGGGTGATAAGCGAAGTGCGATGCCGGCGGCATGGCCGCCATGGCATGTTTAGACCATTCGATATCCTCGCTTTGGTCTTCAAAGGCCCGGATGCGGGGTTCGGAGGGATTGTTCAGGGTCACCTCTCGTCCGCGAACAGGGAAATCCCAAGCCCCCGACGACGTGAGCGCATGAAGGCCGATTGAAATATCAGTTTTTCTAATAAAGTCGTAAGGCTTAGACCCGGAAGGCTTTAGAACCGTAAGGCCAGAGATCTGTGCGGTTTGCGCGGATGTTTCTGGATCGCAGTGCGTTTGGGCTGCGGCCCGCCAAGGCGGTCTGCCTGAAGAGACCGTCGAAGCCACCACAATCAGAGGATTCGTCGTTTTTTCTTCTTGCTTTTCGTCCCACGCGCGGTAGCATCACCTGTAGTGGTAGTGGGTGGGAGCGGAAAAGCAATCACTTCCACCGTCTATTCCAGAGCAAGATGTGGTCGAGCGGCCAAAGGGTTTGAATGCCCACCCTTTGTGCACTGAGCATCAGTAAAGAGGCACAAGAGGCTTGAGTGGTGGAGAACGTGGGCAGGGGCAGCCTGGCTGTCGCCGAGTAGAGACCCACGAGACCCGGTAGTGCAGGAAAGGAGAAGCGAAATGAGAAGGGCGTGTTTGTTCGTTGTGTGCTTGCTGGCGGTTCCAGCCGCAGCCGTGGACCTCACGATGGATAACCTGGGGGCCAACGGTTGGAAGGCAACCGCCACCTTTGTTTGGGGCGGGAGCACCAACGCGAGCGTGACCGAAACCAGTGACTACGGTGCCGACAACTTCAGGTTCTACACCGGCCCCATGAACACCTCGTGGCAGTTCCAGTGGGCCGGTATCAGCACCGATGCCTTTGCCGGCACCAAGCTGTCCGCGATCACCAGCGTGAAGATCAGGAACTTCGGGGCGTTTGGTGACAACCCCTACAGATGGCAACCGCCGACCTTTACCTGGATTGTCGACAAGGGCGATGGCAACCAGCGCTGCATCACATGGCAGCCTTGGGCAACCACTGATCCGGTAACTGCTGGTAATCCCCGCGAGCCACTCGTATGGCACGAGTACGACGCGGCCACAACCGGCCAATGGTTTCTGGAAGAGACTGAGACGTTCTACAGCAGTCTTAGTGCCCTGAAGGCCGCGCTGCCGAATGCTTATTTCGAATACACGGCCGAGCTTCCGCTCGACTGGGGCTATGCGTCCCAACAAGCCTTCAACGTGGGCAACTGCCCCTTGTATGACGGGGACCGCGGCTGGTTTACCGACACCGCGGGCTACGTTGACTGGTTCGAGGTCGGCGTCAATGGCGTTGTGACCAGGTACGACCTCGTTCCGGAGCCGGGTTCACTGGTTGCTCTGGTCACCGGCTTTGTCGGCTTGCTGGGACTCCGAAGAAGGAAGTAATCTCGTCGCTCAACAGATCGACTTTCTGAGACCCGGCTTGTGGCCGGGTCTCTTTTTTGGGTACTCTGGGAACCTCATTCCCGGACATGCAACGCTCTTGATCGGCTTACGGCACTTCGCTCAAACGCATTCAGCCGTCGGGCGCAACGGGCGGCACTGCCGTGCGAAGCCCCTTCGGGTCACGCATTCAACGACTGGGTGTGGCGACCGGTGCCCCGCCCAGGGTGAAGCAGGCCCGGCCGACGGACGACTCGGAGGTCAGCCGCCAGACGCAAGTGAGAATTGCCGCAGACCGGCCTTCCTGCTCTTGATTCGGCGACTTTGGTTTCGGGCTTCTACTGCACGCCAAGCTCCAACCTCAGGCTCACAAGACCGCGCAGCCTCTTTCGAAGCGCGCGGCTACGTGCATCTCGCCCGCAGAGAGCCTGCAGATGAGATTGACTACTCGGCTTGGGGCGCGTCGTCGCAGGCGCTGGCCGCCGGTATCCCCGCTCCCGATGCGCAGGCCTCGAATGCGTCCAGGTCGGCGGCGTCGATGTCGTTATCGCCGTCGATGGAGGGCCGAAACCGGCCGTCACTATCCATGTCCTTGCGATCGAAGCAATCGCACGCCGCCCGGTCGAACGCCCCGCGCGGGTCGTTTTCTCCGGTGAAGCACACTTGAAGCAGAGCGAAGTCGGCCTGATCCACGTCGCCGTCCCTGTCGGCGTCGGCAAACGGCTCGGGACAGGCGCAGGGCGGGGTGATGTCGCAATCGGGATCGGCGCAGTCAGTCAGAGTGTCTGCGTCCTCGTCTTCCCCGCCGGTGCAGATCTCGACGCAGGTGATTTCGTTGCTGATCGAGGCGTTGTCCAAATCGATGAAGTTGCCCTGGGGCGGCTCGGTGACGTTGGCATCCTCGTTGACCACCAGGGCGACGGCTCCATCCGGCAACGGCTCGGTATCGATGCACTGCACTCCGTTCACGTTCCAATCGGCGCAGTCGTTGGGCTCATCGGTGCCGTCCATCCAGGCGTGGGCGCGGATGGTGGTGCTGCCGTCAAGATTGTCCACCAGTTCGAATCGCATCCACCAATCCTTCGTCACATCGAAATCGGCGACTATCTTGTTCACTCCCGGGCAGAGGTCAGCAACACCCATGCCGGTCAGTTTCTGAAGCTGGAGCTTGCCGCGGTCATCCATGACACAGATATAGCCGTTGAAGTTAGCCAGATCCACTCGCAGCAGCCAGCCGGCATTCAACTCGGAGCCATCCGGAGTTGTCGCCAGCAGCGGGTTGGTGGAATAACGGATCAGGACGAGGGCGGAGACGTTGCCTTGCACAACTCTCGGCGATGGCGGTTCCGTAGTCAGATCGATATCGACCATCAGGCCGGAGTCATCTGTGGTGGCCCCTCCGTTGAAACCTATTCGCAGAGACTCGTTCACGAGTGCATTCCAGGCCTCGTCAATGCCTGCAAATTCGTAGGCTGTGTCGAAGAGGTACATCCCTGTGGTGTAGCTGGGGTCGATCAGCGTCTCACCCATCATGAACGTTCCAGTCCCGAAATCTCGCGACCACTGGCCCTGCGCGGGCAGAACGCAGGCCAGGACCACGATCGCAATCAGTGCTCCGCGGTGGAAAAGACACATGGTATGCATGTTCGATCCCTTTCCTGAAATGAGGTTACGAAATGACTGCCTTGAACACCCTGTCACCGCACGAAATGAATCGGTGACCGCCGTTACGACAACCCCAGACCGCTCATCCGTTCAAGCTCTTTTTTTGAATTTCGGGATGAGTTTGAAGTCACGGGAAAGGCACCGAGGTCGGCTTAACAAGGGCGGGGTCTGTCTCTTATACA
>JAUCQB010000126.1 GCA_030372985.1 Phycisphaerae bacterium
TCGATGTTCTCGACCGCGAACAGGCGGGTCAGGTGGTTGCTCACCTTGGTGCAATCCTCGATCGCCACCCCTTTCGGGCTATCGATAAAGACGCGCAACAGCCGGGCTCGCGGGCTGTCTCGAAATCCACCAGCTCGTAACCCAGGCCTTCAACCGCCTGCTCAATGACCTTCAGCAATTCCATGCACGGCGCACAAATAAAAAATGGGCGAAACGCCCATCACACCGTCCCCAAGCCCTCCCGACAGCAACGGAACGGACCCGGAACCAGAAAACTTTCGAATAATAGCAGAGGAGACCGGCAAGAATCAAATACTTGCCGTTATTGCCTCATTTCGGAAGAACCTTGAGCAGGGCCCGCACTTGTTCTTCGGGCAACTCGTACGACATGCCGCGCTTCAGGCGCGGCGACAGGGAAACCGGGCCGAAGCGCACCCGGATCAGGCGGCTGACCTGGACGCCGATGGCCTCGAACATGCGCCGCACCTCGCGGTTGCGGCCCTCGTTGAGGGTGACGTGGTACCAGCGGTTGGTGCCCTCCCCGCCGCGCGACATCAGGGTGTTGAAGCGGGCCTCGCCGTCCTCCAGCTCGATGCCGTCGAGCAGGGCCTGTTCCTGCTCGGGCTGCAGCTCACCGATGACGCGCACGGCGTATTCGCGTTCCATTTCGTAACGCGGATGCATCAGCCGGTTGGCCAGTTCGCCGCTGCTGGTGAAGATCAGCAGCCCTTCGGTGTTGAAGTCGAGCCGACCGACGTTCACCCAGCGGCCGCCGCCTATGCGCGGCAGCTTGTCGAACACGCTGGGACGGCCTTCCGGGTCATCGCGGGAGACGATCTCCCCCTCCTGCTTGTGGTAGATGAGGACGCGCGGCGTGCGCGGGGCGAATTTCAGGTTGACCGGCTTGCCGTTGACCTTCACGCGGTCCTGCGGACCGATGCGCTGGCCGACGTGGGCCCTGTCTCTTATACACATCTCCGAGCCCACGAGACAGCGCTGTGTATCTCGTGTGGCGTCTTGTGCTTGAAAAGCCGGGGGG
>JAUCQB010000127.1 GCA_030372985.1 Phycisphaerae bacterium
GCCGACGAGGGCGTCGGCACCACAGTAGGGCCGACGCCCTCGTCGGCCCATCGGTCAGATCTTGCAGGCCCCAGAATCGTTCCTGGGGCCTTCTCATGGGAGGATTCCCATCCTCATTATCACCGGATGTGGCCCGGAAGGATTCCGGGCCGAGCAGCCCTGCGTGGGCACGTTCACTTGTCGTGCCCGGCATGCTCCGCATGCTCAGGCTTCTCGACCGTCGCCGCAGCTCCGTGGTTATGGTCGGCCGCACCCTTGGCATCGAGGTACAACCGCTCCACATAATGCACGAATTCGACGTAGGCCGCCACAAACTCACGCCCCGCATCGACCGTGTGCCCGGCGTGCTCCTTGGCCGCTGCTGCCCGCGTGAACCGCTGGCGAATGCCGCCGGCCACCAGGTCGGTGATCATCTTCACCAGGGCGTCCACCGACCCCGACTCCAGCGCCCGGTCGCTCGCGACCACGCTCGGGTCCAACTCTGTCCCGGCGGGCTTCAGGCCGGTATACGGTGCTCCTTCCCCCGCCCGATGGATGCGCACGAGAGTCTCGAAGAAGTACATGTCCGCCAACTCGCGGGCCTCAGGCCCCTTGGTTCGCACGGCCAGCGTCTTCTTGAACGCCTCGCGGATCTCCGTTTCGTGCTCCTTTTTCACCCACTTGAGCACGGGCGTCGGATCGCCCTTCTCCAATGCCTGTCGGGCGTCCGTGACCACCGGCCCGTCCATCGTGTCGCAGTGGGCCATCGTCTGGCTCGGCCATGCCAACACGATTGCCGACAGACCCAGCATGACCACCGCGATTCCGCCTCGTTGTTTCAACATTCTCATGACAAGTCTCCTGCGCTCGATTCTCCGTGCGAGTGTATTCGCTCGATACCCCGGGCCCGCGCTTCGTCACCGGCCGGTCGCGCCGGCCGCCGCCGGAATAATCAGTTCCTGACCGTCGCCTACGGTCGCAGGCTTCAGATTGAACACTGCTCGAACAACGAACAGGACCAGTGCGACCACGCCGGCGATGATGATCAGATCCGGAATGAGGCGCCACTGCCCGATGAACCTCACCCACGGCTCCTCGTAGAAAGCCGGACTGCGCGCGTACCAGAGACCGTAGATGTACGAGGCCCTGGCCTGCAACAGGCCGACCGGCAGAAGGGTGAGAAGGGTCATCCCCAACAGTCCGCCGTTGGTGGCCACGAACACGATCTTCAGCAGTCCGTCCGACCACTTCTCCGGTCGAACCAGGCCGCGCAGGGCGAAGAGCATCAGCCCGATGGCGAGCATGCCGTAGGTCCCGAACAGCGCCGCGTGCCCGTGGTTCATGGTCAGGTACGTCGAGTGCTCGTAGTAGTTGATCACCGGGGTGGTGATGATGAAGCCGAATACACCGGCCCCCAGGAAGGCCCACGCCGACGATACCCCCATGAACATCAGCGGCCACTTGTACGGATAGGCGTGGCTGATCGCCGGCGAGTCCTTGGCTTCAAGCGCGACTTTGACCACCAGCAGCAGGATGGGCACGGGCTCCATCGTCGAGATCACTCCGCCCAGCGCCAGCCACAGGTCCGGGTCACCGAACCAGTAGTAGTGGTGCCCGACGCCGATGATCCCCGAGAACATCGCCAGGCACGCCGTCAGGTACGCCGCCCGCAAAGCCTTCTTTTTCGGGGCAAGCCCCAGGGCGGTCACCACGTACGCCATAACCGCCGCTGCGAAGAATTCGAAGATGCCCTCCACCCAGGTGTGAACCACCCACCATCTCCAGAAGTCGGCGATGGTGATGTGCGTCCGCGAGTTGTAGAAGAGGCCGAACGCGAAGAACGAGACCACCGCGATCGCCGAGTAGGTGTAGAATGGCACCGTTCCCCAGCGGTCCCTGCCCGCTGCCAGGTGCGGCTTGACGCCGCGGACGACCAGCACCAGCCACATGATCAGCCCGACCAGCAGGAGAATCTGCCACAGCCGCCCCAGTTCGAGGAATTCCCACCCCTGGTGCCCGATCCAAAACCAGTGCTTGCCGGCCAGACCCTTGACACCCAGCGCCGTTCCCGTCAGAGAACCCACCGCCACCAGAACGACCGCTGCGAACAGAAGGTCAATCAGCAGCCCCTGCTTCTTCGGCTCCCGGCCCCCGGCGATCGGCCCGAGGTACAAGGCCGAGCCCACCCAGGCGACCGCGATCCAGAAAATCGCCAGTTGCAGGTGCCAGCTCTTCGCCCAGTTGTAGGTGAAAGTCTGGGATATCCAATCCAAGCCGTAAAAGGAACTCGGGTGAACAGTGTAGTGAGCCATCAACCCGCCCATGTTGAGCTGCAGAAACAGGAGGGCCACCACCACCAGGAAGAACTTGACCGTCTTGCGCTGGCTGCCGCTGATCGGCATATGCATGATGCGGTTGCCGATCGTGGGATCGAGTTCGAGCCCCTCCAGGTCCTTGTGGAAGTCGAAGCGGAAGAAGAAAAACAGCGCCAGCCCGGCCGCCAGCATCACGCCGAGCAGAGCCCCGATCGACCAGCCGACCGCCGCAGGCGCAATGTCGTTGCCGACGCTGCGATCGGGCGGCCAATTGTTGGTATAGGTCAGGCTCTTGTTGGGCCGCAGTGTCCCCGCGCACCAGGCGGTCCAGAAAAAGAAGTCGGCCAGATGCTCGCGATCCTTGGCATCTTCGATGACCCGCGGAACCACATTGGCATCCGGCACCCCCTCGGAGAAAGCACGGTCGTAGTGCTCGCGGATCCTCCCGAGGGCCTCGGTCTGCGCCGCTGTGAGCGTCAGTCGCCCGCTGGCTTCATCGTAGCGGTTCTTCTTGATTTCCTGGATGACCTGATAATCGGTCTCCCTTTTCTGCGGTTCCGTCAGGTCGGCATAACCGGGTTTGCCCGCTGCTCTGGCGTGAAAATCGCGCATGATCTGGCCCATGCGGTGCAGCGTATCGGCGGTGAACTCGGTGCCGCGATACGTACCGTGACCCCAGACCGAGCCCAGATCCATCAGGCCGTACTTCTGCCAGACGGCCTGGCCCGCCAGCAGGCCCTCACGGTCGAACAACACTTCGCCGCTTTGCTCCGCAACCGTCTGCAGCGGATAAGGCGGGGCGGCCTCGTATGTGTAGTACCCGCCGCCCAGGGTGATGGCGATTGCCGAAACGATGCTCAGCACAAAGAGCGCTTTCAGTCCACGACCGATCATGATACGGTTCCTTTCGTTCTGGAAATGAAAAGAGCTCGGTATCGCAAACCCAAATGACCAGGTCAATGACTACGCACGTGTCTTGGCGGACAGTTCTGCAGCCAGCGTTACGTACTTTTCATGAGTGCCCGCCGGCAAATCGCCGTGCTCGGAGCACTGGAACTGCTTCCACAGCCGGTCCTTGTCCTGCTGGGTCATCCGCTGATCGCCCATCACGAAAAGCACCTCATTCTCCTTTTGAATATGCTGCCTCAACAGCTCGACATAGGCCAGCATCTCACTGTTCAGCGTCGCCCGGGCCAAGGCATTGCCTTGCGCGGCCGCAGGCAAGGCGTTTCGCGCCGCCGCCAGGTGGCTGCGCCCCTGCTCATGCTCGTGAAGCATGCAGCCGATAGGCCCGTATTCGCGAGGAATACCTCGTGCCTCCAGCGTTGGGAAAAGCAGATCCTCCTCCTTGGCATGATGACACCTGTCGGCGAAGGTCGAGAAGAAATCAAGGGCCTTCTCGTAGAATTCCTGCGGCATATCGGCCCGTGAGCTGTCCTCACGGGCAACCTCCTCCACCGCGTCAAGCACCGAAAGGATGACCCGATGCTCCTCCACCAGCATCTGCATCGGCTTTGAATAATCCATGACAACCTCCTGATTCTACAGTCTCTTCCTTCGGGACTTCTGTGCATTTTGCGCCCATGTTTCCGGGTCGCAGTGCGGTTTGGCTGCGACGCGCAAAAAGGCGGTCCGCCTTAGGCAGGTGTTCCTCACCTGGGATACCTCCCGGTCCTCTGACCTCGCTCCTTGGGCCCCTTTCGCCCGGGCCCCGCCAAGCCACCGTTGGCCGGTACCGTCGGATCATGCCCGCCACCGGAGGACTCACAGAGCGAAAGACTCCCGTGCCCCTCCTGGAGCAATTCAGCAATAGTGACTACGGCGAATGCCTTCTCGAATGACTCCATCGCCTCGTCGAGTCGGCGATGAAGCGGGCAGAGCTGGCCGTCGTGAGACCCGATCCCCAAGGGGCACTTGTGAATACGACCGAACGGGGCCACGGCCTGGATGACGTCGAGCACCGAGACTTCAGTTGCCGATCGGGCCAGCCGAAAGCCGCCGTGACGGCCGGAGGTTGAAATGACCAGACCGCGACGGGCCAGTGCCTGGAGGACTTTGGACAGGTAGCCGGCGGGAACTCGCGTGCTTTCAGCAATCGCCGACGTTCCAGACGCGACACCGGTTCGAGCCGCGAGGCAAAGCATGGCACGCAAGGCATACTCGGCCGTCTGAGAAATCATCGCTGAAGCAACCTGTGCCAATTCTCCCAAGCACCTAAAACGCCCGATCCCGGCTGCCCGCGGGACTCTGGGCACACACACAACCCTAGGCATGCTGTCCAGAAATTTCAACCTGGAGATCCAGGTTTTATTTTCTTCTGGTTTCATACCCTCACCAAACCCGAGACGCAATTCACTGGACATCGTCCGAGAAGCGTAAGCCAAGATGCATGGTCGAGCGAGAGCCGATCCGCGCAACGCCATCCACGAAATCGGAGAAATCACACTCGGAAAACCGCGTCTCTACACACGGGCAGATCCCCGGCGTCGATGTTTCAGAAATGGGATCCGCAAACCGATATGCGTGTTGCTTGGGATCATTGGGGACGGCAGCTTGACAGTACGGGTTTTCGCACCTATACTTTCAAGACAATACCCTGATCTTTTCTTGTTGTCAGGAAAGAGTTTACGTTAATTCGGTCTTCCGGGTCAGTGCAGGTAGGAATTGGCAAAGAAAACGACACCAATAAGGGACAAGAAGGCCAAGACGGCGGCCCGCTCCTCGAAGGGGACCCCGAAGACTAAGACTTCGCCCGCCCGGAAGCAGACCGCAAAAGGCAAGCCCGTCGAAAGTGCCCCCAAGGCGAAGGTTGCCGGCAAGGGACCGGCGGTGTCTGCCAAGGCCTCCAAAGCAACGACCGGAAGCAAGCCCAAAACACCGGCCAGGGCCGGAAAAACTGATAAACAGGATAAACTGACCCAGCCCGAGGCCAAATCTTCAGGCAAAACCCCGATACGAGCGAAGTCGGCATCGGCCAGCCCGGCTGCCGGTGCTCCAACCAAGGCGATCCTCAAGCCGCCAACTCCCGCTCGGGAACCGCGAGAGATCGCCGGCCTGCCGAAGCTCCCGGCGTTTGGGAGCATCTTCGAACGCCCAGGTAACAAGGAACCCAAGAAGAGCGGAGGCAATGGCGATTCCATCGACGATTCGCCGTCAGATCGCCCTGTTGAGACCTACCTGACTGACGCCGAACTTGACGAATTCCGTCAGTTGCTGCTCAGCAAGAGGCAGGAAATCGTCCGGGACGTCACAAACCTCGAAGACGAGGCTATTCGCCAGGCCTCGGGCGCTGGCACCAGCTCCAGCATGCCCATACACATGGCCGACCTCGGAACTGACACCTGGGAGCAGGAACTGACGCTTGGGCTGATCGAGAACGAGCGAAGCCTGCTTCGGGAGATCGATGAGGCGATTGAGAGGATCGAGAATCGGACCTACGGCATTTGCCTGGCCACCAACAAGCGGATCTCGAAAGCTCGCCTCCAGGCGAAGCCCTGGGCAAAGTACTGCATCGAGTACGCCCGCCGGCGCGAGCTGGGACTGGCCTGATCGGGCTGGTTTCGCTACAATCCTCGCTCCTTAACTTGGAGAGGTGTTTTTGGACTTACGGCCACCGGCCGTCCAACGGCAAGTGTCCGCGTTCCCCGGCCCAAGCGGCTACCCCATTTGACAGAAGTCAGTCTTAAGCGGCGGAAGTTCATGGCGGAGCAGACCAGTCATCGTAGTTCAAACGGTTCGGCTGACAGCTCTGGCCACCATTTCGTCTCGGCTATCCGTTCGCCGGCTTCGCATGCCCGGCTGTGGCTGGTTGCCATCATCGGCATCGTGGCAGATCTATGGTCAAAGCACTGGGCCTTTACCAACGTCGATCCCGACAAGGGCATCATCATTGTCAAAAACCTCGCGAGGTTTCAACGATCATTGAACACTGGGGCGCTGTTCGGTCTGGGCAAGGGGTTGACGCCGATCTTCGTCGCGGCGTCGATACTTGCGCTGGCTTTCGTACTGTACCTGTTCGTTCAGAGCGGGCGGGAGCGATGGAGCCTCCACATCGCCTTAGGGCTGGTCCTTGCCGGGGCTCTCGGCAACCTGCACGATCGCATCTTCGTGATCGTCGACGTCGTCGAGCACGCCGATCGCCAAGGCAGGCCGCGGCCGCTGGAGCCAGGCCTCATCAACGAGGCAGAGAGCAATGACAAGTACCTGGTCATCGACAACTACCCGGAAAGAAGCAGACAATTCTCCATCAACAGGGACCAGGTCATTCGCACTTGGCGGCAAGGCGTGGTCCGCGACTTCGTGAAGATGGAGCCGCGAATCCCCCTCGGTGGCGGCCGATGGAAGGATATCTGGCCCTGGGTTTACAACATCGCCGACGTACTCCTGGTGGCCGGAGTCGCCATCCTGATGCTCAACTTCTGGAAAGAAAGACGCGAAATGCGGGCGGCCCAGGGACAGCAAGAGGCCGCAGCGTCCGCAGCCAAGTCCGTCTGATCACAGGCAGGTAGAGGTCCGGTCGCCATGCCTGAAAACTTCACCCAACAAGAGCACGTCTGGATGCAGCGGGCATTGGCCCTCGCCGCCCGGGGGCGCGGAAGCGTCGAGCCGAACCCGATGGTGGGGTGCGTGCTGGTCCGCGGTGGCCGCGTCGTGGGTGAGGGCTATCATCGGCGATACGGCGGCCCTCACGCCGAGGTGAATGCCCTGAAAGCCGCCGAGCGGCTCGCCCGAGGCGCAACTGCGTACGTCACACTTGAGCCATGCTGCCATTACGGCAAGACGCCGCCTTGCACGGACGCGCTGATCGCGGCCGGCGTCAAGCGGGTTGTTCTGGCCATGCGAGACGAGTTGCCTCCCGTCAGCGGCCGGGGCGTCGCGATCCTTCGCGAATCGGGCATCCGGGTCAGCGTCGGGTTGTGCGAAGACGAGGCCCGGCACCTGAACGCCCCTTACCTCAAGCTCAAGGGAACCGGCCGGCCCTGGGTGATCCTCAAGTGGGCTCAGAGCATCGACGGCAAGATCGCCACCCGAACAGGCGACTCGAAGTGGATCAGCGGTGAGGAATCCCGGCGATATGCCCACAAGATCCGCGGCCGGGTGGATGCCATCGTCGTGGGGGTCGCAACGGTCATCGCCGATGACCCGGCCCTGACCAGTCGGCACGACAAGCCCCGCCGAATCGCGAGCCGGGTGGTGCTCGATCCGAGGCTGCGAACACCACCGGACGCCCGGCTCCTTCGAACGGCCGGCAAGGTCCCCACCATCATCGTCACCGACCGCCGGCAGACCGGCTCAGCCAAGGCACGGCGCCTGGCCAGGCAAGGCGTTGAGATTCTCGGTGTGCGCTCGTCGCGATCCGGCCTGGATCTCGATGGTCTGCTGCACGTCTTGGGGCGCCGCCAGATGACCAACATCATGGTCGAGGGCGGCGGCCGGACGCTGGGTACTTTCCTGGACGCCGAGCTGGCGGATGAGGCGGTGATCTTCGTCTCGCGCCGCCTGATCGGCGGCCGCCGGGCGCCCTCAGCACTGGCGGGCCAAGGCCCCGCCCGCATCGCCGACTCGCCCCGGCCTACCCGGACCGAGGTGACCCGCTGCGGGGACGACGACGTCTACCACCTGCGTCTGACGCACTGATCCCAAATAGTGGATAAAACTATCACCCGCCGCCGCGCAGCGCCGGCACAGCCGTGAGGGTCGTGTGGCCCAAGTCCTTCTGAACTTGGGTTCACGATTTCGGTCGGGTGGCCCAAGTCCTTCTACTGCGAAAACGGGCGGGGTCAACTCTTTGACATTCGAGCGGGAGTTGAAACCGCGAGGCACGCGAAATAGGCGAAAGCGTAGTCGGCACGCCGGTGTGCCCGCAGGTGTCTGCTTGGCGGCTTGGTGACCTGGCGGTTTGCTCAGGTTCACCACGGGGGGGCCATGCGGAGGGCAAGGCCGAGTACTTAACCACTGATACCACTGATATCACTGAGCAAAACTGAAGCGTGATCCCTTCATCCGTGTCATCAGTGCAATCCGTGGTCCTTGTCGTATCTGTCTGCGCAGCGCGGAACGGGGTCAACTCAAGTACATCAGTGTGATCAACTCGGGACTCGGCACCGGCTTGCCCTGCATGAAAGCCTCACCGTGCTTTGCCCACCACGCCTTCAAACGCTCGATCTCCGCGTCTATGTTGAACCGACCATCCACGGCGAGATTCTGCATCCTGCCCTTCAAACCGAAACGCCACATCATACTGTGCAAGGCCCTGTGAGCATGGTGCTCGTCCGGCCAGCGGGCGCTCTCCCGAAAGCCGTCCTGAACGAGCTGCCAGGATCCCTCATCCAGGTCGGCCGGCTTCGTGTCACCAGGGCGAATCGTATACGCCTTGCCATCTGCGGTCGTCAGGTACGCCACGTGGTCAGCGATGGAGATCGAATTGCATTCCTCATCAACGTCCCGCAGCATCGGGTTGTCGAGCGCCCGGATCAGAATCGGCACCGCCCATCTCCCACCCCCCTGTTCAAGCCCGAGTGCGGCCCCCCTGCCGGCCTCCGGATCCGATGACTGCAAAACATCCTCGAAGTAGGTCTCCGCCTCGGGGCCTCCGGCCTGGGCCAGCAGCGTGTACCACCGAGAATCCAGCGGTCTCGTGTCGGTCGAGTGGATGAGCGCCCGGGCCACCGAGCGATGCCTGCCCGCTTTGATCCGCCGATCCAGTTCGCCGTAGGCCTTGTTGAACGTCGCCGCCTGCAACATGTCCCGCGCCACCCACGACGACGGATAGTGCGTGTACCAGTTGATCCTTCCCACGCCGTGATAGATCGGAATCGCTGCGAGTGCCAGCAGGATCAGCCCGACCAGCGCATAAGTCGGCCGGCGGTAGCGCGTGCCGTAGCGGATGAGTTTCTCGGTGATCTCGACGCCGCACTCGGGGCAGCGCGGCTCGGGCAAACCCGTCAGGTTGTAATCGCATTTGCGACAGTGCGGATCATCCCCCTTCCGCCGCCGCCATAATCCGACGGCGATCAGCACCAACCCGACCAGGCAACCTCCCGCCCCGATCAGCAGCCAGGTTTCCGGCGTTATCTGCTGCGACATAAGGTACCCATCGCCTCCAACTGCACCCGACCTGCACGATGAAGTCAGAAGACACTCCCATCATTGGACGCCACAATACCTGATCAGTTCCCACTATTCCAACAACCCAACTAGTTTTCCCCTCCCATGGCAGCTGAAAAACCGCACCACCCCCTCACCCAATCGGAGACCAGATCGAAATCAGGCGACGCCACACCCTATTTCCTGCCTTGGGGCAAGGTCGCTTTACGACGGCCTGACGCCCCGGATCGCACGTGTGGTCATGCCCGGCTATCCGCATCACATCACTCGGCGGGTAAACCGGCGGCAGCAGACGTTTTTCTGTCCGCCGATGACCGGCTGGCGAAGGTCGCTCCACTTCTGAGCATGATGAAAGACTGGCGAAGATTCCTCCGCCAAACCGCTCCTAACGATCTCCAATCACGCCTCCAACGTCGGGTGGCCCAAGTCCTTCTGGACTTGGGCTCACGATTTCGGCTTTTCGGGACTTGTCCTGGTGCTGGGGATCTATTTCATCGTGAGCCCAGGTTCAAGAAGAACCTGGGGCACCTGGGCAAAACAAGCATCGAAACAGGTCAGGACGCGATGACGATGATGTACACGACCTTGGGACCGTGAACGCCTTCGACGAGGATCATCTCGATGTCCGCGGTTTTGCTGGGGGCTGAGATCAATGTCATGTTGGCGGGGATGTCATCCGGGGAGATGCGGGCGGCGAAGTCGAGCAGGTCGGGCACGATCTGATCTGCTCGGACAAGGGCGATGTGGTTGGGGACGGCCAGGCTGGCCAACCGCCGATGAGCCCCTCCGCTGTCGACGCACAGGGAGCCCGTCTCGGCGATGGCACAGCTCACACCGGTGATGCCGAAGTCGGCGTCAAAGGCGGCATCGCGGTCATTCACATCCAGCAGGCGAACGCCCTTTGCCTTGAGCGCGTCGGCGATGAGGGCTCGGGCGGGAACGTCGTCCTCCGGCAGGATGGCGCTGCCGGCCCCGGCGGCGGTGACGATATCAAACACCATGGCCGCGGCCGCCTGATCGTCGGCTGCCTGCGCCGGTCGCATGCCGACCTGTTTGGCTCGATCCATAAACAGCGTCACGAGATCCGCGTCGGTCGGGGCAACCCGGGCGACCTCGAGGTCCGAAGGCAATTCGACCGGGGCACCGCGATCCTTAAGCGAGTCCTGAATGCGAGCGAAGAAGGCTTCCTGGGTCTGGCCTCGCATCATCGGCCCTCCTCGGCGTCAAGCTGTTTTTGCAGGTCGGCCCAGCGGGCACGGAACGGCTTCTTGGCCGGCAGCGGAAAGTCGCGATGGTCAGTCCAACCCGAGCCGTCCATCGGCAGCCACTTGAGCCAGCCGTCCTTGGATAACAACCACATGAACATCCGCCCGAACTTGAGGCCCCAGCGGTACAAGAACGCGGAACTCATTCCGATCCGCCAGAACTTGAATCCGATCCGCCACGTCCAAGGCATTCGCCCCTGCTTGAGCAGGTCGTTGCGCATGTGCAGCAGATAAGTGGGGATGTCGATCCGCACGGGGCAGGCGTCCAGGCAGGCCCCGCACAGGCTCGAGGCCGTCGGCAGGTCGGGATACTCTTCGAGCGATGCCAGCAGGGGGGTGATGAGCTTGCCGATCGGGCCCGGATAAACGCTCTCGTAGGCGTGGCCGCCGATCCGTCGGTAGACCGGGCAGGCGTTCAGACAGGCCCCGCAACGAATGCAGCGGAGCACCGGCCGGTACTCGCCGGCCAGGACGCTCGAGCGGCCCCGATCGAGAATCACCAGGTGGAACTCCTCCGGGCCGTCGAAATCGCCCGGGCGTTGGGGACCAGTGATCAGGCTGGTGTAGCAGGTCAGCCGCTGACCGGTGGCGCTCTTGCCCAGCAGCTTGAGAAAGACGCTCAGGTCTTTCATTCGCGGGACCAGCTTCTCAATCCCCATCAGGCAGACCACCACGCGCGGGCGCGACGAGCAGAATCGGCCGTTGCCCTCATTGGTCACGATGCAAATGGTGCCCGTCTCGGCCACGGCGAAGTTCGCCCCGATGATGCCCATATCGGCGGCCTTGAACTTGGCTCGCAGCACCTTGCGGGCTGCGGCCGTCAGGGCCTCGGGGTCCACGGTGTACTCGATGCCCAGCTTGTCACGAAACAGAGCGGCGATGTCTTCCTTGGTCTTGTGGATGACCGGTGTGACGATGTGTGAAGGCTTCTCGCCGGCCAGTTGGATGATGTATTCGCCCAGATCGGTCTCGACGACCTCGATGCCGGCCTTCTCGATCTCGTGGTTCAGCTCGATTTCCTCGCTGGCCATCGACTTGCTCTTGACGATCAGCTTGGCCCCCGCGTCGCGGGCGATTCCGGTGATGATCTCGTTGGCTTGGTCACCGGTCTCGGCGAAGTGCACCTGACCACCGTGCTTGCGAATGTTGCCGACGAGTTGATCGAGGTAGCGGTCGAGGTTCTGAAGCGTGTGATCCTTGATTCGGGCGGCCAGCTCACGGATGGCCATCGGTCTGCCAAGCTCGGGCATGATGGCGCGCCGCTTGTCGAAGTTGAGCCTCGTGGCCCGGTCGAAGACGATGCCGATGCGTTCGTCGGCGACGGCCGCCGCAGCGGACCTCTTGAAATCCGGGTGAAACTCATGCGTTTGCGTTGATTCGCCGCTCATCGGGTCGTCTCCGCAACAACTCTGCCCGCGGCCTCCCGCGACCGACCTGTCGCCATCGCGTGATCCAGGATCTGCATGATGTGCTTGAACTCCACATTCACTCCGGCCCGGCGACAGGCCCCCTGGATATTCATGGTGCAGCCGCCGTCATTGCAGATCACCAGCGGGGCACCGGTTGCTTGAATGCACTTGACCTTCTCACGGCCAATCGCACCCGAAAGAACGCTCTGCTTAACCGAAAACGTCCCGCCGAAACCGCAGCACTGGTCGATCTTGTCCAGCCGGCGGTACTCGAGGCCGTGGAACTGCCGGATCAGCCCCTCGACGTCCTCGGGCGTCATTTCAATGCCGCGGTTGTGGCAGCTGTAATGGTAGGTGGCCACGGCCGGGTACGACAGCTTCCATTTCGACCAGTCGACCTTGAGCTTCTTCTGCAGAAACTCGACCGTCTCGAAGGTCTTGTTGGCCAGGGCGACGGCCTGCGGGTACATGACCGGGTCATCCTTGAAGAGATGGGGGTGGTACTCGCGGACAATCGAGCAGCAGGACCCGGATGGCGTGACGACCACCTCGGCATCGCGGAAAACCCGGATCATGCGGCCGGCGATCGCCCGGGCCTCGTCGAAGAAGCCGCTGTTCAGGGCCGGCTGCCCGCAACAGGTCTGCTCCTTGGGGAACTCGACCTGGTGTCCGAGCCGCCGAAGGATGCGAACCACGCATTCGGCCACATCCGGGTAGAACGTGTCGGTGAGACAGGTGACAAAAAGGGATACTCTCATGGCGTTATCCCGAAACCGAGGCGGCCGTGTCAACGGCCCACAGACTCACCCCGCAAGAAGAAAAAGGTAAACACGCAGATGGTCAGGACCAGCACCGCCGCAGCAACAAAGAAACCCGCCCACGAGAGACCTTGCTTCTCGTTGCGCCGCTGGCCGACACTGTTGATACCCAGACCGAAGCCGATCACCGCCAGCAGTGCCGTGACCGCGGTGGCGACCAGGATGGCTATTCTGGTCGGCTGGCCGTAGAAGACAGCGAGTTCCTGCAGCGAGAAGCGGCGCACCACCAGTACCAGCAGCCCGACGAAAGTCACCGCCGAGGCCAGGGCAGCCACCAGGCTGACCCGCGCCTGGTCCTCATATCGACGAAGCGAAAACTTGGCCACGACTTGAGTCTCCCAGACCCCCAGGCCGACAAGAGAGGCCCACAGAGACCTCGCTCACCGGACAGACACGTGTTATCACAATAGTTGGGCCGGCATGCGGGACTCACCTGCCGTCCCACGCTCGACCGCAGCAGTCTAGCGGAAACCGGCTGCGGCGTCCAACGCCAGCCAGACCGGCGATGAGCGGGGTACCTGATGGTTCAGGCGTCGCTTTCAGAGGCCCGGGCGCCGGCGCGCGGCCTTCGGTTATGCGACCGCTCTGCCGTCCGGCCCGCCCTTGATCGACTTACGGGGTTCGGTCAAGGTCAGGTTGCCGGCGTTCCGGGTTCTGTAACGACGCTCAAACCTCCGGCCTGGACTGTCACGGACCCGATGGGCAATCGGTGCCGAGCGTGGTGTCCCTTGTGAGCGGCGTCGACAGGCCTTATAAGGAGACTTTGCCTGTCGATCACAGCTTCTGCGGCCTGGTCCGCCGGAGGTCATCTGGCATGAGTACCCAACACCAGTCTCCCGGATCGCCAAAGAACACTGAGGGCCGGTTGGAGTTCGTCGCGGAGAAAACCGGTGGCTGGCAAGCCGGTCTGCTGCTGGCCGGCGGCATCGTCTTGGGTCTCCTGCTGATCGCGACGTTTTTGCTGATGCTGTCGTCGCCAAGTCATAGCCCGTACATGCCCGGCGTGATCGGGGGCGCATCGGTGGCCCCTATCTTCATGATTGGTCTTGCGATCGCCCGCCTGCGGAACCCCCTTCGGGTGGTGGTGGACGCACGGGGTCTTCTTCTCGAGCGGCGAATCACCCCGTTATTCATCCGTTGGTCGGACATCGCCGAGGTGGCCCGCGACCGCACATCGGAAATCGGCGGACAGAATCCCAAAGACGTTCTCATTCTTCGCGGCGAAGGCGGTCGCGTGTTGGCCAGGATCGTCGGCACGCTGCCGAGGTTCCCGGCGCTGGTGGCCGAGGTCGAGTCCCGTTCGGCACTGGCTCGCGGAGCGCCCACCTATGACCGGGATCGCAGCATCGAGCAGCGCCGCCGCAAGGCCAGACGCGGGGCCCGCCTCCTCGTGGTTGCCGGCGTGATCTTTGCACCGCTCGGCCTGTTTGTTGCCGGTCAGAGCCTCAACACCCTCACGCACAAGCGGTCGCTGGCGCGAGAAGGCGTCGACGTAGAGGCCCGCATCGTCCGACACTACCGGTACAACATCACGCCCCATCTGGAATATGCCTTCGAGGACGCCCACGGCCGGACATTCCAACGGGACGTGGTCATGGAACCGGCCGCCTGGGAAGCACTCGCGGGTGCGGAAACGGCGAGCGTGCGATACCTGCCCTCCGATCCGGATTGGAGTATCATCGAGGGCGAGGAGATCGCGACGCCCGAAGGGCCGCCCATCATCATCGCAGGCGCGTTATGCACCTTGATGGGGGTCGGGTTCTTCGTTCTCGGCGTGCTCGGCATCGACCTTCGTGTGGAAGGTGGAAAGCTGAAGTTTAAACGCATTTGCGACATTGGCGACGATCTGTTGCCGGACTCCGGGTCCGCATCCGTGCCGGAGGCGCGTCCGGCAGCGCCTGTGCGGACCGCGATGCGCTCGGCCCCCCTGCCGGCAGCGACCTCGCGACAACCGTACGGGTTTCGCATCCTTGGCACATTGAATATCGTCTTCGGGCTGCTGGGCACTGCGGTGAATGCGTTCAGGCTGTGGATCGTCTCCACCTTCGCGGGGAAAACATGGACCCAGGGAGAGATGTCGTTCCAGTTCCCGGAGGCCAACCGGTGGGTGTGGCTGCAGCATGGTACAAACCTGGCATTGGCGGTAATTCTGCTGCTCTCCGGGATCGCGCTGCTGGCCTCGTGGCCATCGGGGCGACGGCTGGCCCTCACCGCCGCTGTCGGACAGGTCATCACCGGGCTCATTGCCGTCGCCGCCGCCATCTACCTTGCCACGCAAGGCACGGATGACTTGCCCGCCGACGACCGGATCGGCGTTATCGCCCGTGTTGTCGGAGCGCTGATCGTGGAGTTGCTCGGGCTCGTCTATCCGACCATCCTGCTGATTCTGCTGGGTCGGCGGCCTCGAAGCGTGATTCAGCCGGACTCGCGAATGCAGGCTCGGCCGTGACGGGCCCCGTCGAACGAAGCACCCGACTCGCGAGAGACACCGAGCCCATGACTTGAAAGAGGTTATGCCGGCCACCTGGGGGCGACCGAATCCTGAGGATTGACGTTCAGGCCGGCCTGCATCTCGTCGCTCGGCGCCCGCAGACGAAAGGCGATTCGGAAGATCTTGCCTGGCAGCGCGGATGCTTCAATCGAGCCGCCGAGCAGCTCGACCAGCACCTTGCAGAGCGAGAGGCCCAGCCCGCAATGCCGGCCGGAACACTGACGGGACACATCTCCGCGCCAGAAGCGATCGAAGACCCGTGGGATATCCGGCTCGCGCACGGCACTGCCGGTGTTGGTGACCGCGAATTCGACGCACCCGTTATCGAGGACGGCGTCGACACAGATTCGCCCGCCATCATCCGCGTACGCCGCGGCGTTGCCCAGGATGTTTTGCAGGACCAGTCGCAGTTTGCCGCGATCGGACACGATGGTGCACGGCTCCTGCAGCCGCCACTCCACCTGGAGGTGCCTCTGCTCCGCCTCTTCGGCCAAAGGCTTCCAGCCTTCGCGAGCCAGCGCGGCCAGATCGACGATTTCGCTCGCGACCTCGAGCTGATTGGCATCGGCACGGGCCAAGTGCAGAAGGTTCTCAACCATCCGCTGCATATGATCGTTGATGCCCAGACAGTCCTGCATGGCGTTCCGGTAGGCCTCCGGCTCGCGATCCCTGGAAAGGGTAACTTCCAGTACTGAGCGAATGCCGGCCAGAGGCGTGCGGAGCTCGTGTGCGACGTCGGCGGTGAATCGCCTTTCGCGATGAAACGCACATTCCAGCCGTCCGAGCAAATCGTTGAGGCGATCGATCACCGGGAGCAGTTCCACCGGAATACCTGCAGGCGCAATCCTGACACCCAGATCGGATTCGCCGATGCCCGCGATCTGGTTCGCCAGCCGATCAACCGGTCGCAGGCCGCGACGAACGGACCAGGCGAGTACGCCAAGAGCAACCGCAACCGCCGCAACCCCGACCCCCGCCATCGCGAACCTGATTCGAGCCAAGGTCGTTTCAATGCCCTTTGTCTGACGACCGAGGGCCAGCGTGACCACAAGAGGCTTTCGATCGCTTCGACTGCCATCCTCCTGTCGCGGTGTAAACCGGATACCCGCCACCCGAACCCGCCGGCCGTCCGGCAGAATGGTCGATCCGAAGGCCGGCTGGCCGACGGGACCCTCGATCTCAATCAGGTCACAACCTTCAAGGGAGGCGGAACGGGCAATGCTCCGGATCCCCGGCAGCCGGACCTGATAGAACTCCGCATGGTCCGACGGCCTGAACTCGGGGAGATTGGCCTCGTCAAAATCCAGCTCGATCCTTCCGTTCTCTTGTTCCGCCATCGCCGCGAGCGAGCGGGCTTTGGCCGCCAGCGACTCGTCGAACGCGTGCCACAAAGCGCTGCGAACCAGCGCATACAGCAGGATGCCCGATGCCAGCAATACCGCCATGGCACCGACGCCTGTTCCGATCAGCAACCGAGTTCGCAGAGTTCGCATGCCCTATTGTCCCAGCATATAGCCCTGTCCTCGGCGGGTATGGATGAGGCGGGGCAACCCCGGTTGTTCGATCTTTCTGCGCAAGTAGCCGATGTACACGTTCACGACGTTGCTCTCCACGGAGGCGTCAAACTCGTAGAGGTGCTCCCAGATGTCCGTGCGGGAGACGACCTGACCGGCCCTCAGCGCCAGAAACTCGAGCAGCGCATACTCCCGCGCGGTCAACTCAATCGGCCGGCCCGCCCGGCGAACGGTGCGCCGGGCAGTATCGATCTCCAGGTCCTCGATCCGCAGCACGGGGTCTTTGGCGGCGTACTTTCGGCGAACCATCGCTCTTACGCGGGCCAGGAGTTCCTCGAACGCGAAGGGCTTGACCAGGTAATCATCGGCGCCAAGATCCAGGCCTCTGACGCGGTCCTGGACGGTATCCCTGGCAGTCAGCAGCAGCACCGGAATCGCCCGGCCCAAGTGCCGAATCCGCTTGAGGATCGTCAGCCCGTCGACGACGGGGAGCATGATATCCAGGATGATGACGTCGTAATCGCAGGACTCCGCGTACCACAATCCTTCTTCGCCGTCCGCCGAAACATCCACGGCGAAGCCGGCCTCACGGAGCCCCTGGCTCACCGACGTCCGGAGCGGTTCATAGTCCTCGACGAACAGGACGCGCATGACACCAGCATGGCATGGGGCCTGCGACCCCGCAAGCGCCCCTGCCGAAAATGCCCGGATTACTTGTCGTCATCGTCCTCCTCGTCGTCGTCGGCGTCGTCCTCCTGTTCGACCTGCCTGCCGAGCAGCTTGCCGTCCGGCGCGACTTGGATCTCGACCTCGTGCCCGTTTTCGACCCATTCGGCCTCATAGACCACCCCGTTCTTGGTGTTCTCGCGCTCGATTTCCCTGACCTGCGCGCCCTTGGCCTCGGCCAGGATGGTCGCCTTCACCGCCGGGGGCAGCTGGTCCAACGAGACGCCTTGTTCATTCTCGTCATCGTCATCGTCGTCGTCGTCATCTCCTGCCAGGCCCCTGCCAAGGATCTTGCCTGTCGGCAATACGAGAATGCTCCTCTCCTTGCCGTTGACCTTGGCCTCGATCTCGTACATGAGCAGGGTCACCTTCTCGCACTCCAGCTTGGCTCCGGCGGGGAAGCGCTTGGCCACGGCCGCCTTCACATTGGCGGGCAGGGCGGCGGCGTCAGTCTCCTCCTCCATCTCCACGAGGTCGCCGTTGGCCATGACCTTGGCCTCAGCCTCCAGGCCGTCGGCTTTCTTCCACTCGGCCTCATAGAGCTCGATGCCGTGCTCCTTATCTCGCTCAACCGCGGCGATCGTCGCCCCGTCGGCCAGCGTCACCAGCATCTCCCGGGCCTCCGCGGGGATCTGATCCAGCGACAGCTTTCGCGCGTCTCCAGCCGTCGCGACCCCGACAGCCACCGCCAAGCCAATGAAACCCAACCATGTCAACGCTCTTTTCATGACCTAACTCCTTTTGCGTAAAAGACTTGCGGATGCCTCGGCCTTGCTCGGCCGTGATGCTATCATGCAGGCCCCAGTACCGCCTCGGGGACCCACAACGAACGGAGTATACGCGCGCTATATAAGAGGACGATGAGAACACTGGGAAATCGGAGCCCCCGTAAAACCAATGGATCAGTTCCCATCAATCGAGGCTCGCCTTCGACTCACACTGACTGCGGAGGCTTACATTAACCCAAGAACTCGGCTCGTAGCCTTTCGGCTGCCGCACGCGACCGTGTGCTTGCTGGCCACTGGAGCCTTGCAGTCGCCGGACCGATGGATCCACGCCCCGTCGACTCCGATGTCCGTCTCTCCTCCAAAAACGACCATCAGGGCCTTGGCGTGTTGTTGGTGCATCAGCGCGTGACATCCAGGACCACGCGCATCACCCATGCCTTGCTCTCGCACAATTGACAGCTCTGCAGTCGGACCTAGGATACGCCTGGAGTGTTCGGTTTGGGTTGGCCATCCATACTGGGCCGGTTGACTTCGTTCGCGGGAGTGATTCATGGCACACAGGGTAGCGCCACAGCGAGAGGAATGGAAAGGGCTGTGGATCTGGGGCAGTGCGGGTCTGGCGCACGAGCATCGCAACGAGTATGTATATCTTCGCAAGACTTTCCGCCTGACGGCGCCGCCGGCAGCGGCTCCGGTCCGAGTCTCGGCGGACAACCGTTACGTCCTGTACGTCAACGCGCGGTTCGTGTGTCGTGGACCGGCGCGGTGCGAGCCCCGCTTTCAATCATACGACGAGGTCGACCTGGCTCCCTGGCTGCGGCGGGGCAAGAACGTGATCGCGGCGTTGGCCCATCACTACGGTGAGAGCACGTTTCAGTCGCTGGAGCGCGGGGGGTGGGGCTTCCTGCTCGACGGCGAGGTTCGGGTCAACCGCAAGGAAACGATCGATATCTCCTCCGACTGGACGTGGAAGGGCATTCGGTCCGAAGCCTACAACCGCAAGACCACCCGCTACACGGTCCAACTCGGTTTCCAGGAGGATTTCGACGCCGCCAAGGACGTCCCCCGCTGGGCGCGGCCGCAATTCAACGACACCGGCTGGCCCGAGGCGCAGGTGCGCGGGGCGGCCACGATCATGCCCGTGGAAAGGCTGGAGCCGCGGGGCATTCCCTTCGAGCGGGAGACGCCCGGCCGATTCGCCGGGATTGTTGCCCGTTTTGCCGGTCGAAACGGCAAGGACTGGCAGGATTGCGAGAACATCGGCCTTCTGCTGGCCGGCGAAAAGCGAATGACGACCCAACAGGCCGTCTTCAAGAATGAGAAGGCTGCTCTCCAGTCAACCCGGTCCGCGAACGGCATGATTGTGCGGCCGACGGGGCCCGACCGGTTTCATGCCGTCGTGCTCGACGCCGGACGCGAGACCTGCGGGTTTTTGCGGATCGATGTCGAGGCCGCCGGCGGCGAGATCATCGATGTGCACTACTGCGAGCACGTCCGGCCCAACGGCGACGCGATCATCCGGTCGCAGACCGGCGCGCTCAACAGCACCACCGACCGCTACCGCTGCCGAAAGGGGCGTCAACAGCATCAGTTCTTCTCATGGAAAGGCTTCCGCTACGTTCTGGCGGTCTTCCGCAACGTCCGCAGGCCGATGAAAGTGTACGGCATTGACTACACGTTCACGAGCTACCCGGTCGAGAGGCGGGGGGCATTCGAGTGCAGCGATCCGCTGCTCAACCGCATCTGGGAAACCGGCGTGTGGACCGAACAGCTCTGCATGCACGACGCATACATGGATTGCCCGTGGCGCGAACAGGCCCAATGGTGGGGCGACGCGCGAGTCCAGTGGCGGGTGAACATGGCGGCGTTCGGCGATCAGGCCCTGTTCCGCCGCGGGATTCGCCAGGCGGCCCAGTCACAGGTTCATGACGGCCTGACCTATGGGCTGTTCCCCTGCGAGTGTCACTCCTGCATCCTGCCGGATTACACACTGGTCTGGGTCTGCTCGATCTGGGACTACTACTTCTACACGGGCGACGACTCACCCATTCGCGAGCATTTCGACGCGGTGGTCAAGGCAATGAAATGGTTCGAGAACCATGCGGGCAAGACGCACCTCTGCGGCTTCCCGGGGCACGGGATATGGTTGTTCCTGGACTGGGCGCCCCTGTTCAAGGCCGGTTACAATGCGACCTTCAGCCTCCAGTATCTGGAGGCCCTGCAGATGGCCGCGAAGATGGCCCGGCACCTGGGATACGACTCGCAGGCCCGCAGATACCGCGCGATGGCGGCCAAGGTTGGACGGGCGGTGGTGCGCGCTTTCTGGGATGCCAAGGGCAGACAATTCTGGGAAGGTTACAGCCCCCAAGACCGCCGGCCGTATCGCCAGGTCGCCCAGCATGGTAACACATACGCGATCCTGACGGGCGTTCAGAAACCATGGCATCGTCAGATCGGGCGGCGGGTGGCCTGGATTCTCGAAAACCACGACCGCCTCTTCGCGGCCAACAGCGGCGGCAACGTTCAGCGGCCCGGCGCCGACCACCCGATCGCGTCGTCTTTCTTCTACGCTTACGTCCTGCAGGCTCTCTTCCAGACCGGCTATGGCGACCAGGCACTCGCGGGCATCCGCAAGCTGTGGGGTCGCATGCTCGATGACGGCGCGACCACCTGGTATGAGTCCTGGAACCACGGACCCAAAACCTACGGCGACTCCAGCGCCTGCCATGCCTGGTCGGCCAGCCCCACCTATCACCTCTCCGAACAGGTCGGCGGCGTGACCCCGACCGCTCCCGGTTTCGAGACCGTGCGAATCGCCCCGCGGATGTTCGATCTGGACTGGGCGAAGGTGCGTTCTCCCTCGCCTCGCGGACCGATCGAGGTGGAATGGGGGCGGCGAGGCCGCAACGGCATGAATCTGCAAATCAAGCTGCCGAGGCGCGTGAGCGGTGTGCTCGACATTCCCGGGCTGCCCCAAAAAACGCTGACCGGCGGCAAACACGCGTTCACGGCGGAATGACAGCCGTGTGCCACGGCTCTATTGCACGTCGCCCGAGGAAACACCCAGTGTACCACTGCTCTATTGAATGTCACCCGAGGAAACATCCAGTGTGCCACTGCTCTATTGAGCAGTGCTGACCGCTCAGGAGTTGGGCGAGTCCATTCGAATCGGCACGTCAGGGTGCCCCGCCCAGAACCGAGCGCTGGACCATTCCCAGTCCGTCGGCAACCTGACAAGTCCTCTGCGAACCGGGTTGGCGTGGATGTACTCAATGACTGCGGGTACGGTCTTCTCGCGGAAAATGTTGTGATCAAAACCTCCGCCTGGCTGCCAGAACCGAAACACCTGTCTCGAAGGATAAGAGACGGTCAGACGCCGCAGCCAATCGGAACGCCCCTCGGCTTCCAGGTGACGCTTTGCCTTGTCCGACACGCTCCGCTTGAGACCCGCGAGAATACGGCGCATCTGGAATCGGGCGTCTTGAGGATGGATGAGCAGGTGCACATGCTCGGGCATGATCACGTAGGCCCAGACTGCAACCCGCAACTCGTTCCGCACGCATTCGATCGCTTCGACAACCCATCGTCGCGTCCGGTCTTTGGAGAGCAGCGGCAACCGTCGCACACAGGAATAGGTCACGAAATGGGCGTGACCGGGTTCGTCCCAGGCTTCACGTCTTTTTCGGTGGTGCACGGTCATGCCGTTTGCTCCCGACACGAAGACCTCACACCCCCACACTGCTCAATAGAGCAGTGGCACACGGCATCCCGTGCGGTGCCGCTTATTTCATCATCACCGACAGCCCCACGTCGATATACTGCCCGCCTTCGGTCTGGCGACAGTGGACGGCAATGATGTTCTTGCCGGGGCGAAGGGCGGAGAGGGCCTCGCGGCCGAGGGGTACATCCTGGTACTGCGTGACGAAGCCTCTTTGCCGGATGACCTGCCTGCCGTTGATGAAGACCTCACAGTTTTCATCGTGGTAGAGCCGCCACTGGCCGGCGGCGATGACAGCGGGATCTTCGATCGTCACTTCGGTTCGCAGCCAGATGTCTTGGCTCGTCCAGAGTGTCTTGATGATCGTGCTGGGCGTACCCTCCTTGCCGAAACCGCTCTTGCCGGTCTTCCACTGCCCGTCGTCGAAGTCCGTCTGGTTCCACTTGTCGCTTGGCTTGTCGGTGGTCCAGCGCCAGGCATGGCCGCCCGCCTCGGCCGTGGGCAGCAGCGTCTTGGCCCGATCCGCGAACCGGTTGACCGCGGCGGTGGGTGGCGGGATGAACGACGCCGGCGGCTGCGGCATCTCATCTCTGGAGTACACGACAAGCGTCGGCGTGACCGGATAACAGCCAAGGGTGTCGCCGAAGATCGCCAGGCCGCCCTTGTTCTGGGCGTCGGCCGGAACCTCGAAGCGAATGGTCAGAATGCCGTCTTTGCCGGCGTCGAAGACCCGCTTCACCGTTGACTCGTCTTGAATGTTGGCCGTAATCAGGAAACCGTAGGAGCCGGGGTGGTACTGCCGATGATGCGACAGCGCTCCCCGTGCATCCGCCGGATCGTCGGGAAGCGTTGCGCGGTGAACCTCCACGCCGTTGATGCTGATCCGCAGGTCGCTCGGCCACTTCTTCACATCGGTTTGCGGGTAGTCGATGTCCTTCTTCCGCTCCGGCCAGTCCAGTTTCTCGTCGCCGGCCTTGGCTGACACCTCGGCCGTCAGATCGAAGCCAACCAGGCCGTCCGGGCTCTTGATCCCTGTATCGATCTGGTATTCGATGTAGCCGCTCCCGCGAATGCATACCTTGTCAGCGTTGACTGCGGCCGGCATGGCGGTTGGGCTCTCCTGCCATTGCCAGGAGGAGAAGTCACCCGGCCGGAAACGCAGGAAGCGAGCCTTGCCCATCACCTCCACTGCCGGAAAACTTCGTTGAACCAGTAAGTTGATGTAGTTGCGGGCCAGGATGTCGTCGCCGTCCACCAGTTCGACCAGCAGGGCCCCCACGGCTGGCCCCGTCCCAGCCTCTGCAGAAACCTTGATCGCCGGTTGATCGACAACTTCGTACGGCTTCCAGACGGCCGGCTGTGTCTTCCGCTCCTGACCCTCCCACTTCACGCCGTCCCGATCGATCCAATCCACTCGCCAGCGAAGGGTCAGTGCCTTGGCCTGTTTGTCGGACCAGTGGCTGATCTTGATCGGGATCTCGCGGGGCTGACCATCCTTCAGTTCGACCATCGGTGGGGCATCAATCACCACAAAGTCCGGGCTGTTGATATCCGCCAGCGAGAATCCGGGGAACCAGAAATCGTACCCGTACTCCTTGGGCGAGCGGTCGTAGTTGACGTAGCCGTTGTGCTCCCACTCGATGTCCGACAGCTCGGTGTAGATGTAACCGCAGATCTTGTCGTGCTTGCGCAGCTCGTTGGTGAGGTATTTGAAGCACCAGGAGATGTCCTGGTCGCCCAGGCCGGCGCTGATCCCGCCATACTCGCTGTTCATCAGCGGGGCATCGGTCTGTTTGCGGCCGCCGATGTAGTTGAACGTCGAGCCCGGGTGGGTCTTATCGACGACCTCCTGGATGTGCTTCTTCGCCTCGGCGTAGTCGTTGATATAGAAGTGCCACGAGTTAATGTCCGTGACCACGTGGTCGTACTTGCAGGGCGAGTTGTCCTCCACCAGCCGGCCGGAGTCAAGCGATTTGGTGAGCTCGTACATCTTCTCGACCCACGCCTGCCGCTCCTCGTTGTACGGGCCGGGATTGTCCAGTCCCCAGCTCTCATTGAAGTTCACCCACGCATAAATGGCCGGGTGGTTACGATCGCGGGCCACCGCCCCGTCCAGCATCTCCTCGTACCACTTGCGGGCCTGCCCGGTGTTGTTCCAGAAGTTGGGCATGTCCTGCATGATCATCACGCCCAGCTTGTCGGCCCAGTAGAGCTCGCGCGGCACAGGGATCTTGATGTGGATGCGCAGGAAGTTGATGCCGATCTTCTTGCACAACTCGTAGTCGCTGCGCATGACCGCGTCGTTCGGATACTGATAGATGCCGTCCGGATGAAACGACTGGTGCAGGGCCCCGGCAAGGTAGATGGGCTTATCGTTCAGGTAAACGTACTTGTAGTCGCGTCCGGGGGCCTTGGCGGCAGTGATCTGCCGAAGACCGAAATAAGTCTCCACCCGATCGACAATCTCTTTATCCTTGACCAGTTCGATCACGACCGCGTAAAGCTTCGGCGATTCCGGAGACCAGAGTTGCGGCTGGCGAACCTTGATCGTGGGCCAAGCGACGTAATCCCTGGTGGCGCCGGTGGTACTGTCTCCGTAAATCACACCGACCGTCTCCTGGCCGGGCTCGAAAGCCCCTTCCGGGCTTGTGATTTTGACCTTGAGGCCCTTGGCTTCAGGGGTGAGCTTCGCGAAGTAT
This sequence comes from Phycisphaerae bacterium, assembly GCA_030372985.1. Lineage (GTDB taxonomy): Bacteria > Planctomycetota > Phycisphaerae > UBA1845 > PWPN01 > JAUCQB01. The sequence continues at coordinate 24,770 of JAUCQB010000127.1, forward strand.
TTCACTTCGCCGTTCGAGATGGAGGTTTGATTGTAGAAGCCGGTGATCCGGGCCTTGTCCCGCGGCTCGAGGTATACCGTCTGCCAGATCCCGCTGGTGCGGGTGTACCAGCCGATCTGCTTGCCGGTGGGCTGCTGATCGTCGGTGACATCCTTGGCTCGGATGACGACCGTGACTTTCTCGCCTGGCTTGGCGAACTTGGAAAGGTCGATCTCGAATGGCAGGTAGCCGCCGACATGCTCGCGGGCCGGCTTGCCATTGACCCACACCTTCGCTTCCCAATCGCAGGCCCCGACGATCAGCCACGCGTCCTTGCCCTTCCAGCCCTCACCGTCGGGCAGGGTGATCTCCCGCGAGTACCAGGCCACGCCTTTGTAGTCCTTGTCGCCGATGCCGCTGAGTTTGCTCTCCCAGGGGAACGGCACGGTGATCTTCTTCGAGAAAGCGTGCTTGCCTGGGGCGAACCACTGCTCCTTCTCGCCCGCATCCTGCGGATCGAAGTCGAAGGCCCACTGGCCGTTGAGGTTGACCCACGGGCTCCGCTGGAAGTCGGGTCGCGGGTGCTCGGGCCACGGGATGTCGGCGGCGAAGGCAGTCATGCTGAACAGTCCTGTTACGATGCTGGTGTTGATGATTGCGTTTCTCATGGGCCAAAATGTAACCCAGCCTGAAGCCTTTCGCCAGCGGGCGGGCCGGGGTACCATGCCCGTGCGGGCCCACAGGACCTGGGCCAGCCAGGGTGAACTGAGAATGACGAAACCAGGATGACGAAAGAATGACGAAGCTCGAATGACGAATGGCAACGCTGCGTATTGGATTTCGTCATACGAATCTCGGGTTTCATCCGTCATTCGGATTTCGACATTCGGATTTCGTCCCAGGCTCGTCACTCGACACGAAAGAATCGAACGCCTGCAGTACGGAGAGATCTCATGATCCGCGTAGGTCTGATCGGCGCCGGTTTCATCGGGCGTAACCACTTTAACCAGTATGAGAAGATGCCCGATCGGGTAACGCTCATTCTCTGCGACAAGGAGCCCGACCGCCGCGAGGGCGATTGGTCCAAGGTGGGGGGCAACATCGCCGATGCGAGGGGCACACGGCGGGATGTCAGTCGATTGCAGCGCTACTCCGATTGGAAAGAACTGATCGCCGACCCGAAGGTGGACGCGGTGGACATCTGCGTGCCGACGCCGCTGCACAAGGAGATCACCCTGGCGGCTCTGCTTGCCGGCAAGCACGTGTTGTGCGAGAAGCCCATGGCCCTGACGGTCGCCGACTGCGACGCCATGCTGGCCGCTGCCGCCAAATCGAAGGGCAAGTTCATGATCGCCCAGGTGATCCGCTTCTGGCCGGAATACCGCTTCCTCCGGCAGGTCTTCGAGGACTGCCGATACGGTCAGCTGAAAGTCCTCCATCTGCGCCGCCAGGCGGCTACGCCCGGCTACACGCTGAACAACTGGGTGCTCAATCCGAAGCTTTCGGGCGGGGCTGTTCCTGTCTCTTATACACATCTGACGCTGCCGACGAGTTCCGAA
>JAUCQB010000128.1 GCA_030372985.1 Phycisphaerae bacterium
GCGGAGGTGTTTGTAGGGTTTGGGGCGGCGTTTGACGAGGCGGGGCTCGAAACGGTCGGGCCGGTCGCCCACCACGTGCGTGGCCACGGCCGTCAAGAGCGTCGCGCACCACAGTTCGCTGGAAACACTGGTCATGAGGATCGGCAGGAACTGCTCGAGCGTCTGCAACGTCCCCTTGAAGCTGATCTGCCAGGGTGATTTGCCCGACTGAAAAGCCGCTGCTGCCATCACGCCTCGAAGGAGATTGTAGCCGAGCAGGTGGGTGTAGAACTCGTTGCGGACCCGCTCGGGAGTCTTGCACCGCAGATGGTCCATCTGTAACACGGTCTTCAGGCTTCGCAGATGCAATTCCGCCTGCCATCGCCAGCGATAGAGCAGAGCAATCGCTTCGGGCGGATACTGCTTTGCGTCGACGAGCGTCGTCACCACCACCAGCCACCGCGTGCGAAAGCCTTTCTGAGCGACGTGGATGCGAACCTCTCGCAACGTCAACTCCTCGGGCAAGGCGGCGTATTGCTCGGCCGACATCCACTTCGGCTGTCCCGGTTTGCTCCAGCAGACCAAGTGATCGTCCTGGCCCAACCGCCTGCCTGTGCGAAAGTCCGTCTCGCGCGCTTGATGCTTGCGGACGACGACGTCGATGCCGCGGGCCAACGGCAGGGCGATGTCGAACCAACCGCTGAAATAGCGGTCGGCGAGGGCCACGTCGCCTTCGCTGAGGACCTCGTGAAGCGCGCGAAACAGGCTGTTCTCGCCGGTCTGCTTGCCCTGGTACCTGCCGATCGCCGCGTCCAATACCGTGCCCACCGCCAACGAAAAGATCACCAGGATGCGGGCCATGGGAAAACCACAGCCGGGCTTCTGGTTCTCCTGTTGCGGATAGGCCCCCTGATTGGCCGGCGTGTCGGGCATGGTGATCGTCGACCCGTCGACCACCCGCACTCTTCTTCCCAGCCACAGCCAGCTCTCGTCCGCCTGAGCTTCCGTCTCCTTGCCGGTGTCGCGGACGAGCTGGTGAATGGCCTCTTCCGGCAGGTTGCCGCGGGCCGTGCAGTACGCTCCCGTCTCCGCCGAACATGGCTGCTGATCCTGGGCCACGCGCCAGGCAATCAGCCGGGACACCGCCTCCCGGCAGGAATGATCCGCACTGAGGCATTGCGAGAGGAAGACCCATACCGTGACGGCCGGCGTATAGACCCAGCCCTGCCAGATTGCTCTTGCCGTCCCGAACGCCTTGAGGATACGATCTTCTGGCAGCAGGGCGGCAAAGTACAATTGCCCCTGCCGCCGTGCCATCGCCACCGCCGCGCGAAACGGACGAACCATTTTCGGCCTCCTTGCCATCGGGGAGATGTTTCTCACACCCCCTTTTGGCAAGAGAGGCCTTTTTTGTCTATATCAGTTTGCCCTGCAACGAGTTAAGAAAGTTCAAGTGCCATTCGACTCCCGACCCCTTTAGTCCTTCCTTGTGCTTACCTCCCGAGGCACGCAACGCCTTTGCGATTGCCTTCCGCGACACAATCTGCTTCAATGCTCACACCCGTTCGGCGACCGACCAGCGGACCGCCACATCCGCATCCGTGCTCAGCGTACTCATCGTAGCCTCCTTGCCACGAAGGACTTAGGACCATGCCCATCGTGACAGGAGGCTGCGTTCTTGTGAATCTCAATTGAACGGTATTGCGGCTAGGGCGCCTTCGGCAGCAGGGCCAGCACGGAGGGACTGGGACGGGCCAGCACGTGGGCAGCGATGAGCTTGCCCAGGCCCTCGACCTTCTGTTGGCCGGCCTCGATGGCCGCGCTGACGGCCGCCAGGTCGCCCTTGATGATCACGGCCACGAAGCCGCCGCCGAGCTTCTCCTTGCCCACGATCTGGACGTTGCCCGCCTTGCAGGCCGTGTCGATGGCCTCGAACACGGCGGTGAAGCCCTGCGTCTCGATAAACCCCAAGGCGAACGATTCTTGTTTCATGGCAGAGTCCTCGGCGGCCGCCTGCGCGACCGGCTCATAGTTGGGGAAGAAGACCGCGTCCTGCTCGAGGAGCGGGTTGAAGGTGGGCGGCGACTGGATGGCGTCCCAGGCCCGCCCATCGGGCCGGGGGATCATGGTGGCCACGGGG
>JAUCQB010000129.1 GCA_030372985.1 Phycisphaerae bacterium
CGCTGTCTCGTGGGCTCGGAGATGTGTATAAGAGACAGACACAAGAAGGACAACCAGCAAGCCGGCGAGTCGCACGCTGGCTGCTCCCCGTGGACTCAGGATCATTGTGTTCAGCACTCCGCTATCACGCCGAAATCGCCGGCAGGGTTACCGGCAGCACCCGCTCGAACGCCGCGTAGTCCGCCTCCTTCTCAAAAACCGTCAGCCGCATCACCCGGCGATTCAGCAGGTGATACACAACCCCGGATTCCGTAATACGCGGCGGCCGTCCCATCACCCCAGACTAGCACCATCACCGCCCAGCGTAACTGTCTACCGTCCGTGACCGTCCGTGCGAATATTTTTTTGAAAAGTGGACCAGGTTTTCCTTGTTTTCTAAGTTTATAGGTGTTATAATATCGAGGTCATGGATGGTGACCCGGTTGCGATTGCACGGATGTACGAGCAACACGCTCATTTTCTCCAGATCGAGATCAATGGACTGCGCCGCGAGCACTCGGCAAGATATCAGGAGTTGATGGTCCTGCGCAAGCGGGTTGCCGAGTTGGAGGCCGAGAACGTGCGGTTGAAGCGTCGGATTGACGAACTCACGGGTCGCCCCTCGGGGGAGGCAGAGCCGGCAGAGGTTCCGGCTTTTGTGAAGCCGAACGTGCCGGAGAAGGCGCGTCGCACGCCCGGGCGTCCCGAGGGGCATCCGGCGGCCCTGCGTCCCAAGCCTCGGAAGATCGACGTCCGGCAGGAAGTTCCCCTTCCGGCGGATAGACGGGGAGTGCTGTGCTGCCCGCGCTGCCACACGCAATTGAGCGAGTTGAAGCACCACCGGCGGATGGTGGAGGATTTCATTCCCGCGCAGCGATTCACGACCTGCTACCACACGCACAGCGGCTATTGTCCGCACTGCCGGACGCGCGTGGAGTCTCGGGCGGAGGACCAGCCGCCGGCCGCGAATCTGCCGCACGCGCAATTGGGGATCAACGCTCTGGCCACGGCGGCGGTACTGCGGATCCGTTATCGTTTGCCGCTACGGCAAATCGCCGAGTTGCTGGCGGACCTGCCGGGCATGAAGGTCAGTCCGGGGGCTCTGGTCAAGCAGCTTCGGCGTTTGGGCCATTGGCTGGCCGGGCAATACGACCGGATCAAGCTGGTCCTGCGGGCCGCCGAGGTGGTCCACGGCGACGAAACCGGCTGGCGGATCGATGGAAAGAACGCACAGTTGTGGACCCTGACCAACGACACGCACACGCTGTACCACGTGGACCGCTCGCGGAGCGGGAAGGTCATCGCTCAGTTGCTGGGCGAGGCCTTCGGCGGGACGCTGGTCAGCGATTTCTACGCCGCGTATGACCAGTTCAACTGCCCTCAGCAGAAGTGCCTGACGCATCTGCTGCGGGAACTACGCGACGTGATCCAGAAACGCCCGACGATGGCCTCGCACCCGTTCTTCAGGCAGTGCAAGCGGCTGGCTCAGGAGGCTCTGCGGCTCAAGCAGCGTCGCAAACGCCTGTCCGCCGGTGCTTATGCCCGGCAGGTGAAGAGCATCGAGACGCGGCTGCGAAATCTGGGGGCCGACTCGTGGGACGATGCCAATGCGGATCGCCTGGCAGGGAGAATCCGAAAGTACGGACCTCGCCTGACCACGTTCCTGCACAATCCCAAGGTGGAGGGGACCAATAACGCCGCTGAGCGAGCCCTCCGGCCGGCGGTGGTCATGCGAAAGATCACCGGCGGCAGCCGCAGCGAGTCGGGCGCCCAGGCCTGGGCCGTCCTCGCTACCGTGATGCGAACCGCCCAGCAGCAGGGCCTCGGAGTATTCGAAACCATCCAGACACTGCTCCGCGCCGCCTGGGCCGGAAAGAAAATCTCACTCCTGGTCGATACGTCGTGACAACAAGACCACCGGACGGTAAACACTTACGCTACGGCCCGTACAACAAGACGATCAGCCGCAAGTACGACACGCTTGGTCGTGACGGCGGGTTCTACATCGGGCCGTGGGAGACACGGGAGTACGACGTGTGGTACTCATACGATCAGGCCGATGGCCGATTCAATGGCGTAGGCGGGCCGGGCATTAACAACCTGTACTACGGGCGCGTGGTCAACAGCGACCTCGTCGGATCGCGGCTCTATCAGTGGTCGGGTTATTCGGGCCCGGCAATGGCGACCCAGACCTACGAGCCCAATCGGGATGCGGTGACCGGGATTCACAACTGGGCGACATCCCTCGGCTATTTCTCGACCTACACCTACGCCTACGATGAGCTTGGCCGTCGCAAGTCGATGGTCAACGGCGGGTCGGAGTTCAGCCCGGCGGAGCTGAATCTGTGGGGCTACAACCCGCGAAGCGAACTGGTGTCATCCTACCGTCACGAAGGCGACAATCCCGAGGAGCCCGGGGACGAGATCCCTGCCGAACGGCGGTTGTACAACTACGACCAGATCGGCAACCGGAACGACTCGACCGAGGGTGCGTCAACGGTGTCGTATTACTGCCCCACGGACCTGAACCAGTACAAGTACGTCGGGACGACGTTGCCGGATTGCCAGACGGTGACGGCCACGCACCAGTACGACGAGGACGGCAACCTGACCCAGGACGGTGCGTTCAGCTATACCTGGGATGCGGAGAATCGGCTGAAGTTTGTCCAGACCCGCGTGGACCTTGAGCAGGACCCGAACAACCCCGACCCGGATGACATCCTGTCTCTTATACACATCTGACGCTGCCGACGAGTTCCGAACGGTGTAGATCT
>JAUCQB010000130.1 GCA_030372985.1 Phycisphaerae bacterium
TACACCGTTCGGAACTCGTCGGCAGCGTCAGATGTGTATAAGAGACAGGTAAAATAATTCCTAAAAACCGTTCCAGCCGGTCCATTAGAAGCCGACCGGCTATCCGTCGCCCGGGAACCCCAACCGCACTTCCCCGTGATGACATGCATGCTGAATTCATGGGGCAACCACTCCCGAATGGGCTCGTCCTCCGGGATTGCCTGTCCCGCCGCGTCCTCGCGAAATCTTCGAGCCCCATCGCAATTGCGATGAAGTTTACCGGCATACGGCCGCGCCGGCAAGACAACCTCGGAATCATCTTTTATCCCGGGGCAGGCCTCATCCGCATGCCGCTGTCCGCCTCGGATGAGTCTGGCTCTGACAAGCTCTGCAGACAGGCACATTTTCGAGGTCGTTCGAGTAGAATGATCACCGGTGGCGAAGTTCATGGCGAACGACCAGGTGACCAACAGCGGTCTGGATCTGATGCGGCGGGTACGCGTGGTCCTGGTGCGCCCGCAGGTGGCCGGCAACATCGGGGCGGTCGCCCGGTTGATGGAGAACTTTGACGCGGGTCAGCTTGTCCTGGCCGAGCCGAAGGCCAGTGCGGTTTCAAGAGAAGCTCTCCAGCGCAGCACGCACGGCGAGCGCCGGCTGACCTCGGCCCGGATCGTCTCGACGCTAGGCGAGGCGCTGGATGGCGTGGTGTATGCGGTGGGGGCCAGCCGACGGCGCGGGCCGGTTCATCAGGCCGACGATCTGACCCCGCCGGCAATGGCCCGCGTCCTGGCCGAGCACGTCGGCGAAGGTGACGTCGCCATCTTGTTCGGCACCGAGGACAACGGGTTGTCGCGCGAGGAGCTGATGAACTGCGACGCGGTGGTGAACATCCCAGCCAGCCCTGCCTACGGCACGCTGAATCTCTCGCACGCAGTGGCCATCTGCCTGTATGAGACGTTCGTGGCCGTGGCCGGCGCGCCGGAGCCGAAAGGGCATCCCAAGCGGCGTCTGGACCCGGCCGACCTGGCGCTGATGGATCGCCTGATGGCCAAGCTGCAGCATGCCCTGCTGACCATCGG
>JAUCQB010000131.1 GCA_030372985.1 Phycisphaerae bacterium
AGGCATGTCGATGTGCAACTGGTCGATGACCCGCTTGGCGTCCGCATACAGCTTGCGGAAGTTGATGAAGAAGCCCAGGTTCGTCGGCTCCATGTTCAGAAAGATGTTGGAGCCCACATCCCGGACATCGACCAACGCCAGGTCCTGGTAGACCGTAGAGATCCCGGCGAGCCGCTCGGCATCCCTGGGGCCGCGTATTTCCACAGGCTGGCCCTCGAAGAAGATCTGGCCCGTGTCCTTATGGTAGATGCCGGACAGGATCTTGACCAGGGTGGATTTGCCGGCGCCGTTGTCGCCGATCAGCGCCACGACTTCAGCCTCATAAAGCTCGAAGTCGACGTTATCCAGGGCCTGGACGTGACCAAACGCCTTGGAGATGCCCTTGGCTTGGAGAATGGGCTGCCGGTCAGAGACGACGGCTTGGGTCTGCTCACCTTTCACAGCATCGATCATGGAAGTTGGCTCCTCGCATCTGTCTGGCCTCCAATCCCCCGGCACATCCGTAGGGCGGCCGGGGATCGGAGGCCTCACCTTGCAGGGATCCTGACGGTCCTGTCAAATCAGAACCCCTGCGCCGTTTCTACTACTTCTCGTCCGGATTCTTCGCATCGCGGTAGCGAGGCTCGAGGCGGTCGAGGATGGCGTAGAATTCGTTCATGTTGTCTTTGGTGACCAGCGGGGCTTCGAGGACAGTCCAGTAGGGGACTTTCTCGCCGTTGGCCATCTTGAAGAGCAGTTCGGCCGCGCCCTTGCACTCGTCGTAGAGGGGCTGGGCGACGATGCCGAAGATCTCGCCGTTCTTGACGAGGTCGAGGTTGACGCGGGTGTAGTCCATGCCGACCGCGATGAGCTTCTTGCCGGTCTCCTTCTGTGCGCCGGCCCAGGTGGTGGGACCGCCGCCGGTGGTGGAGAAGCCCATGACGATGTCGGGGTTGGCCTGGATGATGGAGGTGGCGACGGCGATGGCCTGGGTCGGCTCAGCGCCTTCGAGCACCGGTTCGAGGACGGTCAGCTCAGGGCAGTACTTCTTCATGCTTTCAGCGAAGACCTTGGCGACCATGTCCTCGGTGGCGTTGTGGTTGTTCTCGGTGATGGCGACGGAGCCTTTGGTGATGCCCTGCTTCTTGGCCTCGTCGCACATGGCCTTGGCGACCGGATCGGGGTACTTGGCGGTATCAGCCGCGATCTGGACGGCGTTGTCGGCGAAGGTGCCCTCGGGGACGGGGAAGTGGGGCAGGGCGACGAAGACACCGTTGGCCTTGGCTTTCTCGATGATGGGCTTGAAGACGGGCAGGCCGCCGGCCCACATGGCGACGCCCTTGGCATCCGGCCGGGAGACGGTCTGCTCTGCGAGGGCGACGACGGCTTCGAGTGCGTTCTCATCGGTGGTGGCGAGCTCGCAGTCGAGGCCGAGCTCGGTGCAGCCTTCGAGGAAGGACTGCTGGGTCAGCTGGTGCACGGGATGCCAGGCGGAGTTCTGCACCCAGTAGAACTTGCCCGTGACTTTTCCGCCTGCTGCTGCAGGAGCAGCCGGGGCTGCCGTCGGCGCGGCCGCCGCAGGCGCCTGTGCCGGTGCGGGAGCCTGTGTCGGCGCGGGCGCGGGTGTCGGTTGCGAACAGCCAGCAATCATGGCCAGGACCGCAATCAACGACATGATCTTGAAGAGCGACTTCCGAGACATTTCGTCCTCCTTGAAGAATGGACTCGAACGATTGATCTGCGATGTCGGAACAGGATGCGAATTCACCACCGTATTCGTGGGCGGACGCCTACCTCCTCTCTGTGTGCGGTCCCCTTCCTGTCACCAGGGGACCCGGGCACCCCGTCTCGAGGGGCCCTTGCAGGCCCCCCAAATCCTCTCTGGCCTAAGCTTCGCTCCTGCGATGCCGGAGCACATCGACCACCGCGGCGAGCACCAACAAGACGCCCACCACCGGAACCTGCAGGTAGGAGCTGAAGCGTGCGATGACCACGCCGCTGCGCACCAACTGAATGAACGCGACCCCCAGGAAGGAGCCGATGGCAGAACCCCGGCCGCCGTAGAAACTGACGCCGCCGACGATGACGCCGGCCAGGATGTCCAGCTCCAGGTTCTTGCCGATGATCGGGTCGCCCGGGGTCATGGGAAGCTGGCTCATCGTCAACATCCCGGCCATGCCCGCAAGGAGGCTGGTTGCCATGAAGCAGATGATCTTGACCCGGTCGGTGTTGATACCGCAGACCTGTGCGGCCAGCTTGTTGCCGCCAGTGGCGAACAGCATGGCGCCCCACCGCGTCCGGTTCAGCAGGATCTCCACCACGATCATCGCACCCAGCATGAGGAAGAAGGTGAAGGAGATGCCGAGCGGCTTCCACGAGCCGATGATAGCCACTTCCGGTGGGAGGGGATAGATGGGCAGGCCGTTGGTGAAGGAGTAGCTGATGCCCCGCGCGATGAATGACATGCCGATCGTGGTGATCACCGCAGGGACGCCGACCTTGACGGTCAGTAGACCGTTTGCCAGCCCCACCAGAAGCGCCACGCCCAGCGAACAAAGGACCGCTTCCGGCACGGACAGGCCCGCATCGCGGATCAGCTTGGCCGCGAACACCGCAGCCAGGCTCATTACCGCGCCGGTCGATAGGTCGATCTCGCCTGCGATCATCAACTGGACCATGCCCATGCTGATCAGCCCCGGGAAGGCCATCGTGCGCAGGATGGAGCGGAGGGTCGCGGCGTCCACCATCGCGGTGTTTCGTGAGTAGAAGAATGCGCCCACGACGACGATCAACAGGATGATGACCGCCTCTTGCCTGGCGGCCAGCGCCTGGAGGATACGGTTCCTGTCTCTTATACACATCTGACGCT
>JAUCQB010000132.1 GCA_030372985.1 Phycisphaerae bacterium
AGAATGCTCACTGAAAGGATATGATATGACCATTCGTATCATCATCGCCACCTTCTTGATTGCATCGACGGCCTTCGGTCAGGAGGCCGGCTCGCCTCCGGCAACCCAGCCGGCGGGTATGCCCTCCCTCATTCAACACTTGCCCGACTACAGCGGCGACCTGGCACATCGCAAGTACCTGACCGGCGACTGGGGCGGGGCCAGAACACAGCTTGCCGAGAAGGGCGTCCTCTTCGAGCTGGACGTGACGCAGATCCTGCAGGGTAACGCCCACGGCGGCAAAGACACGAACAACGCCTTCCGCTATTCGGGCTCGGCCGACTATTACATCAAGCTGGACACCGCCCGGATGGGCCTGTGGCCCGGCGGTCTGTTCGCTTTCCACGGCGAGACGAAGATTGGCGACAACGTCAATCCCAAAGTTGGCTCGCTGATGGCCCCGAACTTTCAGGGTTTGCTGCCCGTCCCGGGCGAACCGGGAACGACCACGCTCTCCGAGTTCTACTTTGCACAGGCGCTCTCCGAGCAGTTCGTGCTCATCATGGGGAAACTCGACGGGACTTCGTTGGCTGACGCGAACGCCTTCACCGGCAACCAACGGACCCAGTTCATGAACGTCGCCTTCAAGGCTAACCCGGTACTGTTCTATGGCACACCGTACACCACGATGGTGGCCGGGGCGGTCTGGCGCCCGACAAAGTGGCTGGACGTGATCACCGCCGTGACGGATAACGACCAAGACGGGGCCGCCACGATGACCGGCTTCAACACGGCGTTTCACGGCCGTGACTGGTACACGGCCACGCAGGAGTACGACTTCACCTGGAAGCCCTTCGGCAAGACCGGCCATCAGCGTCTGGGATGGTTCTGGACCTCACGCGACTTCGCGGAGCTCAGCGGCGACGGTCGAATCCAGTTTCCGCGGGGACTCAGCCTCGCCGACATCGAGACCTCCCCTGACACGTGGGGGATCTACTACAACTTCGACCAGTACCTGTTCACCGAAGCCGACGATCCCGAACAGGGTATTGGCGTCTTTGGCCGGTTTGGCTACGGCGGCGAGCCGAACATCTTTGAGCAGTTCTACAGCTTCGGTGTCAGCGGCAAAGGCTCGATCCCGGCGCGCGATCGTGACACATGGGGAATCGGCTACTACCACGCGAATATCAGCGACAAGATCGACCCGGCATTCGGTCTGAGCTCCGAGCAGGGCGTCGAGGCGTATTACAACATCGAAATCACCCCGTGGTGCCACATCTCGCCGGATCTGCAGGTGATCGTCGATCCGGGCGGTTCGTCGCGCAACGATGTGGCTATGGTCTACGGGCTGAGGATGCAGATGACCTTCTGACCGCAAGACTCTGGAGGATCAGATGTCACCAGTCTTCTGCGCGATGGTCAGAATCAAGGGATCCATACAACTGGGCGGCTGACGCGCCGCCCCTATTCCGAAGGAGAGCAAATCATGAAGGGACCACCACTGTGCATTATCGCGATCCTGCTGGCCGGCGTCGCACCGGGTGTGCCACAGGCCACCTTCGCCCAGGCGCCCGCGGCGGTTGACACGCCGGCGCAGACGCCGGTCAAACTCGGCGCGGCTGAGCTGCAAAAGCTCGTGGCGCCGATCGCCCTCTATCCGGACGC
>JAUCQB010000133.1 GCA_030372985.1 Phycisphaerae bacterium
GAACTCGTCGGCAGCGTCAGATGTGTATAAGAGACAGAGCTGCCCATCGTCCCGGAAGGCACGCTCGGACTCTGCAGCGTCGATTGTCCGCCGAATTCGGTGGACCTGACGGTCCAGAACTTCGGCCTGACCCGCGTCACCATGGACCAGATCCACGAGATCATCAAGGACGTCGAGGACCTCAAATACAACGACGCCCAGTTCCAGATGAACAACGAGCTGCAGAACCGGGACGCCCAGACCAAGAAGGGCGTCTATTCCGACGACTTTTCGAACGACGCCCAGTCCGACATCTATCACAGCGAGTGGAGCGCCCGCATCGACCGGGTCCGGCGTTTCGCCGCACCGGCCAGGACAGCCTCGGCCACCGTGCTCACGGTAAATCCCTCGGCGAGCAACGCCTTGTTCAAGGGCAGCCTCGCGTTGCTCCCGGCCACGGAACGTGTGCTCGTCGAGCAGACCGACTGGTCCGAGGTCAAGAACATAAACCCCTATGCGGTATTCGAAAAACCGGACGCGTCGGTGGAGATCACCCCGAACATCGGCGGGCGCGGGCAGACCGGGATCGCCGTGGTCGGGTCGAACTTTCAATCCAACGCGAACAACGTGACCATCCGCTGCGACGGCCAGGTGGTGGCGTCGGGTGTCCATGCGGACACCGCGGGCCGCGTGAGCGCGTCCTTTGTCATCCCCGAGAACGCGCGCAACGGCAACCGCATCGTGGAAATGACCGACGGGCTCTATTCCGCCCGAGCCGGCATTCAGATCAACGATCCGATGGTCATCACCCGCATCGAACGCATTGTCGAGGAGCGCATCATCCGCGTGCCCGTGGTTCAAGTGGTCTGGCGCACACAGATCGTCACCGTGCGCAACGATCCTCTGGCCCAGACCTTCAGCTTCACCGAGGACAAGGTGGTCTCCGGTGTGGGATTGTATTTCACCGCCAAAGACCCGTCCATCCCGGTCACGGTCCAAATCCGCGGCGTCACCACGGGTCTGCCCAACGGCGTGATTTTCGCTGAAAAGGTCCTGGCCCCTGGCGACGTAAGTCTGAACGTCGAGACCAAGGTCGTCTTCGCCAACCCGTTTTACGCGCAGGCGGGAACCAGCTATGCCGTCGTGTTGCTTACCAACAGCAGCAACTACCGCATGCGCGTCGCCACCCTGGGGCAACTGGGTCAAAACGGCGTGATCACCCGGCAGACCTATGCGGCCGGCGTGCTGCTGGAAAGCTCCAACGCCGAAACCTGGACCCCGCTCAACGGCTCCGATCT
>JAUCQB010000134.1 GCA_030372985.1 Phycisphaerae bacterium
GCGGAGCGGGGGCGCAGGATCGAAAGGCATAATCGAACCTCCATGTTCGTGGTCCATATGCCCTTCATCGGTCAAGCCCTTGCTCGATCTGCAACATAGTCGTAGTATTTATGAAACACGGTACTAGCGAGCCGTCACCGTGGGTGGCATCGAATGGAACCCGGCCACCTGATCGGTATCCGACTGCCGGTTGGCGGCCATCATCCGAAGCGCGTCCTCCAGCCCGGTGTCGATCAGGACGGTTGTCTGGTCGCCCGCTGAGACCGCGAATTCGCAATTCAACTGGATGACGGCCTGTTCGCCGTTCCGCAGGCTCTGGGGCAGATCCTGACCCCAATGGAGCGATTGGCCGTCGTCAACAGCTACGCTCCCTTGGGTACAAATCAGCCGCATCTTGTCGTATCGGCCCGGAGCCACGTCAACGCTTGCAAGTGTGCTGGGCCGGCCGTTGCCCGTCTCCGACAGGTCAATGACATGCTCGCCTTCCCGGATGACGATCCAGGCGTCCTCATGTTCCGCATCGCGTACCTCGATGCGGGAGACGGTCACCTTGGCCGCCTTGACCCACTCGGACGGGTACGGTTTGTGCTTGACGAGCACGCGAAGCGTGCCTGTTTCCCTGTCGGATCGAGGAGCAGCCCCGCGTCCCTGGGAGAGGTTCTCGAACAAGAGACTGATCGTGACGGCCAGCACACAAAGCGACGAACACACGCCGATGCCGATTTGTTTTGTCATTGTACCCATCATGCCAACCTCGTTTGCGATGCATCGAGGCGCGCCTGTACATGACGAGTTACTGCCCCAATCGCGTGCCCCCCGTGACGGGCTGCGGTTGCCATGCCTCCAGGATATCGGTTACCCCGAGGGCATCCAGGGCAGTGCAGGCCAGGCTATCAGGCTGAAAGTGCGCCGAGAGAACCTTGGCCGCACGACAGGATTCTAGCACGCGCCCCAAGCGGGTTCCGCAATGTTAAGTATTGCATATGTGGCGAGCTCAGGTCGGGTGAGGCGACCTGCGGCCGAGAATGCCTGGCCTGCCTGGCGGCGATTACCGTCCGGATGTTATCGGGAGTCCTCATGCTCTGCGCCAACAGGACGGCCGGTTCTGGGACCTACGGCGCAACCGGTCTGGACTCAGAGGCGTCTGTCCGGCCGGTGCGGGCAGCCTGCAGCAGCGATCTCAGGCAGTCGGTCATGGCCTTCTGGTAAAGCGTTGTGTTTGTTACCAGGAAAACCTGTATCAGCCCATCCGGCTCATGGATCACTGACTGGGTACGGCCTCGCGGGTCTATTTCGACGCGAGCCGGGGTGAAGGTGAAGAGCTCCGGCGTCTGCAGGCCCGCGGGTCTCGTGGTCGCCGATGTGAACTCCTCGCCGCGGCGATAGACTTGTCGCCCCGCGGCGTGCAGGAAGGGTGCCGTGCACCACATGTTCCGGTCCATCGTTCCGATCAGGTGGCGCCACGGGCGAAGATCGGAATCGAGAGCCTTGATCGGGTCGAGTTCCTCCGGTTTCACCTGTTGCAGGGCGTAGACGAAGTAACTCAGCATCGGCTGCGGCAGAGTCTCAAGAATCTCCGACTGCCGAAATGTCCAGTACGTGCTGCGTTCGTTGACCTTCATCGGCAGGCAGGGGCACCAGTAGATGGGCAGCCCGCTGCGCATCACGCCGAGATAGGCGTTCAGGTCGAGGGTGACGTTCCATTCGACGGTGTTGTCGGTGGAACCGATGTTGATGTAGAGCCGGGCGACCTTGGCTCTGAACAGGTCCGGCTGCCGGTTGAAGGCGGCGCAGACGTCGCGCAGGCTTCCGGTGGTAAAGATAGTGACCGGCTGTCCGCTCTCTCGCAACGTCGCGAGCAGCAGTTCGACGCCGGCCTGGTCCTCGGCGGGCTGATCGACCGCTTTGTCGGCGGGCGTTTTCAACCTGCCGGACAGCCCTGTGGCGAAGGGGACGCGCCGGCCGGTCATGTGCATCATCTGTTCGAGGGGCAGCCGGCCGGGTTTGAGTTTCTGCCGGTCGCCGAGATCGAGCACAACGGCTTTGACATCGAGCTCCGGCAGGGCGAAAAGCGTCGCCAGGTCATAGTGGTCGTCCGGGTCGTCATGTGGGTGAAACAGGTCGGTGCTGTAGATCACCGGGATGCTATGGGCTTGAGCCTGATGATCGCTGCACCACGCCTCGGGTGGGCCGGCGACCGCCAGCAGCCAGAGCGATACAACGATCGGCGGGATAACCCTTCGCACGGTTTTTTCATCCTCCCGCGTAAGCTTGCGATCCGCGAACGAAGCATTCTACGAGCAAGGTCGTCAGCGTCAATTATCGATTCCCCGACCTGTCGGCGAATGCCGACCCCACCAATCGCTCTCGCAGCATCTTCAGGAAGGACTTGCAGAGGAAACGTGTCGACGTCGTCGGACGGGTCGCAAACTTGGGGGCCGCCCGTGTGATTGGCACGAACTGCGCGGGCGGGCGAAAGCATGATTGCCAGAGCCCAGTGGCAGCCAATCCCCGCAGACAGACGGGCGGATGGGAAGATCATGCCTGCCCATCCGCCCGCGGTTTTGCCTGTTGGGGCCAGGAGGTGCTACTTCGCCTGGTACCGGATCCCGGTCAACGGCTTACCGTCCGTGCCGCGGATGGCACAGCAGAAACCCCAGTCGCCGCCGCCTTGAACAATCTTGATCAGCAGTGTGTTCTCACCGTCTTTCAGCGTTGCCTCAACCTTGTCCTGGTCGCACGTGCAGGCCCGATTGACCTTGTTGGCGTGGATCAACTGCCCGTTGAGCCAGACCTTGATCGCATCGTCGCTGCCGAAGGCCAACTGCACCTTGCGCTCGGTTTCGGAGATGACCGTCGTCCGGACGTAGGCACAGCAGTTGTTACCCTTGCCAAGGTCGAATCGGCCGGGCTGATCGGCGTTGGTGACGTCCAGCGGCTTCCATTCCTTCGCCTTGCCGTCCGGCTCCTCGGGCGGAAAGACGACGTCAAACGTATCGAGGCCTTCCTTGCCCTTCTGTTTATAGGGACCGCTGACCAGCCACGACACGCAGTAACTCGTCATGGCGTCGCGCAGGGCATCGACGGCATTTGTCTCCGCGTCACCCCTGGCGGCCTTGGAGAGCTTCTCAACCGCGGCCAGGGCTGCCGCCTGGTTGCGTCCGGCGATGCGTTTGGCCACCGACACCGCCGCGGAGAACGCCTCACCGTGCAGATCCCCGTCAACCAGCGGCATCAACGCATCCAGCGCCTTGACGCTGGCGATGTCGCCGATTGCCGACACGATGAGCTTCTTGTCGTCGACGTTGTTGGCCAGTTTCATCGCCGCAGTCAGCGTTTGGAGACGCTCCTCAGGGCTACCCTGCTCGCGAGCCAGTCGCACGTAGCCGCGCAGCGCGACCGAGCGGTGTGTCTTGTTCTCGCTCGACCTGGCGATGTGCAACAACGTGTCCATCGCCGATGTGTCGCCCAGTTGCGCCAGGGCCAGAACCGCCGCGTCCTTGACAGCGGGTTCCTCGGCATCGCGGGCCAGCCTCGCCACGGCCTCGCGAGCCTCCGGGCCGCGCTGACCGAGAACGTCGATGATCAGTTCCGCCGTTTCGGGTTGCGCACTTCCAAGAGCCGCCAGCAGCTTCTGCGTCACCTCGTCGCCGGGGATCTCCTGGATGTTGCGAGCGGCCACCATCCGCATGCGGGCGTCATCGCCGTTAAGAACGTCGAACAGCATGGGCAGGGCCTTGGTCCCGCGCGCGGCGGCAATGCCCTGCAAACCGGCGATGCGAATACTCTCCGGCCGGCTCTTGTCATAAAGCCGCTCGTAAATCGCCGCTGCTTCGTCGGCCGAGCCCTTGGCGTTCAGCTCTTCGCCGCATTTGACGGCCGCTTCGGCTATCCGGGTGTGCAAGGTCGGACGCGGTTTTTCGAGCAGGGCGGTCACGGCCTTGATCGCCTCGGGTGTTCGAATGTCGCCGAGGGCGCACACGGCGGCCGTCGCAACCGCGTCATCCTGGCTGTTGGCCAGTCTGGCGATCGCGCTCACGGCCTGACCGTCCCTGCGGAACGCCAGACCATTGATCATGGCGATCTGCCACTCGGGTTTGTCGGCCTGAGCCAACTCGGCGCGAAGCGATGCCGCTGCCTTCGGGGACGGATTGTTCACCAGTGCCCGCCGGGCGGTCTCGCGGATGTCCGCATCCTTATCGTGCAGCAACTCCGTCAGTTTCGGAACGACCTCGTCCCTGCCCAGCGGCTCGACCTTGCGCAGCAGCCAGATGCGGGCGGGCTTGGGAACGTCAGGGCCCACCTGGGTCATCATGGCCGCGCAAAGGGCGGCACGTTCGGTTTCCTTACCCGGAGTGCCCGCTTCATGGCATAGCCTCTCCAGGGCCTGTTGCGGATCCTTACGTGTGGGGATGTCCGGGTCGCTCATCCCGGGTATCCACTCGGTGATCTTGTCGATGTACTGCTTCTCCAGGTCTGACGCCGGTGCGGCCATTGCGGTATTCAAGAGCCAGGTTGTCGCCGTCAGGGTCAAAAGCGTCAATAGCGTGTATTTCTTCATCATGTGATGTTCTCCTCAGTTGTTACAGATGCCACGGAGCCCGTTTCGGGCGATCGATCCAGCGGCTGGCCTCACTGTCGCCGATGATCTCTCGTTTTTCCGGGTCCCACTTGATCGGGCGTCCCAGCCAGTAGGCGATGTTGGACAGGTGGCACACGGTTATCGAGCTGGCCCCGATGGCCACATCGCAGATGGGCCGCTTGCGCGAACGGATGCAGTTGATCCAGTCCTGGCGATGGCCCGGGCTCTTGTACAGGTGAACGTCGTTCGGGCCGAGCGGCTCTTCAGCAATCGATTTGGGCTCGGCCGAGAAGTAGCCGCGATTCACCTCGATATCGCCGTCCGTGCCGCTGAAGAGCACTCCATTGGCCTGGGCACGCTGCATGATCACGCCGTTGGCATACTTAAAGGTCATGTGCTCCACGTCTTTGCCGTTGGGCGGAATGATTTCGACCGGCCCGCTGCCGTCCATACCCATGCCCCATTGGGCAATGTCATAGTGGTGGGCGCCCCAGTCGGTGGTCATGCCGCCGGAGTAGTCGCGGATCTTTCGCCAGCCGCCGCCGTAGTCACCGCTGCATCGTTCGGCGTTGTACGGCTGCCAGGGGGCCGGTCCCAGCCAGCGGTCCCAGTCAAAGCCCTCGGGCACGGGCTGCTCGGGCAGGTAAGCTTCTTGTGAAGGTTCGCCGATGTTCACGGTCACCGTCTCAAGTTTGCCGATCCGGCCGCTTCGAACGAGTTCGCAGGCCAGGCGGAATTCGCGGTCACTGCGCTGCTGGCTGCCCGTCTGGAAGACCCGGCCGTACCGCCGCACGGTTGCGACCAAATCCCAGGCCTCCTTGATGGTCAAGGTCAGCGGTTTCTCGCAGTAGATGTCCTTGCCTGCCCGGGCGGCCGCACAGGCAATGATCGCGTGCCAGTGATCGGGGACGGCAATCAAGACAGCGTCGATGTCGTCGCGGGCCAACAGGTCTTCGAAATTGTTGTAAGCCGCGCAGCCTTTGTAGCTGCCGGCCTGGCGGTCGGCCGCGTACTTCTTGTCGGCCTGTTCTTTTCGTTTTTCCCGCACGTCCCGGCGAACGTCACAGGCGGCCACGACCTGGAGCTGCTTGTCATCCAGGAAGCCGTCGAAGTGACCCCCGCCCATGTTCCCGATCCCAATGAATCCGACGGTGATGCGTTCGCTGGGAGGCAGCCATCCGCCACGCCCCAGCGCTGAGGCGGGCACAAAATAGGGCACCGCCAGTGCCCCGGCCGCCCCTTTCAGCAGCGTCCGCCGACTCACCCTTGCTCTTTGAGTCATACCTAACCCTTTCCCTTTGAGAGTCTTACTTCATGCCCGGATCGACCCGCGATCCGACGCGACATCAAGGACAACAGCTTACCAATCCGACCCAGGTATGAAAATGGCCGCCTCAACCGCAAGCCGCCGGGATGCTCAGCGAGCCGCTCGCACGATCATGCGCCGATCAGCGGGCCGCGGGCTTTATGCCGGCCGTATTCTTCTTACCCGTGCTTCCGCCGAGCGGGCCGCGCGTTCTTGCCTACGGCTCGATCCATGGCCAGGGAGTTCGAGACTTCCTATACTGGCACACTGGACGACACGGTTGGCGGCCGCCCGGCGAGCGGCGGCATACCCTTCAGTGATGAGGTCGAAACGATGGCGGACTGGGGCAGACGGCAATGCACGCGGCGTCGGTTTAACATGGCCCTGAGCGGGGCCGTGGCTGCCGGCCTCGCCAGGCGGTGTTGGGGCGTCGGCGAGGAGTCTCCGGCGTCCAGCCCGATGGCTATCGACAGGAACCCTCCCCGAGACGTCCCCAGGTACCGGATCTATCCCCTCCGCAACGGCCGGTGCGAGATCGCCGGCAATGACGCGTTCGAGGGCGGCGATCCGGCCAAGAGCTACGAGTACGTGCTATACGCATGGCTGATTCTCGGCGGCGAGAAACCGATGCTGGTCGACGCCGGGCTCAACGACGTGGCGGGTATGAACCGAGGGGCGGCCACGGTATTGAGACGGCCGATCACCCAGGCCCCGACGGAAACCATCGCATCACAGCTCGTTCGGTTTGGCCTGAAACCTGCCGACATCGGTCACGTGTTCATTACCCACCTCCACTTCGACCATGTGGACGGACTGGACGCCTTTACCAAAGCGAAGATCTGCATCGGCAAGCGAGAATGGGAACTGGCGACGGCCAACGACTGCAAGGGCAGTTGGGGCCACGGCCGCATCATGTTCATGCTCCGCGACAAGCCGGAGTGGAACAAACGACTGATGCTCGTTGAAGACCAGGAGATTCTACCGGGTATCGACTCGTTCTTTGTCGGCGGACACACACTGGGCTCGATGAGCTATCGAATCAACACGGCACACGGGCGAGTGGTACTGACCGGCGACACGGCGTCGCTGCTTGCCAACATCGAGAAGGACATCCCCGTCGGCGTGCACATGGACCTGGAGCAGTGCAAGGCCGGCATGAAGAAGATCCGCGAAAGAGCCGACATCATTCTGCCCAGCCATGATCCCACGACCACCGACCGCTGGCCACCGGTTCCTACGGGGACGCCACGATACACCGTGCGGGCCATCAAGGTCGGTCAATGCGAGGTCCGCGACTTCATCACCTTCCAGGACAGCGAGGGTCAGGATACGCGCACGTACAACCTGTACGTCTGGGCCATTCTCGGCGGCCCGAACCCGATTCTGGTGGAAACCGGTCCGAACCCCAAGTACGTCGGCGACTTCAACAAGGCTACGGCCCAATACATCCCCGGCGGCGTCAAGCAGTTGCCGGAGGAGGACACGCTGGTGGCTTTGAAGCGGGCCGGCATCGATCCGGCCGACGTCAGTCACGTCATCGCGACACACCTGCACGCAGATCACTACGACTATTTCCCCGCTTTTCCAAACGCCAAATTAGTGGTCAATCGGCGGGAGTATGAGGACGCCCGCGGCGACGCCGACAATCCCGAGGATCGTGGTCACCTGAACCCCGAGGTTTTTGCCGCGATTCGCTCACATCCTCAGAGCCTCATTCTTGCGGAGGACCAGGAGATCGTGCCGGGCATCCGTACGGTCCCCCTCGGTTGCCACACTTTCGGCAGCCAGGGAGTACTGGTGCAGACGCACGTCGGACCGGTGATGCTGACGGGCGACGTCGTGTACCTGTACGAGAGCATCGAACAAGACCGCCCGACCCGCAGTCCCGATCCAGGAGTCTGCCAGGCAGCGATGGCCAGGATCCGGTCGCTGGCCGACATCGTGCTGCCCGCCCATGACCCGCAGACGCTGGTCCGATGGCCGGGCGGCCTCATCGGGGATCGACCGGGCCGGGTGGTGACCCCATAGCCGGCCAAACGACGGCCGTATCAACGCTGGCATGCCATCTCAGGACCACACAGAGATCTTGCGGGAGACCACATCAGCCAGAAACCGCTCTCCCGAAAGCCGGGCAGACGAGAATTCGCCCAAGCTCGCTCCTGCCTTTGACCAGTCGTCCGGGAATCAATATCGCTAGATCGTGTCGCTGATGACCGATAAAAGCCACTAGTGCGGTCCACCGTCGTGGATAAGGGAGTCTCCACGTGATCGGTGTCTGTCACGGCGGCATACGCTCGATTCGATCAGGTCGCCGCGGCCTTCATCTGACACGGCCTTCGTGAGCGGGCAACGCTGCTCACACACGTTCAGCTTATGACCATGCCAGTGTTGAGTGCCGGGGTTCAGTCGCTGACCAAGCGAATGATGCCGGTCATTCCGGCGCTGCTTGCCGTCTTCATACTTCCCAGTCCACCGGTCGCATACGGTGCCGAGCCCGCCAGAGTCACGATTCTCACCGCCCCCCAGGCGATCTACCGCAACGCCGTCCAAAGCATCGAGACCGCTGCGAAAGAGAAGAAATGGTCCTACGTCATGGTGGAGCTGCCGCCCCCCCCTGAAACGCCTGCGGCTGAAGACTCCGCGGATTCGGACAAGCCGTCCGGTTCGCGGGAACCGGCATCCCGGCCGGCATCCGCAAACGTGTCGCTCCAGGACATTCGCAACCGTCTTGTGCAGAGCCAGCCGACGGTCATCGTTGCGGTCGGAACGGAGGCCACGAACCTGGCGCTGGAGTCGGTTCCCAAGGTGGCCGTCGTGTTCTGCATGGTGCCCAACGTGTTGGACGCATCCTTCTTGGCCGACGACAGCCGACACAAGTCCCGACTCGCGGGGGTCAGCGCCGACGTCTCGCCGGCCGAACAGATCACCTGGGCGGCGCAACTGAATGAAGACG
The DNA here is from genome assembly GCA_030372985.1 of Phycisphaerae bacterium. Taxonomy (GTDB): domain Bacteria; phylum Planctomycetota; class Phycisphaerae; order UBA1845; family PWPN01; genus JAUCQB01. The sequence continues at coordinate 8,842 of JAUCQB010000134.1, forward strand.
TGAAGAACATCGGCGTGCTGTTCAGCAATCGCACTCGCCGCACGGTCGAGGCGCTGCGGGGGGCAGGGCAGAATCATGGCATGACCATCACACCGATCGAGACGAGCAAGAACGATTTTCTCGCGGCCATCGGGCTGCTGGGCAGCAAGCGATGTGACGGCGTCATCATGGTGCCGGACGCCGATGTGTACAACACGATCACCGTGCAGCGGCTGCTGCTCTGGGGTGTTCGGGCACGCAAACCAGTCTGGGCTTTCTCGAGCAAGATTGTCAAGGCCGGGGCATTTGCCGGCTGGCAGGCCGATGACGAGTCGATCGGGCGTCAGACCGCGGACGTGGCCGACAAGGTCGCAGCGGGTACGCAACCCGCGTCCGTCGGCGTGGTGTACCCGGCCAAGGTCGTTTATTCGATCAACCATCGAAGCACGGAGATGATCGGCGTCTCCGTGCCTGACGACGTCCTGGCCAGGATCAGCGAACAGTTTGGAAGGAATGACTAGGTGGGCGAGTTGCGGCGTACAAGGAGATTGGTCACCATGATGCCTCGAGCTGTGCAAACGGTCAAAGCGACCGCGACGGCCGCATGGAGGAGGCGGATCCGTCCAGGGCCGTGGCTGGCGGCATCGGGGATCGCCTTGGCCTTTCTCGGAAACCTTCAGGCCCTCGGTCAGTCACGGCCGGCCAGTGCCCCGGCCCAGAACAACGTTGAGGAAACCGAATCTCCCGTTTTCCTCAGCCCACCACAGGACAGCCTGGATGACATGGAGCTGTTCAACCTCGACGTCCCCGAAGTGGACGTCGTCCAGACCGCAACCAGAAGCCCGAAACGGATTATGGATCTGCCTTATGCCGTCGGCGTGGTGACGGCCGAGGACATTCGCCGATCCGGGGCCCGCTCCGTCCCCGATGCCCTGCGATTGTTGCCGGGGGTGGATGTCGCCGACCTGAGCTGGGGGTACTCGGGCGTGTCGACGAGAGGATCTCACGGACTGACCGCCGATCAGGTTCTGGTCTTGATGGACGGCCGCCAGATGTTCGATCCCATCCTGGGAGCGACGTTCTGGTATTTCTGGCCCATCCAACTGGAGGATATCGATCGGATCGAGGTTCTCCGGGGTCCCACGGGCGTCACCTGGGGCGCCAACGCACTGAACGGGGTCATCAACATCGTCACCAAAGACCCCGCCGACCAGGTGGGCCTGACCACCACCGTTACCGCGGGTTCGCGAGGGGCGCACAAAGAGCACCTGGGATACGGCTACGCCGACGAGAAGCTCAAACTTCGCGTGTCGGGCGAATACGAGAGCAGTGACGGATTCCGCAAGGGCGGGTCCATCCTGCAACAACTGGATGATGATTTCATGGGCGGGCGCACCGGCGTGCATGCCGTCTACGACGCCACACCGAGGGATACGCTCACGCTGTCCGGCGGGAACAGTGTCGCGGGCGGAGGCAACCCGACCTCTCCGAGTTTCTTCCCTCCCGACAAGCTCAATCCCAGGTCGCAGACCGCGTTCGTGCTGGGCAAGTGGGATCATCGGGTCGCCCGTGACAATCAGTTTGGCATCAACGCCTATGTCAACGATTACCATTTCGAGCCCGGGGCCAAGACGATTGACTACCGATATCAGCAGATCGCCCTCGAGTACAATCACAATTACAAGTGGGGCGAGGACCATACCCTGACCTGGGGCCTGGACAGCAGAACCGACCTGATTGACGGCACCAACTCGGATCCGAGCCTGATGACCAAGGACTATGTCAGCAGTGCGACGATCGGACTCTACGTGCAGGACGAATGGCGATTCGCGCCGCGATGGACCCTGGAGCTCGGCGCCCGGATTGACTACGAGTTCTACGGCGGCTTCCAGCCGAGCGGGCGAATCGCCCTGTCTCACAAGTTCTCCGACGGCTCGCTGGCCTACGGAGCGGTGTCCCGGGCGTTCCAGATGCCGCCGGTGGGAGGCCGCTTTGTCGATTTCGTGCTTTACAGCGGTCTGATACACCAGACCGCCGATCCCGACACGGACCCCCAGACCGTCATCGCCTATGAGCTGGGGTACCGGAAGAAGTTTCTCTCCGATCGTCTGACCACGAACATCAACCTGTTCTGGAACGACATGGATGACGTGATCACCGCCACGACCATGGAACTGGGCCCGCCGGGCCTGCTGCAGACGAAGTACGACAACCGGGCCTCCGCCGCCATGTACGGTTTCGAATTCGAGGCCAAGTACGCGGCAACGAAACAACTAACGCTGCTGGCCAACTACACCTACCAGTGGATGGACTGGTTCGGGCACGTGCCGTACACCGACAAGGACTTCATCACGCCGCCCGAACACAAGTTCATGATCGGCAGCCAGTATGACCCCATCAAGGACCTGCACCTGTCGGCGTATCTCTATTACGTGGATACGGTGAAAGCTCCGAACGGGACCATGGCGCTTCTGCCGATGCAGATTCCGCCCTACTTCCGGCTGGACCTGCGGGCGGAGTACGAGTTCTGGAAGAAACAGGCGGCCGTGGCCGTGGGTGTCAGGAATCTCCTCGACCGAGATCATCCCGAAGGCGGGACCACCTTCCTGAACAACGCCGAAGTGCCCCGGATGATCTACGCCGAGTTCCGGATGAGTCTCAAATAACCTGGCCGTAAGGCCCCGGCAGCGCCATTACGAACCGGCGGGCGACTGCTCCGGGCTGCTGCGCGGCAGACGCGCGGTCACGCAGACGCCTCCCTTCGGGTTGTTCGCAACCGTCAGGGCCCCTCCGATGATCTCGGCCCGCTCCCTCATGCCCGGTATGCCCAACGAGATGCGGCTTGCCTGGCCTTTCGCCTTCAGACCAATGCCGTTGTCGCGAATCTCCAACACCAGCAGATCATCGACCGCCTTGATACCGACTCGGCAGCGGGTGGCCTTGGAGTGGCGGGCCACGTTGGTCAGCGCCTCCTGCACAATCCGAAAAGCCGTGGTCGCCAGAGGTTCGCTGACCGCCAGGTCCGGCGGAACCACCATCACTTTGCAGGGGATGCCGGCGTACTGCTCGAATTCGGCGACATGCGACCGCACGGCTTCGACCAGCCCTTCGTGACCGAGCGTGACCGGGCGCAGGCTTCGGGACAACGTGCGCACACTTGCGAGCATTCGCCTCACGTACTCGGTCGACTCGTCGATTCGCTCCAGAATGTCGGCTCCGACATCCCCGATCCGGCGGCCCAGCCAGTTCAGGTTGAGGTTCAGAGCGGTGAGGATCTGACCGAGCTCATCGTGAAGCTCGCGGGAGACGCGACTCCGCTCCTCCTCAAGCCGCCGGTTCGCCTCGACACCCAGCAGACGCAACTCCAGCTCCTTGCGCAGGAGAGCCTCTTCCGATTTCTTTCGCTCGGTGATATCCAGTTCGATGCCGTCCCACAACACATTCCCGTCCGGAAGCAGGCGCGGTGAGGATATGAACCGGCGCCAGCGGATCTCTCCCGACGGGAGCCGGACCCTCGCGTCCATGTCAAACGTGGTCCGGGTCGCAATGGCCCGGGCCTCCCCTTGCGCGAACGATGCTCGTTCCTCCTCGACGATCTGGTCGTAAATGAGCGACGCATTCCGCCGGGCGTCCTCCAGCTTCAGTTCATGGAGCCGCTCCACCGCGGGGCTCAGGTATCTGAACCGCCGCTCCTGACCATCCGGACCGGTGGCGATCTGGTAGACCATCCCGTCGGCAAGATTCTCGCTGAGGGCGCGCAACTGCTCCTCGTTTTCCCTCATCGCCGCCTCCGCTCGCCTGCGCTCGGTGATGTCGCGGCAGATGGCGATGATCCTCGTGCCCTCCGCAGTCCGTGTTCGGGTCGCGTTGATCTCGACGGGCGTGATGCGCCCGTTCCGGTCGATATAATCGACCTCGAGGTGTCTGACGCTGCCCTCTGCCGCACAGAGCGCGACTTCGCGAGCGTTGCGTTCCCAGTCGTGCGGCGCCGTCCAGTCGGTCACCGGCCGGCCGAGAATAGCCGCCAGTGAATCATGCCCCGTGAGGCGGACGTATTCGGCGTTGGCATCGAGCACGCGACCCGCCGTGTCCACGACGTTATAGCCCATTCCGGTGGTTTCGATCACCGTGCGGTATTTCATCTCGCTTTCGCGCAAGGCCTCCTCGACCCGCTTGCGCTCGGTGATGTCCAGTTCAATACCGTCCCACAACAGGGTCCCGTCCGGAAGCGCACGGTGCGAGGAGATCAGACGATGCCACCGGACTTCGCCGGAGGGATGCCTGATCCTCACATCGGCGTCAAACGTGGTCCGGGTCGCGATCGCCCGGGCCTCAAGTTCCGCCAATCGGGCCTGGTCCTCCTCGATGATCCTGCCGTAGAGGAGCGACGCATCCCGCATGACATCCTCCGGCTTCACGCCGTGGAGTCGTTCCACCGCGGGACTCACGTACCTGAACCGTCGCTGCCCGCCGTCTGGCCCGGTGGCGATCTGGTAGACCATCCCGTCGGCAAGATTCTCGCTCAGGAGACGGAGCTGTTCCTCCTTTTCCCTTAGCGACAGCTCCGCTCGCTTGCGCTCGGTGACGTCACGCCCCACGGCCAATACCTCGCGCAGCATCCCTTCGTCACTGAAGAAGCCGCGATTCGTCCATTGGTACCAGCGGATCGAGCCGTCGGGCATGCGCACTCGCTCTTCCACCGTCACCACCGGTTCCGCCGGCGAAAGCGATGCGATCCGCGACCCGACCGATGCGCGGTCCTCCTCGAAGATGAGAGGAAGGAAAGGCTTGCCCACCACCTGTTCCAGCGAAAGTCCGAAGTAACGACAGCAGGCGTCGTTGAGGAACAGGATTCTGTTATCCGCGGAGAAACGGCAGATGAATTCGGTCTGACCCTGGACGATCGCACGATAGCGTTCTTCGCTCTCCCGCAGGGCCTGCTCAGCTCTTCGCCGATCGAGGATCTCCGCCCGCAGGCGGACGTTGGCGTCGAGCAGTTCGGCGGTGCGGTCCTGCACGCGCCGCTCGAGCTGGTCCCTTGCTTCCCGCAGGGCCTGCTCCGCGCGGAGACGAACCAGCGAGGCACCCCACTGAGCGGCGATCGCCTCGATAGCGTGTCGGGAATCATGCGGAATTTGTTCGAAGGTGCAGCTGGCCAGATTGAGCACCGCGATCAGCCCGTTCGCATGGGGGACGGGCGCAACGGCCAATGACTGCAGCCCCTCGTCGCGGCACGCGGGATCGAGCGCGTGCAGTTCGGCCGTCGCCAAGTAAACCGCTTTGGTTCCAGAGGCCAAAATGGTTCGTTGGTCGTCGAGGGCAAGATGCTTGACGTGCTCCACAAAGCCGGCGGACAGATTCCTGTGGCAGACCAGGGAAAGATCCTGCGTGATCGGGTCGGCCAGATAGGCACCACCGCAATCAATGCCTTCAATTTGCAGGCTCGTTTCCAGGAGGCGGTCCAACGCTTCCTCCACACTCCTGGCGGTGCTCAACGAAACGGCGAGATCCCGCTCGAGACGCAGCAGTCGCTGGCTCCTGCGGAGTGATTCCTCGGTCCGGATCCGTTCCATCGCCGGCGCGATGGCATCGGCGATATCGCCCAGGATCTGCAGGTCGGATTCGGTGTATCGGTTGGGGGTGTAGGATTGCGCCGACAAAACACCGACCACCTGACTTTCGGACTGCACGGGCACGAACATCAAGCTGGCCGAGAGCCGACCCGAGCCGAGCGGTCGCAGCAAGGGTATTGATTGTCCCTCCCGGCGATTGACCAGCAGTCGTTTGCCGGCGAGCACCTCGCGCAGGGAAGGGCTGAATACAGCATCGAAATCCCGCTGATCGGCAAGGGATTGCTTGCGTCCTTCGACGGTGTCAACAACGCCGACGATCCTGAATTCGTTCGAGCCTGGAACCCGATGGGCCAGATAAAAAAAGTCCCAGGCAAGAAGCCGCTCGCTGGCCTCCTGGGCGGCCGCCATGACCGCATCGGCAGACGTGGCCCCCGCGAGTCTTCGCGCCAGACGGACGAAAACCTCCCTCGCGTCTTCGGCTCGTTCGATCCGCTGAAGGAGGGCGTCGAGTTTCCTGCGATCGTCGTCGGGCCTGGACTGATCGCGATTCGGTTTTTTCAAGCGTCACCTTCTTGTTGTTCGTCCGAGAACTTGATCGGTGCGCGCATCCCCCCCTAGTAGTGTACATTCTGTTTCCGCAACAAGCATGGTTCTCCCTGGCCGCTGCGCCGGTCAAGCCTGGGCGAACTCGGAACATCACCCAAGATACAGCCAGCCGCTGCCGGCGTCCTCGAGCCCGCGGATTGCGGTCGCCGGCCCGCGGAGCCCGGGCGGTTGGGACTCAGTCCGTTCTATTCTTCGTGTGAGAGGCGCCTCCGCGAGCCGCCAGAAACAGCGACCATAAAACCGGACGCCTGATACCTGGGATGAGCCCGAGGGCCAGGCCCGCACATACCCGCAACGGCTGCGTTCATAACGAGTTACAGGCTCGATTACCCTACTGTTCTTTCCAGCAAACTGATCGCGGTCTTGATGTCCGCGATCCGCTGGTCGCCGGCTTCTCGTTCGATGACCAACGGACCGGTATAGCCGTGTGAGCGGAGCTTGGCGATGAGCTTGGGAATGTTCGCCTGACCCGTGCCCAGGACGACCTCCTCGCCCCAAGTCCTGGTCGGCTCCTTCGACCAGGTGGCGTCCTTCATGTGGCAATGCACGATTTTGTCCTTGAGGATGTCGACGGCCTGCAAGGGGTCACCCACACCGTAAAGGATCATGTTGGCCGGGTCGAAGTTGATCCGGATGTTATCCCGCTCGACCGCGTCGATGAATTCCAGCAGGTTTTCGGCCCGCTCCTGGCCGGTTTCCATGACCAGGGTCAGGTCGCGGTGGGCCAGCACGTCACAGACCTGCTTGAGCCGGTCGACCATGACCGCATACATCGAGTCGCCCTTGTCGTGCGGGACGAAGCCGATGTGGCAGGCCAGCATCTTGACGTTGAGCGCGGCGGTGAAATCGGCGAACGCCTTGGTTTTGGCCAGACGCTGCGGCCACTCGTTGTTCGGCTTGAACCCCCCGGTCTCGGCGATTCGCTGGATGCTCGAATAATCTTCACCCTCAAAGCCGATACAGGTGGCGCTCACCTCGATCCCGGTCCGCTCGATGAGCTTGATGATCCGGTCGGTCTGTTTGAACGCCTCGTCCCAGAAACCGATCTGGACAAGGTTCAGGCCGAGCTCATTCTTGACGGCCACCAGCGCATCACCGATGTCCGGCATCTTCAGGGACCAACTGCACACGCCGATCTGAAGGGCTTCCATCGCTGCGTTCTCCTTGGCTCGGGGTCTCGGGCGACCTGACAGAGCCCCAAGCGCGAGGTCAACAACCTGTCGTCTGCCGAAGGGTGGCCCGTTGCTCGTGACCCGGCTCTGTCAGAGATTCTCAGTCAGTTACCCCGTCAGGGGCTGCTTTGTTTGAACCGGGCTGAAGAGGTTTGTCAACAGGGCCGGTTGGCCCGGAGTCGGGCCGGGCCCGCCGAAGCTGCCCGCAGGCCGCGTCGATGTCGATTCCCCGGCTCTTGCGGACGTGTACGTTGACGCTGCGAGCCCGGAGCTGTTCGACGAAATGATGGGCCGCCGCCGAGGATGGCCGTTCAAAGCCGAGCCCCGCCACAGGGTTGTACCGGATCAGGTTGACGTTGCACCGCATCCGCCGGCACAAGTTGGCCAGATCCGCGGCATGTCGCGGCCCGTCATTGACTCCGCCGAGGAGGAGGTATTCCAGCGTGACCTCCCGTCCGGTCTTCTCGAAGTAGAAGTTCACCGCCGACACCAGTTCGTCCACCGAGACCCGCTCGGCCCAGGGGATCAGCTTTCGCCGCAGGACGTCGGTGGGGGCGTGCAGCGAGATGGCCAGATTGATCTGCAGGTCCTCCTCGGCCAGTCGCCGTATCTGCCTGGGCAGGCCGACGGTGCTCAAGGTGATTTTGCGGGCCCCGATGTTCATGCCCCAGTCGGCGTTGATCGTATGGATGGCCTGCAGAACGTTGTCATAGTTCGCCAGAGGTTCACCGATACCCATCAGCACGACGTTGCTGAGCCGGGGGTCTTCACCGGGACGACGGTTCTCGACGGGGTCCCCGCACAGCGCCCGAATCTGCACGGCCTGTTCGACGATCTCCCCGGCCGTCAGTTGGCGCTGCAGCCCGTCGATGCCGCTGGCACAGAAGGTGCATCCGACCGGGCAGCCGGCCTGGCTTGAAATGCAGGCCGTACGGCGTGTCTCGTCCGGAATCAGCACACATTCGCTTGCGGCACCGTCCGGCCACTCCAGCAGAAGTTTACTTGTCCCGTCCTTTGATTCCTGCCGCCGAGCCTCCCGACCGGTCAGGATGATCCAGCGCTCGGACAGTTTGGCTCGGTCGGTCTTGGCCAGGTTGGTCATCGCGTCGAAATCGGCTACGCCGTGCTCGAAAACCCACTGGTAGACCTGCCGAGCCCGATAGACCGGCCACTTCCGCTCCGCGCAGAACGCCGCAAAGCCGGTCAGCGGTGTTCCCAGGAGATGCTGCTTGCGAGGATCGGAAGTCATCACCTGTCGATTGTAAGATTTACGGCCCGAGGGCTCAAACGGCCGAAACCGCCGGTCGGGTACCCCGATTCAGCGGGCCGGGCGCGAGCTTGCAGGGCCGTGACCGGTGATTTCGCTGAGCTTCTCAAAAAACGCCCGCTTTCGGTCGGTGTTGATGCTCCACTGGACCGGCGGGCACTGGTAGCCGTCGCGGTAGTTATTGCGGCCGGGGTCAAAAAAGCCCCACGAGCAGTACTCTCCGACGGCCGCCGCAAAGTTGTTGGCCGGCTTGTCGAAGTCAAAATGATCGTCCTCATTGAAGAGGATCGGCATCGGCCGATAGCCCGGCACCTTTCTCGTTTCGCGCACCATCCAGGCGATCACCTTGGGATCACTGACGCCGTTTCCGTGCAGAAGCAGAAAATCGGAGGCGCGGACCACGTTCTCCTTGGGTATCGTGCCGCCGCCGTAGCTGGTGCTGACCGAAAGGCGGAGCGACCGACCTGATCGCTCTTTGATTCGCGCGATCAGCTCGTGGACGCGGTCGGGCTTGAGGACGGCGTGGTCGTAGCTGACATTGCATTCGTTGTTGACCTCGATCAGCACGTTTCGGTATGCCCGGTCAACCAGCCAGTCCACGACGTTATCCGCGGCTCTCAGGATTGCCGCCTCATCGGTCAATCGGTGGTCCTGGCCGAAGTAGAACAGGCCGAGGATGGCCACCATCCCCAGCTCGTCCGACTTGCGGAGGATTTTCTCGAGGCGTTCCATGTAGTCTTTTCGAAGCGAACCGTCGGATTCGATAGCCGAGTTCTGCCACGGCTGCTCCTTGCAGTAACCCTGCGGACAACCGCCTTGAAGATTGATCGTGAAGGCCAGCAGCCCGTGGGATCGCCACTGCGGCATGGCCACGATGAATTCCCGCGTGTTGCGGTCGGCGTCCCATTGACCGGTGTCGGGATAGCCCCACTTCGTCTTTGTGTCCGGGTTGAGGTCATCGAAGATGCCCTGCACCATACGGCTGTTGAAGAGCAATCCTTCGAGGTTGCGCCCCTGCCACGTTCTGCCTTCATATGTCGGCCGCCCGTTGATCAGAAAGGCGTCACCCCGGATCGACACCTCGGTCCTCCGCGGCTCCGCAGCCATGCACATGCCCGCCCAAACCAGGACCGTCAACCCGGTCAGAAGAATGCGAACGGCGGGTCCGTGATGGCAGGCCACGTCTGCGGTCATTGCTTTTTCCTTTCCTTCTGCGCGTTGGTCTACTACAGATCAGGCAGGGCCCACGGCTTGCGATAGGCCTTGGTCAGCCACCCGGCGGCCTCGGCATCATCAACAACCTGTTCTGTTGTCCCGTTCCAGCGTACCCGTCGGCCCACGCGCCATGCGACGTTCATGAGATGACCGGGATTGGTTGCCCGATGCCCGACCAGGATGTCGGCTTCCGGAATCCGGCGGGCTCGCACGCATTCGAGAAACCTCTTCATGTGGTTCTGCACGACATCATGGGATCGGGTGTAAGAGGCGACCCTCTCTTGCGAGATGACCTTCTCGCCGTCGCGGGCTTCCGAGAACACCTCAAAACCGCTACGGTCCACGATCAGAACGCCGTCGGTCCCATGAAACGCCTTGCCGTGAGCGCGTCCCTCGATCAGGCGGCCGCTTCCGTGTCCCATGGTGTAGGTCGCAAGGAAGCCGTTCCTGGCGACCCGGCCCGGCGGATACTCGCAGGTGCCGGTGAATGTGTCCGGCCACTCGCGGTTGTCCTTGAACGCGAAATGACCGCCCGAGCCCGTGGCGGCCAGCGGGGCCTCGACACCCATGGCCCAATGCACGATATCGAAGTGGTGCGCGCCCCAGGCCACCTGCCATCCCCCGTCATAGTCGAAGAACCACTCGGCGCGAGCGTATCGGTTGGGGTTGTATGGAACCAGGGGCGAAGGCCCGAGCCAGAACTCCCAGTCGAGTTCAGGCGGCGCAGGACCATTCGGCGGCGTGCCGAAGCCAGGCCATGCGTTCTCGACGTCCCAGACACGTACATGCGAGATGTCGCCCAGTCTGCCCGACTGGACGATCTCGACCGCTTCACGGTAGTGCTCCCAACTGTGCTGCTGCATGCCCATCTGGATCACGCGGTTGTGCCGGCGGGCGGCTTTGATGATCGCCCGGCCCTCGGCGATGGACGTAGCCACGGGCTTTTCGAGATAGACGTCCTTGCCCGCCTCGCAGGCATCGATCGCCATGCGGGCGTGCCAGTGGGCGTTGGTCGCGACGACAACGGCGTCGATGCTCTTGTCGTTCAGGATATTCCGGTAGTCGCGGTGTGTGTCGCCCTGCCCGCCAAGCTGCTGATGGACGTTGGCCATACGCTCGCGGTTCACGTCGCAAATCGCCGCCACCCGAATGCCCGGCACGATCTGGCAGACGTAGGTGAGGTACTTGCCGCGATCGCCGCAGCCGATGATCCCCACGGAAAGCATGTCGCTCGGTCGCGTCGTCGGAGTCGACGTCTCGCCTTTGGCCAGCCTGCCGGCCAGCCCCACGCCTGCCGCGGCCGCGGCGTTCGATTGAAGGAAATGTCGTCTGGTGAACTTGTCGTCCACGTACAAACCTCCCTGCCCATGCGAGCGGGGCCTCTGCCGCTCACAGGTCGGCGAGCAATTGCCGTGCAGCGCGAGCGTTTGCCTTGAAGAAGCGCCGCTCGCGATCGACGGTCTCCGTCTCGTCCTCGCTCGGCTGAACAGGAGCTTCCAGGGCGATATACAGGCCCGGGTTCGCGTCGGTCGCGATGCGAAGAACCTCCTTGACGGGGACTTGTCCGGATCCCAGCACCGCTTCCTTCCATTCAGGCATTCCATCGGGTCGAAAGCTCATGGTCCAGTCCTTCAGATGCATGGACCTCACGTAAGGAGCCAGGACCCTGGCGCACTTGATCGGGTCTTCCTTGCGAAACAGGCTGTTGCCCGTATCCAGGCAGGCTCCGACACGAGGGTGGCCAACCGCATCGAGCAGGGCCTTGAGTTGATCCGAAGTGAAGTCTCCGTGGTTTTCGACCGCGATATCGAAACCGTGCCGGTCGGCCGCCTCGGCGGCTTGTCGGAGAGCCGGCGGAGCCCATCTGAGGTAGTCGGCGATCTTCTCCCGGCTGCAGGTTTCTCCCCCGCAGAAGGTACGGACCGCCCGACCGCCGAATCGCACCGTCAGCTTCCCGCGCTGCTCGAGACGAGCCGGATCCCAGCCGCCCATCCCGAGCTCAACGTAATGGCCGCGGGGACCGACGACCGATGCCAGTCGTTCCAGGGTCTTCTCATCGTCGCCGGGAAAGTGGCTCGGGTCGATCTGCACGCCCTCAAGCCCGCAGGGCTCGAGTTGGTCCAGCACCCACCACAGGTCCTTGCGGTTGCCGGGGTTCTTGGCCGTCAGGCACCGGTGCAGCGTATAGGTGTCCAGGCCAAGCCGCGGACGGTTCCTCGTGGCATTTGACGTCTCTGAGGTTGGCTGGCTCTTGCGGGTGGCGGAGGAACAGCCCCCGATCGTCGGCCCGAAGGTCGCGCATCCCATCGTCCCCGCGGCCGCCAACGACAGCAGACTCCTTCGCGTCACCGTCATCTTCTCTGTGAAGGCGTTTCTCATGGTGAGCCTTTCTGGCAGTCCGCAACCATGGTCTTCAGTTTAGCCCAAGCCGTATGCGGTGAACACCGTGCTCCATGCTCTTTCATTGGAGTGGGCTGCCGGTATACTGCCGGGCCGGTGAGTGATCGAAGTCGTTCAGCCGGCTTGAGAGGGTATACAGCATGTCACTTCTGTGTGGAATCGACATTGGGACATCAGCGACCAAGGTGTTGCTGTGCAGGCCGAATGGCAAGGTGCTCGCCACCGCGAGCGTGGAATACCCCGTCTACACGCCCAAGCCGGGCTGGTCGGAGCAGGAGCCGGAAGACTGGTGGAAGGCAACCGTCCAGGGTATCGCCGCCGCGTGCAGGAAGGCCAAGATCAAAGCCGCGGCCATCACGGGCATCGGGTTGTCGGGCCAGATGCACGGCAGCGTATTCGTGGACAAGTCCGGCAAGTCGCTCCGGCGAGCGTTGCTCTGGAATGACCAGCGGACGGCCGCGGAATGCGCGGAAATCGAGCAGCGGGCGGGCGGCCGTGACCAACTGATCTCGATGGTCTCCAACGTGGCCCTCACCGGCTTTACCGCCCCGAAAATCCTCTGGGTCCGCAAGAATGATCCCAAGACCTACGGCAGGACATTCAAAGTACTTCTGCCCAAGGACTACATCCGCCTCAAATTGACCGGCGAGTACGCCTCGGAGGTCAGTGATGCGGCGGGTACGCTGCTGCTGGATATCAGAAATCGCGCCTGGCACCTCGGCCTGCTTGAAAGGCTGGAGATCGACAAGGACCTCATGCCGCCGGTCTATGAATCCCCGCACGTGAGCGGCCAGGTCTCGGCCGCGGCTGCCAGGCTGACGGGCCTGGCCGCGGGTACACCGGTTGTCGGCGGCGCGGGCGACCAGCCCGCCGGTGCGGTCGGCAACGGCATCGTCACCTCCGGGATCGTTTCGGCCACCATGGGAACCAGCGGCGTGGTGTTTGCCCATAGCGACAAACCGGTACTCAACGCGGAGGGCAACCTCCAGTCGTTTTGCCACGCGGTGCCCGGAAAGTGGTGTGTCTTCGGCTGCATGCTGTCGGCCGGCGGCAGCTTCCAGTGGTTGCGTAACACCTTGTTTGGCAAGGAGATCGATAAACTTCGCCGCACCAGGAAAGACCCTGGCCAGCTTTATCCTGCGATGATCGAGGAAGCGGCCAAGGCTCCGGCCGGATGCGAGGGGCTGGTGTTTCTGCCGTACCTGACCGGCGAGCGTTGCCCGTATCCCGATCCGCAGGCCCGCGGGGCGTGGGTCGGCCTGACCGTGCGGCACAACCGGGCTCACATGATGAGGGCAGTACTCGAGGGTATCACCTTCGGAATGCGCGACCAGATCGAGATCATGCGTACACGCGAGGTCCCGATCGCGCAGGTCCGAGCCAGCGGTGGCGGGGCGGCCAGCCGATTCTGGCGACAAATGCAGGCCGACATGTACAAAGCCAATGTCGTGACCATCAACACCCGCGAAGGCGGCGCCCTGGGCGTTGCTCTTCTGGCGGCGGTCGGCACCGGCGAGTACGCCGGCGTGCCTGAAGCCTGCAAGGCGGCCATCCGGGTGACCGAGACCCTCAAGCCAAAGCAAGCCCAAACCAAGATTTACGACGGCCTGTATCCGACCTACCAGGCGTTGTATCGCAGTCTGCGGGAGCATTTTGTCAGGCTGGGTTCGATCTGATAAACATAACCTCTTGTGGATACATAACCTGCGGTCGGCAAGACGGCGATCGACACCGCATGGTGGCGGTCTCGGATGGGTATGCCGACAATAGGATAGGGCGGTTGCCACTGATCCTCCCCGTCGGCGATGAGCAGGGCGGCCGGTTCCGCGAAAGGGGCTGCAGCAGGGCATCACGCCCGGGTTGCAGTGACACTCGGGTGGTCTTATACTGACGGCGTTGGCGCGTGGGCTGCCCTGCGAGTGGCTGCCCCACGGGAGGCTTCTTCAGGATTGGTGATCCGCACTCCGGAGGTGATTCCGTATGAAACGGCGTGCATATCGCTTTTTGATCTGGCTGATGATGGCGTTCACGGGTGCGACCTTGTTCCAGACCTATCCGATCTATCCCGTCAGTGGCGACACGGGGACGGGGTATTACGGCTGCACGAGGTTTGCGGCCAACTCCATCGGCAACTCCATCGACTTTTGCTGGCTGCTGGATTGCCAGAACGGCTTCTTCGGAGGTCTGGTCGATCCGTGTAACTCGGCCGCGGGTGCGTTCCTGGTAGATTGCGACACCTACACGCCGCCGAGCACGGACACGACAGACACGAACAACACGAACACCACGTATGGTTATGGCTACTGAGGCGGGTTGCCGCCGAAGGCGGACAGAATCATCGGTTTTGGGGAACAATAAGACTGTCCTGGGTTGCGAGGCCAACATGAAGACCAAGAATCGATTCTGGAAGTCGGCAGTGCGGCTGGTCATGTATCTTTCGCTGTTCCAGGCTGCGTGCGTCACGGGCTGCCTTAATAAAGTTGCTCGCAACGTCAACCCATGCGGCACGATCCTGAACTGCAATCCGGCCGAATGGGACTGGATGTTCCACAGCGCGGATTACCCCGACTACAGCGCTGATCCGACCTGCGTCATCCCCGGACAGTGCGACACGACGTGGCCTCCGACGGAACCCGGCCAGTTGGGTAGCGGCAGTTCCACAACCACGACCACCACCGGTACGACGACGGGCGGGTATACCGGCGGGTATGGCGGCGGGTACGGCGGCGGTTATAGCAGTGGGTACGGCTATTGATCGTCGGGGCACATTGCTGACCTGCCCCAAACGACGGCACAAGCCAAGAACACGACGGGCGCGAGAATCCCATTCACGCGTCCGTCGTTTTTGTTGTACGCCGGTTGGGGGTGCAGGCCGCGCACCTCACGCTGCGGCCGTCTGGTCTTCGGTCGAGTCGAACTTCACGCTCACTCGTTTGCTGACGCCCGCTTCCTGCATGGTGATGCCATAGAGAACGTCTGCGATGCTCATCGTCCGCTTCGAGTGCGTGATGATGATGAACTGCGACTTGTCGAGGAACTCGCCCACGATGCGGTTGAACCGCTCGTTGTTGGCTTCGTCCAGAGCCGCGTCCACTTCGTCCAGGATGGCAAAGGGCGACGGCCGGCTTCGGAAAATCGACAGCAGCAGGGCGATGGCCGTCATGGTCTTTTCGCCGCCCGACAGCAGCGAGATGCTTTGCAGCTCCTTGCCCGGCGGGCGAGCCTGAATTTCGATGCCGGCCTCAAGAACGTCCAGCGGCTGACCCTCCGGCGGCTGTTCGAGAATGACATCCGCCTTGCCGCCGCCGAACAGCTTGCGGAAAAGCTCCTGGAAGTGCCCGCGGACGGTCTCGAAGGTCTGCGTGAATCGCTCGCGGCACTCCTGGTTGAGGTGTTCGATCAGCTCCATGAGCTGCTTTTGCGAGGCTCGCAGGTCGGCATGCTGCTGGTCGAGGAAGCTGGACCGCTTCTCAAGTTCCTCCTGCTCCGCGATGGCGTCCAGATTGACGTTGCCCAGCCGCTGGATCTTGAGCTTGAGCTCCTCGATCTCAGCCTCGACCGCAGCCCAGTCCTGCTCGTGCTCCTGGTGCTGGTAGTTGGCGTAGCTTTCGGCCAGGTCGATGCCCAGTTCGTCGCGGACGCGGGCGACCAGGTCCTCAAGCCGGATGCGGGCCTCCTGCGATTCCATCCGCGACTGGTGGAGCTTTTCTTCGGATTCGTTGAGCGAGCTCCGTTCGACCTTGGTCCGGGCGGCCAACTGCTCGATTTCAAGCCGGATTTCTTGCCGCCGTCGCCGTCGGGCAAGCAGGTCGGCGTCCCGCTGTTCCTTCTGCAGGTACAACTCGGCCAGTCGGCTCTCGGCAGTCAGGATCGCCCGTTCCGCCTGGGCGATGCGCCCGGCAGAGTCCTCGGACTCGCGGGCCGCTCCGCGGACGGCCTCTTCGCTGGCCTGGCAGGCCTCCCGGACGCTTCGCAGCGTATCGCCCATCAGGTTTCGACGCTGCATGAGCTCGGCTACCGCCACCCTGGCCTCGGTGACCCGTTCGCTCAGCCGCGACCGCTCGTCGTTGAGAAGCACAATCTGCCCGTCCAGCCGGCGAATGCGTTCCTCGCGAGCGACGTTATCGCTTTCGAGCCGGGACAGCGCCTCCGAGTTGCAGTTGCTCTTCTCACAGGCGTCGGCGATCTGCCGGTCGATCGCCGTCATTTCGCTCTTGATCAGCGGCTGCTCCTGCAACAGCCGCTGCATCGCGTTCTCGTTCGTGTTGCGAAGGGCGTTGATCTCGACCTCGGATCGCAACGACTCATTGAGCAGTCGCCGCTGTTCCTCGACGGCCTGCTCGATCTCCACGATTTCGGCCGATGTCTCCTCCAGCCGGCCCGACTCGGACGCGATGCGCTCGTCCACCTCATCGAGCTGCACGTCGATTTCCCGCAGCTCGCTCTTGCGTGAGATGAGGCCGGTCCGCCCGCCGGCGGGTCCCAGCTCGCAGTAACCCCGCAACGGGTCCAGCAACTCGCCGGTCAGCGTCACGTAGCGGTAGCCCGGCGGGTTCTGCCCGGCCATCCGCATCGCGTCCGCCAGCGTTCGCACGATGATCGTCCTGCCCAGCAGGTGCCGAATAAGCTGCTCGGCGTCCTTCTGGAACCGGATGACATCAACGGCGTAGGCCACGAAGCCTTCCTGCTGGGTGAAATCGCGGCCGTCGATGAACGGCGGCAGGCGGTCCATGCAGATCGCCTTGACCCGCCCCGGGAAGTCCGCAAACAGATCGGCATCGCGGAAGAACGCCTCGCTATCCTCGATCACCAGATACTGGTCGTGTTCGCCGAGGGCGATCTCGATGATCGTGGCGTTGGCCACGTCGACCGCGATGAGGTCGGCGACCATCCCCCGGACGTAGGCAAACGACTGCCCGGTCGTGTCCCGCTCCTTGCGGTGCAGCAGCTCGCGGACGCCGGCGTCGACGCCCTCAAGCTGCTGCTCGAGGTCCATCAGAACCTGCCGCCGGCTGAGCAGGCCGCTGCGATATTCCTTGGCGGCCGCGATTCGACCGTTGAGTTCCGCCCGATCGGCGTCGAGCTGCGCGGATCGCTGCCTGAGTTCATCGAGCTGTTCGCTGCGTGAACGAATCTGCTCGGTCACCTCGGCGGCCCGTGCGTCGATCCCGCCGCGGGTATCGGTCAGCCCCGCGAGCTCGGCGGCGATCTGCTCCTGGCGCACCTGCAGGCGGGCTTTCTCCGTTTCCAGGTGCTGGCAACGCTGGCCGAGGGCCTGGATCTCGTTGCTGATCTGGGCGCTTCGCCTCATCAGGTCGATGATGCCGGCCTTGTCCTCCTCGCTGCGGGCCCGCATGCCGGTGAGCTGCTCGGCCAACTGGCGGTCTTGTTCGGTGAGCCTTTCGACCGTCTCGTGGGCGGCATGGATCTGACCTTCGAGCTGTTCGACGGCCGCCTGTTCGGCGGCGAGTTGCTGCCGCAGCCGGGCCGCCCGCTGACGTTCGATCGCATGCCGCTGCTGGGCCCGCGAACGGACCTCAACCAGCTCTTCGATGCGCTGCCGCGATTGTTCGATGCGCTCGGTATTCGCCGTGATCTCCGAGGCGTTGGTCAGGATCTGCTGCTCGATCTGCCGCACCTCGCCGTCCAGCACCATCAGGTCGCCGTCCAGGGCGGAGGTGCGTGTCTCAGCCGAGCTGATCGCGGTCCTTAGGCGGGTGACCTCGTCCTCCAGCCGCGTCTCCTCCTGCTCCAGGCTGGTGCGTTTCTCCGACAGGCGATGATACTCGGCCATCGAGAACGCGGCTCGCTTCTCGCGGAGCTTGCGGTCGTATTCCTGGAAGTTGCGGGCCTTGCCGGCCTGATACTTGATGCTTCGAAGCCGCCGGTCGACCTCCTCGACGATGTCCTCGAGCCGCAGCAGGTTCTGGTCGACCCGATCGAGCTTGCGCTCGGCCTCCTTCTTGCGGGCCTTGTAGCGGCTGATGCCCGCCGCCTCTTCGAAGATATGCCGCCGGTCGATCGGGTTCGCCTGGAGCAGAATGTCCACCTTGCCCTGCTCGATAATCGAGTAGGCCCCCACGCCCACGCCGGTATCCATGAACAGCTCGCGGATGTCGCGCAGCCGGCATTGCTCGTTGTTGATCAGGTAGTCGCTTTCGCCTGACCGGTACAGTCGGCGGGTGATGGTGACCTCGTCGGCGTCGCGGCCCAGCTTGCGGTCGGCGTTGTCGAACAGCAGATCCACCTGGGCCATGGCCGCGCTCTTGCGCGTGCCCGACCCGCTGAAAATGACGTCCAGCATCTGCTTGCCACGCAGGCTCCGGGCGCTCTGGTCCCCGAGGACCCACTTGATCGAGTCGACGACGTTGCTCTTGCCGCAGCCGTTCGGGCCGACAATGCCGGTCACCCCAGGCAGAAAGTCAAAGTCTGTCTTGTCGGCAAAACTCTTGAAGCCCTGGCAGGTTAAGCGCTTAAGGAACATAGGGTTACGCAACCTCCGTGCGTTTCGGTCTTGCCAGCCTTCCCTGGCCGGCGAAAGGCAGCCATTCCCGGTCCAGCAGACACATAATGTATCGACAAGGGACGTAAAAACCAAGCGGATAATAGAGGTGATTCTGGTTGCCCTGTGAGTTTCTCGGGGCCAGCCACGGGGTCTCCTGGACTGAGCTTGTCAAAGTCATCGCCGTGGTTCTTGACGAGCCGGCAGGTTTCCTGGGCTGAGCTTGTCGAAGCCATCCCGACGCTTGGTGGTGCCGACGCCCCCGTCGGCACAGGCTCGCTGGTGCGAGAATCCCTTCTCGCACCCCCCGCGGGGCGAATCCCTTCGCCATTCCTGACCCGCAGGCACCGACTCAGGATCTGCCTCACCGAACGGCCAGCAAGCTCTCTACGGAAAGGTCCTCATCCACGTCCTCCCAGTGGATCCCCACGCCCCCGCCGATCAGTCTCCAGTTCTTCCTCTGTTTGGGCGTGGCCCGTCGCAGGCGAGGGGACCACTCCAGGGGCACGGCAATCTCCCGTCCGTCGGCCAGGGCGACGCGGAGAGTGTCTTTCGTGAACGAGACGCCGACGGCCAGGGGTTCAGGTTGTACCTTCGTCGTGGAAGTGCTCATGCCATTTCTCTACGAACAAGTCCTCGTGTGCTTCAATGATACGCCGAATCTCGCCCAGTTCATGGTCCCGAAAGCCCCTCGATCTGGCCAAGGCAACCGGTCTCAGCCAGAACTTTGCGTAGTTGTCGTCCTTCTCCACGTGAATGTGGATCGGTTCGTCCCGGTCCAGGCTGAAAAAGAAGAATCGGTAACCCTTCAGGACAAGGACCGTGGGCATACTCTCCTCGCGTCTGGCGCCCAACTCAGCCCCCGACGCCACACTCTCAGTATACCTCAAGGTAGGATGACGAATCGAGGCCCCGCACTCTTTGTGTCCAGGCTGGCGCCGGGGTGGGATTGCCCTGTGAGCACATGGGGATGTGCCGACGAGGGCGTCGGCACTACGGGGCCGCTAACCGCCGTCCGCTGGTGCGAGAATCCCTTCTCACACCCCTCTCGGGGCGAATCCCTTCGCCATCCCTGACTCGCCAACGAGGGCGTCGGCACTACTGGCTGGCCGGTAGCGATTCCGCCCCGGCGGGCTTGACGATCAACTCGAACGGGTCGGAGGATGACACGATCAGGCCTGAGATGTCCTCCATGTCGGCGATCGTAGCCGAATTGTGATAAAGGACCACGGCCCGATACCGCCCCGGGGCCAGTGGCTCGACATACTTGGCCACCTCCAGCTTGGTTTCATAGCTCTTGCCAGGTTGGAGCATACCGAAGCTGGAGATGCCGCCGCCACCGAAGCCCATTCGAGGTTTCACCGGCATGAGGCGGTCTTGCTCGTCGCGCACCTCAAGTCGCCATCTTGCCTGCCGGCCGCTGCGGTAGTCCCCGCCCGTCTGGAACCCGACTGCCTGAGTCTCGACGTCCACGTTGACAATACGCACATTGATGGTGGGCAAATTGCCGGACGTGCATTCCATCGCTTGCGGGCCGTCGAGGAAGACGTGCAGCGGGTCCGGCTTGCCATCCATCCGACGCAGAGTGGTCACCAACGCGAGGTTCTCTTTCGTCTTGAACGTCGGGTCCTCAGGCGGGTGTGCCGCCCAGTGTGTAATCTGCTCTTTGAAGCCCGGTCGATTCCGGCGGGCCATCTCAATCAGGATCGCGTCGGGCGCATCGTGGCTGTGCGGCCTGGACAGCTTCATCGCCGAATCCAGCAGGGCGATGAGCTGGTCATCCCGCGACCGACCGACATGTGCAGCCATGGATGCGAACACTGGGTAGTAATTCGTACCGGGAATGGTGAATTCACGAAGATCGACCAGTTTGTTGAGGGCTCGGTTCGAGGTCTCGGCGGCGATTGACAGGAGCCAGATTGCCTGTTCGGGCGAGGGGCCTTTCGCGGACATGATCGGGTCGAGAGCAAGCAGAAGAAGCTCTGATTCCCAAGGCCGCAAGCCGAAGCGGTTGGCCCGTCCACGCAACTGCATCAACTGCACAGGCCGGGCCTTGGGAAGCGTGGCCAGAAGATAGCTGGTCGGCCTCAGGGCAACCGAGACCGGCTCCTCCAATTCAACCACGCGGACGCGCACCAGCCACGAGTAGTAACAGCAGAATGCCGTGAGGACCGCAAGCATGATCGCCCATCGCCGCCGGCGGGTGCGGTGAAGTCGCCTGGGGGTGCGGGCGTCGTGCCCGCATTCGGGGCAGACCAGGCTCGGTGCCTCGGTCATGTTGTACCAGCACTTGGGGCATCGCGGCCGGCCCCGGCTGCGGTCCTGGAACAGGCCAAGGTACAGCAGCAGCGCCGTCAGCGCCGCAAAAAGCACCAGCACCGCCCAGATGATCGGCACGGTCGAACCCATGAATATCATTATGCCGCCGGGCAGATCACATAGGCAATCTGCGGCACCCCTGAGACTGGGCCCAGAGCCAAGTGCAAACGCAGAAGCCATCATCGTGTGAATCATCGTGGGACCGGCATCATAGTGAGGAATCGGCATCATTGTGTGGGACCTGCATCATCATGTGGGACCGGCATCTTGCCGGTCAACGACGGGCTGGAAGGCTTTCCCCGTGCCTTTGAGAGTGTACCCCAGCATTGCATATGGCAACGCTGGGGAATGCAGAATGGTGAATGGAGAATTGAGAATGGGCCTTGTTCTACCGTCGTTTGTGCACCTCGCCGCCGGCGCCTGGGGGCCATCAGCCTGACATGCGGGCCGCGAATTGCCAAAGGAAGTGACTCGCCGGATGCCCGCGGGGATCCGCAAAAGTCCAGGCGGCCGTTGCCTCCGGACTGCTGGAAGCTTTTCCAACGGTGATTATCATGACCGGATCTGTCCGGGCATTCTGAATACCACAGGAGGTCCACATGTTCCACCCAATACTGCCCGTGATTCTGGTGAGTACAAGTATCATCGTCGGGCAAGTCGGGCTGGCCGCTCAAGGCCCGGCCCTGGCGGTCATTCCCCAGCCCATCCAAGCGGAACTCTCCGGCGGGGTCTTCGTCATCGACGAGAACACCGTGATCGTCGCCGATACCGCGAGCATGCCCGAAGCCTGCAAGCTGCAGGATTACCTCGCCCCGGCGATGGGCTTTCGCTTGAAGCTCGTCGAAAATGCCGGATCACAGCGTGCCATCACATTGAGAATCGCTGACGCGTTCGCCGGCCTGGCCGACGAAGGATATGCACTCAGCGTGGCTCCTGACGGCATCCTGATCGGCGCCAAGGCCCGCCCCGGCCTGTTCCATGGCATTCAGACGCTGCGGCAGCTGCTGCCGCCCGCCGTCTTTCGCCTGGCGCGGGTGGAGGGCGTGCGCTGGGAGGTCCCGTGCGTGAGGATTGAGGACCAACCGCGCTTCAAGTGGCGCGGTCTTCTGGTTGACACCGCTCGCCACTTCGTCCCGAAGTCATCTCTGCTCAAGTTCATCGATACCATGGCCCTGCACAAGTTCAACAGCCTGCAGCTTCACCTGACCGACGATCAGGGCTGGCGAATCGAGATCAAGAAGTATCCCAAGCTCACGGAGATCGGGGCATGGCGGGACGAAACCCTTGTCGGCCATGCCCGCACGAAACCTTGGCAGTTTGACGGCCGCAGACACGGCGGGTTCTATACACAGAACGACATCCGCGAGATCGTCCGTTACGCGGCCGACCGGCACATCAATGTCGTTCCCGAGATCGAGATGCCCGGCCACGCGCGGGCGGCCATCTCCGCGTACCCGCGACTCGGATGCAACCCCGACACGCCGCTCAAACCGTGGGCGGTCTGGGGCGTGTGTCCCGACATCTTCTGCCCGACAGACGAAATGATCGCCTTCATGCAGGACGTACTGACCGAAGTGATGGAGCTGTTCCCGAGTCCGTTCATCCACATCGGCGGGGACGAAGCGGTCAAAGACCAGTGGAAGGCCAGCCCCGTTGTGCAGGCCCGCATCAAGGAACTGGGCTTGAAGGACGAGGCCGAGATGCAGAGCTGGTTTGTCAAGCAGATGGACGCGTTTCTGACCAGACACGGACGTCGGCTGGTCGGCTGGGATGAGATTCTTGAGGGTGGGCTGGCGCCGGGAGCGGTGGTCATGTCATGGCGCGGCGAGAAGGGCGGGATCACGGCTGCCAAGTCGGGGCACGATGTGGTGATGGCACCGACGTCATACACCTACCTCGACTATTATCAGGGTCCGAAGGAAAGGGAGCCGCTGGCCATCGGCGGCGACGTGCCGATCGAGAAAGTCTACGGGTATGACCCCATTCCGGCCGAGCTGAGCGCAGACGAGGCCCGGCACGTGCTTGGAACGCAAGGCCAGCTCTGGTCGGAGTACATTCCCAACCCGAGGCATCTGGAATACATGGCCTATCCCCGCGCGGCGGCACTGGCCGAGGTGGCGTGGTCGGCCAAGGAGCGGCGGGACTTCGATTCGTTTATGAACCGGCTGCGACAGCACGTGCAGCGGTTGCAGGTGATGGATGTCAACTTCCGGCCGTTGGACAAGTGAACACCGGCATTGCGTGACCGAATGTGGGCCGGTCGCCAGACCGGGCGGGTTTGTCTCGGAGTGTCCCATGCGATTCAAGTTCTGTCGGGCTGCATCGGTTTGTCTCGTGCTTGCGGCGGTTCACGTGTCATCGTTGCCGGCCGGAGAGGCTTCTCACGAGCGTCAGCGCGTCGAGATCGGCTGGTGGGACGATTTCCGAACTGATGGCGGCTGGCTTCCTGAGGATGGCAGTGCGCCGGATCACGGGGATGGTGCTGCAATCGTGTTCGGTTCGGATGGTGCTGTTGTCAGCGTGGCTTCTTCGAATCGCGCGGTGGCTTGGACGCGCACCACCAACCCGATATGGGCGAACGCGTTTCCGTTCCTTGAGGTCCGATACGAATTTCAGCAGAACGGCTCGGCGGCATCCGTCTCGATACTCTTGTCGGATGATTCCACCGGTCCCGTGACACCCGGTGCTCTGAACCCGGAGAACCCGCTTGCCGGCGACCACGAGGCCCTCATCGGACCATTGCCACGCGATCAGGACCATGCCGTCTTCGACCTGCGAGGCCTATTCCCATCGGATCGGGTGGCACGCATGACGCTGCGGATCGCCCCTGGAGAGACCTCGGCCCAGGTGAGGCTGCGTCACATTGCATTCTGGGCGTCAGACCCGCGCATGGCATCACCGCAAGCGACGCGACCGGCCTCCAGGCCGGTCCTCGCACCGGAGCAAAACATCCCAACCAGCCGCCCTTCGCCAGGAAGTGTCTGGCAAGCCGTTGAATTGCCGCGGCGTGATGTGATCTCGGCAGCCTGGTTGGCCTCGGCTTTGGGAACGTCCGCCGACTGGCCGGCTGGTGCGGACATCGAGCGAGGGGGCATCCTGTTTCGGCTGGGCGATGCGGACCGGGCGGCGATGTGCAGCGGCGTCATGGAGGCGGAGAGCCTGGATGTCAGCGGGCAGTGGAGGGGGTGCGAATTGGCTTTGCTGCTGGGCAGCCGCATCTTCGGCAGCGGCGTTGCGTGGTACGGGCAGGCGTCGCCCAGTCCCCGCGCCACCATCACCTCGCCCCATCAGCTCGCCGTCCGGCTGGAGTATGAGGACGGAAGCACCGGCGTTCACCTTCCGTGGTCAGTTCGTCGCAAGACGTGGGCTGTCGATTGCCTGCCGGACGCTTACATCGTGCCGATGGATCCCAAGAAGGCCCTGGTTCGTTTCAGCGTTGTTGATGGGATGAGCTATGGCCAGGTGTTCCTGCTGGCCGCGAGCGTCAACTCTTCCTCATCGCCGTCATTTCCACAAATGCGTCCGAAGGCCGAACCACGCCGACCCCGCCGGATTACCCCCCCCGTC
The DNA here is from genome assembly GCA_030372985.1 of Phycisphaerae bacterium. Lineage (GTDB taxonomy): Bacteria > Planctomycetota > Phycisphaerae > UBA1845 > PWPN01 > JAUCQB01. The sequence goes on from JAUCQB010000134.1 coordinate 33,442, forward strand.
GCTTCGCCGACACAGTGGAATCGTGCCGGAAACCGATTCACCGTCAACAACGCATGGCTGCGTTTCGTTGCCGAAACAGAGACCGGTGTGCGCCTGGAGCAACTTGGACTCGTGCCTTTCGATCGGGAAATCCTCAACGTCAAATCTCCCGCACCGTTCGTTGAGGTCCTCGGCGAGGATGGCCAGGCATCATCGATGCGATTCGAGACCGGTACCGGCGGTGACATGGCCGGCGGGGTTCGTCTGGATTTTCGTTGGTCTCTGGCCCCGTCGAAACATAAGCTTTCCTTGTCCGTGTCCGTTGAGGATGCCGGCCGCATCCACGTGGCCCCGACGCTGCACAACGAGACCGCCCAACCGTGGAAGGCGGCCCTTCGTATTGCACAGCTTGGCGGATGCCGCATTTCCGCCGTTCCAGGCGACAGGTGCTATCTGGTCGGAACGCGAAATGCGTTGCTGAGTCGTGAGCCCATCTCCATCCGCAAGGACTATAGCGGTGTCTGGCCGCTGCTCCTCGTCGATCTGTTTGCCGAGCAGGCGGGAGGCGGGTTGGGCGTGTTCATGATTGACTCGAACCTTCTGCCCAAGGCGCTTGCATTCAAGCAGACCGACAGCGGGACCGACATTGCCATCGAGCTTCGTGACCTGATCGTCCCGCCCAATGGCAATCTTGTTCTACCTCCGGTAACGCTCATGGCTCACACCGGAGACTGGCACGATCTTTTCAACGCATACCGCACCGAGGCAACCGCCGAGACGCCGCCGGCCGACAAGCGGCTTGAAGGTGCATTCTACTGCCGGCGGGATTACCCCTTGGGAGGAACCGGATACCTCTTCAGCCCCCCTTTGTTGCGGTACACCCCTGAGCGTCTGATCGCCGAGTCGGACACAGCGTTCGGCGGCATTCACATGATCGACATCTCCGGATGGGCGTACAGCCTCGCGACCGGGCGCGTCGGCGACTATCTCTCCAACGATCTCGGTGGCCTGAGCGAGCTTCGCAGGATGGTGGAGCGGTCGCACGCCGACGGGATCAAGGTGGGCCTGTACTTTGAGGGGTACCTCATTGACCGGCGGTCGGATTTGGCCAGGAAGGCGTTGCCCGACTGGCAGTCCATCGACAAGGCCGGCAAGCCCGGCTGGTGGTCAGGGGACATGGAGTTCTTCGCGTGTCCCGGCGTCGAGGCGTGGCGGCGCGAGCTGGCCGGCAGGATCGCCAAGGTCGCTCACGAAACAGGCGCGGACGCCGTGTATGTCGATCAGTTCGGCCTGCTCGGGTCGGGCAAGGCCTGCTGGTCTCCGAACCACGGACACCCGGTGCCGTCGAACCCTCTCCTGGAAGAAAGGGCGATGCTGCGGACCATTCGCGAAGCCCTGGACGAGAAAGCCGCGGGTACCGCCATATACATCGAGTACACGCCGGTCGACGGACTGATGGACTTGGTGGACGCCGCGTTCGACTATGGTCTATGGGACGTCTCGGCCGGCCGGCATCCGGCCTCGCTGCCCTTGTACCGATACGCGTTCCCCAAGCTCGCATCCTTTGAGATGGTCGGCCACGGCATCCGGCCCATTCCTGTCGAGGTTGACGACCTGCACCGCTGCATCTTTCACGGATTGGGAATCTGGCTCAAGGGCAGGGCTGATTCCTGGTACACACCGCAGTTCCGCGAACTCGCCCGGCAGGCATACCCGATCTTCCGAGATTACACGGATGTTTTTCGTTCGCGGCAGTGCGAGCCGCTGATCCCGACGTTGCGTGAGGATCTCTACGCGAATCGTTTCGCCGGCCGGGATCGGACCATCATCACGCTGTACAACGCCGGCTGCGCATCCGTGACGGGCGAGCTGATACAAGTACCTCTCCCCGCGGCATGGTCCGTCGTCAGTCTCCTGCCCGGCGGTGAGGCCGACACCCAGCGGGATAAGGAACAAGTGACGATCCGTGGCACCGTCGCACCGCGGTCGGTGGCCGTGTTTCTGCTTGCTGCACCCTGACGGACTGTAACAGGACGCTGTGTGGGACCGGCATCTTGCCGGTCCATCGACCGGCTGGAAGGGTTCGCTCGGCCCGGAATCCGTTCCGGGCCGCCGTTTCCGGCGGAGTCCCTTCCGCATTCGACGATACAGTAATAGATGGGAATGTCCTGTCAGGAATGCCCTCGAATGGATTCTGCGGCCGGCAATCGCTCCGGCGACCTCGACCATGCCCTACCCGGAAAAGCCGTTGGCGGTGCTGGACCGACGTTGCCTCAGCGTCGCCAGGATGGCCAGGCCTGCCAACAGGAGAACTGCCGCGGGGATAACCACGTGGACGGGCAAGAGCTTGTCCGGCTCGCTCTCGACGCTCGAGAGCGCCAGCCATTGGGCGGCACGGGGCATGTTAGGCAAGACCATGAGAGCTGAATTGTGCATGACGTGAGCCAGAATGCCCGGCCACAGCGACCGCGATTGCCAGCACAGATACCCGAGCAGAATGCCCATCAGTGCGGTCATCGGGATCTTGTCGACGAAGGAATGGAAGGCCCCGAAGATCAGGCCGGCGCCGACGATGGCCGTCCACTTGCCCGATGCTCGACCCAGTCCGCTCAGGAGAAAACCGCGAAACAGGAATTCCTCGGCAATGCCCGGGATCACCGCCAGCAGAAGCACGATGCTCCACAAGGGAACGTCCTTGGCTCCCTCCGAGAGCACGCGGTTCAGTTCCTGAAGAGCTGCCGACGGCGGCACGACGCGGGCCTGCAGGGCGACGAACTCCTTAGCGACGGCCCAACTTGACACTCCGATCAGCACGGCCGCAAGCCAGGCCCGCGCCGGCGGCAGCCGCAACCGGAACGTGCCGACCAGATCGATCTTAAAGAAGACCGCCACCGCCAACGGCAGCAGCAGGAACAATCCGCCGAAGTGGACGACCGCCAGCCAACTCAATCCACGGATGAGATCCTCCAGCAGGAGGTTGGAGAACAAGGAATTGATGAAGAACACCGCTGGAAACAGCAGAGCGGTCAGGACAACGGCCTGGGCCACCGTGGGCGCGGGCGACGGCTGCATGAGCCGTCGTTGCATCAGCGTGCGATACGAGCCGGCGTCGGCAAATAACACGGCCTCCTGACCGAAAAGGCGCGCGGCGACACCGACCGCCGCCGCCGCGTAGAGCGTTGTGGACAGCAGCACGATCACCACTTGCGACCAGGTCCAGGTCTGCTGGAACAGTTCTCGGGCAAGCAGGACCATGTTTCCCACCGGAACCACGAGAAAGATGCCCCTGAGTTGGATACTCGGCAGCGTCGCAGCGATCGCCGGTACCAGGGCGAGGATGATCACCGGGGTGACGTAGGTCTGGGCTTCCTTATAGGAGCGGGCGAAACTGCAGACCGCCACGAGAATCGCCGACGACAGCATCGCGAACGGGATCATCGAAAACACGATGATCGGCAAAGTCGAAGCGGGGAACTGAACGGGCGCCTCGGCGTTGGCAAACACCTTGGTCAGGCCGCCGAAATGCATGGTCGCCCCGACGCTCAGCACGTTAACGAAGGCGGCCAGCAGGCCGATGGTCGCGACCACCAGGAACTTGGCCATGACCAGGTGCAGCACCGGCACGGGCGTGGCCAGCAGGGCTTCGAGTGTGCCCCGTTCGCGCTCCCCCGCGGTCAGATCGATCGCCGGGTAGATCGCCCCGGTGATGGTCATCAACACCAGGATGACGGGCACAATCAGGCCCAGAGCCCAGCCCCCGCGCTGCTGTTCGGTGGCCGTCGAAACGGCTTCGATGCTCACCGGGCTGAGCACCAGGTCCACAACGGGTTCGGTGCTCGGCACCATCGGGAGCCGGGATTCGAGAAGCTTCTCGAGTGAATCACGAGTCATCCGTTCTCGATAACGGCCGAGGGCGGCCGTGAGTTGCTCCATGGCCGTCCGGCTGCGGACGTTGACCTCGTTGAAGGCGATGTGAACCGTCAGGCGTTCCGGGAAGGGCCTTGGTCGGGGCGACACCTGCAATTCGACGCGGAGCTGAACCTCGTCGCCGAGCATCAACAGCGGCGTATTGCCGGGGCGAACATCGAAGGTCGGCTGATCCTTGGCGTTGGGGTCCTGCGCGATCACGACTCTCGCCAGGAGATTGTCCGCTTCCTCCATCGTAGGTGTCTCAACGACGAAGGTCTGCGAGCGCAGCTTCGCCTCGTCGGTCTGGACCGCGCCCACAAAGCCGAGCATCAGCACTGGGTACATCACCACCGGAATGATGATCATCGCGAGCATCGCCCGCCGATCGCGGAGAATGTTGGTCAATTCCTTGCGGTAGATGGCCCCGATTCGCACGCGTCGGCTCATGCGACCACCTCTCCGCCCGGAGGGCTCACCGGCAGCGCCGGTGACATGGCTTGGCCGACAAGCCGGAGGAAGACGTCCGTCAGCCGCCCGCATCCGGCCATCTGTCGCAAGGTCTCCAGGTCGCCCTCGGCAATCAGCCGGCCCTCGTGAAGCAGCCCGATGCGATCGCAAAGCGCTTCCGCCTCGTCCAGATGGTGGGTGCTGAGAAGGACGGCCTTGCCCAGTTCGCGCTCGTGGCGGATGAAGTCGAGGATCAGCCGGTTGGTCAGCACGTCAAGGCCCAGCGTCGGTTCATCCATGACCAGCACCGGCGGGTCGGCAATCAGGGCTCGTGCGATGTTGGTCCGCTGCTTCTGACCCGTGGACAGTGCCCCGCACCGCAGCTCGGCAAAATCCGCCATGCCGAGCCAGTCGATGAGCTGGTTGACCCGCCGGGCAGCCAGGCCGCGCTCCAGGCCGTTCAACTCCGCGAAATAGACCAGCACCTCACGGGCTGTGAGCCGCTGATAGAGGCCCGTGTTGGCGGTCAGGAAACCGATGAATCCTCGAACCGAGGACGGATCAATGGTGACGTCCACGCCGTTGACGATGGCCCGACCGGCGGTGGGTCGCATGAGGCCGGAGATGATCCGCAGGGTAGTCGTCTTGCCGGCGCCGTTGGGGCCGAGCAGGCCGTAAATCTCGCCGGCGTTCACGTGAAAGCTCACCTGATTCACGGCTCGCTTGGCCGGACCCGTGGGAGTGGGGAATTCCTTGATCAATTCCTGGACTTCAAGCAACGGCACGAAAACGCCTCCAGCATCGCAGCGGTCGGCCGGCATTGTCGTGCCTCCGGCGACGGTTGACAAGAAGGGCCCCCAGCCCGCCCACAGCAGTAGGTACGAAAAGGATGACCCAGAGTTCACCCCGAACCGCCGCCGCCCCGGCTGCATCTTCTCTTCGGGGGCAGGCCCTATCCGTGTGCTCCTGTCCGCCATGGGCGAGATTCGCCGTGGCGAACTCTGTGAGCAGTGCCGGCGTGCCACTGCTCTGCAAGCAGTGCGTGGAGGCCTGGCCACTGCTGATGCTGCAGCGGCACACGACGGCGTCCGCCCTATCTGCCCGCCGCCACAGTCTGGTGGACGCACCCTGCGGCGCCCGACCGGCGGGGCAGTTGTTTTCGGGCAATCATCGCGGTAACGTTTGATCAGCGTCAACGCGAAAGGAGAATCTGATGACAACTCGTCGCACGATCATGGTCTTGGCGGCAAGCCTGGGTGTCGTCGGCTTGCTGACCGTGGTTCCTGATTTTCCGCAAGCCAGTCTGGCTGCTCAAGCTCCGGCCGAGCCGGCGGCCGCACCGGTCCCCTCGGGGCTGGTCAAGACCCTGCTGGTCACAGGCGGGCCGATCCACGACGGCAAGGCCATCGGCGACCTGGTCGAGGAGGCGATGAAGAAAAGCGGATTGTTTGACGTCACCCGTGCTCACGAGGACCTTGACGCCTTTCTGGCCGACCGTATTGCTCCCTTTGACCTGGTCGTCTTTTACTACACCCTCGGCGAACTGAAGGAGGCCCAGAAGCGCGGGCTGATGAACCACATCGCCGCCGGCAGGGGCTATGTGACCTTCCATTCCGGCGCGGACTCCTTTCGCGGCGACCCCGACTACCGCGCCTTCGTCGGCGGCCACTTCGTCACCCATCCTCGTTATCGGCAGTACCACGTCAGTATCACCGAGAACGACAGCCCGATCACCAAGGACATCGACGAGTTCATGATCACCGATGAACAGTACATTCTGGACTACGACCCGCGCGTGACCGTGCTGGCCAATGCTCTGTTCAAGGGCAAGACCGTGCCGGTGATGTGGACCAAACCCTGGGGCAAGGGAAAGGTGTTCTACCTCGCGCTGGGCCACGACGCCAAGGCCTGCCAGCAGGAGATGTTCAAGAAGTTGCTGATTCGCGGATCGCTTTGGGCCGCCGGCCGACCGGTCATCGATCCGAAGTGAACTCCTGGGTTCATCAAACGCCACCGCGCCCCTGGGGCGTTGCGCCAAACTCGCTCAGAGTCATGGAAGTCTGTGATGTCTGCTGCGCGTCGGTCCTCTGAGCGACGAGGACGACGGGGCTGCCGCGGGTGCCTTCCAGTGGCCTCTCGCAACCTCCTTGCGTACCAAGAACCACGGGTGGTAGTATAGCATTGCAGCCATCTCAACGATGGTTTCTGTCGATCGCCCGGGTTCGCGGCCGAGAACATGAAGGCCTCGGAGCCGAATGTCCCCGGCAGAGACCAGGCGTTCGGTCGAAGAAAGCGAGTCGGCAATGAGTCTTCTGTTCATCGTGTTCATTTCGGCGGTCTGTCTTGGACTGGCTTACTGGCTGTATGGTGGCCTGTTGTCTCGTCTATTTCGGCTCGACCCGAATGCCGAGACACCGGCCGTCACGATGCGCGACAACGTTGATTACGTGCCGATCGACGCGAGGTTTTTGATCGGCCAGCATTTCTCGGCTATCGCCGCCGCCGGCCCGATTGTCGGCCCCATATTGGCCGGCGTCATGTTCGGGTGGGTACCGGCTTTGCTCTGGATTCTCCTCGGCGGCATCCTGGTCGGAGGCGTACACGATATGGCGGCCCTGGTCGCCTCGGTTCGGCATAAAGCCCGGTCGATCGCCGAAGTGGTCCGCGAACACATGACCCGCCGCTCCTATCTTCTGTTCCTGACCTTCATGTGGTTCGCACTGGTCTATATCATCGTCGCATTTGCCGATATCACCGCCTCTTCGTTCATCGGGATGGTCGAACTGGAGAACGGCCAGAAGATCACCGGCGGCGGCATCGCCACCTCCTCATTGCTCTACCTGGCGCTGCCCATCATCATGGGGCTGCTCTTGCGGTTCGCAAAACTGCCGCTCGGCATCGCGACCGCGATCTTCCTGCCGCTGGTCGGTTTCGCCATCTGGGTGGGTCAGTACATTCCCTTGGACGTGGCCCACTTGCTCAACGTGGACAACGCGACGGCCCACAAACTCTGGGACGTTGCCCTCCTGATCTACTGTTTTGTCGCTTCGCTCGTGCCCATGTGGTTTCTGCTTCAGCCGCGAGGCCACCTCGGCGGCTATTTCCTCTTGGTGGCCCTCGTCGGCGGTGCCCTTGGGGTGGTCTTCGGAGGCAAGACGGTCGAGTACCCCGCGTTCACCGGCTGGGAAACGGCCGGCGGGCAACCGCTGTTCCCGCTATTGTTCATCACCATCGCCTGCGGGGCCTGCTCGGGGTTCCATGCCATCGTCTCCTCCGGCACCACCTGCAAGCAGTTGCGCCGGGAGACGGATGCCAGGTTCGTGGGTTACGGCGCTATGCTCATGGAATCCATGGTTGCCGTCGTGTCGCTCGCCTGTGTGATGATGCTGTCGGCCAAGTCGCCGTTGGTGGTTAACCCCAAGCCCAACTTTCTCTACGCGACCGGCATGGGCTCGTTCCTGGAGGTTATACATGTTCCGGTGGTCTTCGGAGTCTCATTCGGCCTGATGGCGTTCACGACATTCGTCTACGACACGCTGGACGTCTGCACCCGTCTGGGACGCTACATCATTCAGGAGCTGTTCGGGTGCCACGGCAAGGTCGGGCGCATTGTCGCGACGGCATTGACCTCGGTTGTGCCGCTATTCTTCTTGCTGACCGAGTCCACTGATGCCAAAGGTGCCGTGATCCCGGCATGGCGGGTGTTCTGGGACCTGTTCGGGGCCAGCAACCAACTCCTGGCGGCCCTGACACTCATGGGCGTTACGGTCTGGCTCTGGAGAACACGCAGGGCACTCTGGGTCTGGTTTGTAACCGGCTTGCCCACAGTCCTCATGTACGTGATGAGCATGTGGGCATTGTCGAGAATCATCTGGATTAACTACGCCGCCAGGAACGCTGATGCTGCGAAGGTCAACCCCGCGGTCATCTGGGTCGCGGTGCTGCTCGTGCTCCTGGCCATTCTGGTGCTCATCGAGGCCGTCAGGACCTTCCTTCGCCCAGGTGGCCCGCCGCCTCGCGATTCTGAGACGGTTAGTGCCGTACCTCAGCCGGCGTGAGATTCGTCGGTTCGGATCGTGTGTACCGGTGGCCGCTGGGCCAGCGCCGTCCGGCAGTCATGCGTCGTTAGAAGCCGGGCCTCTTTCGGCCGGCCCGGTAAGCCAGCAGCAGAATCACTCCGTATCCGCCCTGCATCAAAACGATGTACAGGTACGATCGGATCGAAAGCGACTCCATGCCGCCAAATGACGGATGAACGAGCAGCCTCATGGCAACGAGGGTACAGATCGTTGAGACAAGGACCACCCATCCGGCCGCGAGATGGGCCCTGCGTCCGCGATGCGTGGTGCTCAGCACTGCCGCGACCTCCAGAAATGCTGCGGCGAGATACATCAGATACTTCCAGGCGTAGGCAATGACGGCGGTGGTCCCGATCTGTTTCGTGAGCGCGGCTATCTGCTGTTCCGTATCCTTCAGATCCTGCGTGATGTCCTGCTTTCGACGACCGACGGGATCGGTTGAGGGACCGGTGGCGCCCATCCTCCCGGAGTTCCAATGGTCAGTCCTGATGCGCAGCCCCGTCTGAAGTATGTGGATCTCAAGTACCCGCGCCGTGTTGACCGGTAGGACTTGTTTCTCCGCCCAGTACCAGCCGGCCAGCGCGAACGCCATGGCCACGTTTGCCGTCAAGACGGCAAACATGCGGTCACGGAGCGAGATTGGGGTCGATGAGACGGTTTCGCCCGATGTGGTTGCGCCCATGCGTTTACCTGTTACTTCCCGCTTGTTGGCTCGGTCATCGAAGCCGGGTCGAGTAATCGTTTCAGGTCGGTCTCCGGCAAAACACCCTTGGCCAGCGCGACCTCCCGCACGGTTCGGCCGGTCTGGTAGGCCTCCTTGGCGATCGCCGCCGCCTGGTCATAGCCGATCACCGGTGCCAGGCTGGTACACATAGCCAGCGACTGCTCGATCATCTGTTCGCACCGCTCCACGTTGGCCTCAATGCCCGATACGCACCTCTCGGTGAACACCCGCACCGCCTGGGCCAGAAGCCGGATCGATTCGAGCAGGTTCCTGGCTATCATCGGCATCATCACGTTCAATTCAAAAATGCTGTCGCGTGCCCCGATGGTCACCGCCGTGTCGTTTCCGATCACCTGGGCACACACCTGGATGAGCATCTCGCTCATGACCGGGTTGACCTTGCCGGGCATGATGCTCGATCCGGGCTGAGTCGCCGGGATGCGAATCTCACCAATCCCGCACCTCGGCCCGCCGGCCAGCCACCGGATGTCATTGGCGATTTTGGTCAAAGACACGGCCACAGCCCGCAGCAGCCCGCTGGCCTCGCAGACGCCGTCTTTGGCCGCCTGGGCCTCGAAGTGGTTCGCCGCCTCAACAAACTCGATTCCCGTCTGCTCGCTCAGCCGTTTGGTCATTCGTTGGCCGAACTCGGGGTGGGTATTGATGCCCGTCCCGACGGCCGTCCCGCCGATGGGCAGTTCCCGAAGAGCCTTAACCGCCTTTCGTGCTCGCTCGGCGCTCAGCTTGGCTTGGGCCGCGTATCCGCTGAACGTCTGCCCGAGCCTGATGGGGGTGGCATCCTGCAAGTGCGTCCGTCCGATCTTGATCACCGGCCAGAAGGCCTTAGCCTTCTCATCCAGCTTCGCCGCCAGCCCCTCCAGTGCCGGGACAAGGTCGCCCTCCAGGCCCTCGGCCGCAGCCACGTGGATGGCTGTCGGAATTACGTCATTGCTTGACTGCCCCATGTTGACGTGGTCGTTCGGGTGAACCGGGTCACGTGAGCCGACTTTGCCCCGTGCCAGTTGGATTGCCCGGTTGGAGATCACCTCGTTGGTGTTCATGTTCGTGCTGGTTCCCGAGCCGGTCTGGAAGACGTCCAGGACGAAGTGATCGTCCAGCTTGCCGTCGATGACTTCCTGGGCCGCCTGGACGATCAGGGCGGCCCGTTCGTCGTCCAGCAGCCCCAGATCGTGGTTGACCTCCGCGGCCGCCTGCTTGATCAGCCCCATCGCCCGGATGAACCGCCGATCGAACCGGTACCCGCTGATCGGGAAGTTCTCGACCGCCCGCTGGGTCTGCGCCCCCCACAAAGCCCAATCGGGTACCTGCATCTGACCCATGCTGTCCGACTCTATTCGCATCTGCTCATGGCTCATAGCCAAGTCCTCGCGTCGCGGCCGCTGGCCGGTCGACTAGGCAGGCATTGTCCAAGATCGGGATGTGTTTAGCCAGTCTGCACATGGAGCAGGGGCGAGGGACGGGGGTCGAGGGGCGGGCCAACGGTGGGACCGACGCCCCCGTCGGCCCATCGGGCGGTTGGACTGCCGATCTGTTATGGGACAAGGTCGGATGGGCTGCGAGTCCCGACGAGGCTCATCAAAAACGGATCTCTGGACGGGTGGCCCATCCTCGCGATAGCGAGGGTGGGGGCGCGATGATCATCCTGATGACAATGCCGAGGAATCGGCTGATCTCAGGCCTGTGCCGGCTCGCTGCGCAAGGCAGCGAAAACATCTTTCGGCTTCTTGCCGCTTACCTTCAGATGGAGGGCATCTGGGCAGAGGTCCATCTGGTCGCCCCAGACCAGTTCGCCTGACGGACCGATCCGGACCTGTTCAAACGCCGAACGATCGTGCGACAATGCGAAAACGCCCGTGCCGGCAAGGTCGGACAGATCGACCGTCCCTGAAACCCCGTCGTCGAAATCCAACTGCAGGCGGTACCCCTGTCATACCTTGGCTTTCAAGAACTTTAGCATCGTTCAGGGACTCCTGCCCTATGGTACGCTGTATGAGAGGAGGAAAGGTTCGCGGGCCACGGAATCCGCTACGCTCCGTACGCCCCGGTGCGGAGGCCTGCGGCGATTCGGTCCACGGCGGGTTGAGCGTTCGGCGGAGCGATGAAAACCAGCGTGGTCGGGCCGGTTGCGGATGCCGGCCGTGCCGTCAAACGGCCGGCTGTGAGATCCACATAGACCCGACCGGCTGACGAGGGCACGAAGCCTTTCACGCGGTATACCTCATTGCCGAGGGCTCGCAGATCCGCCGACAGGCGGTCGAGATCGACGTTTTCGCCGATGACGGCTGTGGTGACCGAGTAGTTGGGGTCCAAGCAGTGGGCGTAATGGCCTTCAAGTGTTCGGACGGGGGCCTCGGCGAAGATGTCCAGCTCGACGCGGCCGTGTTGAGTTTGCACGATCCTGGCTTCGGCGTTCATCGTCCGGATTTGGCTCTCCGTTTCTTGAATCCGGTTCTCATCGTAAATGTCGATCTTGTTCACCAGGACGACTTGGCTGGCCTCGATCTGGGCCACGATGTTCGGCAGCGTGTGAATCAGCTTGAGGAAACTGCCGGGATCGACCACCGCGATGATCATCCGAAGCTCATACGTGCGATCGAGTCCGGTCTCTCGGAGCATCTGCTGTATGACCTTCGGGTCGGCGATGCCGCTGGCCTCGATGACGACGCCTTCGATCGGGCCACCGGCCTCCGGCCATTGCTTCGGGATCTTCGTCAACCAGTCCACGAACTCGCCCGCCACGCAGCGGCAGAAGATGCTCCCGCCCGGGATGCTGACCAACCGGTTGTGGCCGAGCTGAAGGATGTGGCCGTCGATGTCGATCGCACCGCACTCGTTGACCACGTACACGAACCGGCGATGCGGGTTGGTCTCGACGATGTGCTGCAACAGCGAGGTCTTGCCGCTTCCTAGAAACCCGGTGATCAGGCTGAGCGGGATCACTTCTCTTTCTTGTCCTTGGCCTTGGCCTCGATCGCGTCGATCAGGGTGTTGATGTCCGGGATGATCGACGGGAATGTCACCTCGCCGTCAATGCAGATGGTCGGGATCTGGCCCACGCCGAGCTTGGCCATGTGCCCCAGGCCGCTGCGGGTGGTGATTTTGTGTTCGCGAATAACCACTTGGTCGGGCAGCTTTCGGGCCGCCTGCTGGACGGCATCGACCATGTATTGGCACGGGGCGCACGACGCCGAGTCGAGCGTGACCACGTCGACGATGACCTTGTTCTCCTGGGTGTAGTCGGGCAGCTTGACCTCATCGAACACCTCAGGTGTGACCTCCTGAGAGGCCACGCGGGCGACGTTGCGCTGGTACTCGTCGTGTACCATCGTGGCAACCGCCTGAAGGTTCTCCTCAGGTGTAGCGTACGGCAGGTCACAGCCGGGCGCGAGAATGAACCCGTTCGTCCCGCCGGCATCGATGCATCGCAGGGCATCACGCTTGGCGTCAGCGGGAGTCCCCAGCAGCAGCACCGTGGTGAGCTTGAGGTTGCCGCCGAACGATTTGTTGTGTTTGCGGGCCAGGTCTCGAAGGAACTCAAAGGAGATGTTCTCGTCCACCGAGACATTGTCGCAGGCCGTCTGACACATCAACTCCAGGTTTCGGGTGGCGTTGCCGCAGACGAAGAGCGATGAAAGGGCTTTTCGTTGTCTCACGTGGGCGAAGATGGCGTTGACGTGGCTGGTCACGAATTCGGTGAAGTGGCGCGGCGAGATCTGGCTGGTCATCGGGTCGACCACGGCGATGACGTCCGCCCCGTTGTCCAGATAGAAATCCGCCGCTTGCCGGCCCACCTCGGTGCAGAAGTCGAGCACGTCGCGCACAGCATTAACCTCGTCGAACATCTTGAGGAAAATGCCGGTACCCATCAGATGCAGCGCTAAGGTGAACGGGCCGGTGATCAGGCCGTAGAAGGCAATCCGTTCGCCGAAGCGTTTCGTGAGCTGGGCCATCGCTTCGGCGACGATCGGGAAACGTCCCTTGGCAGCGTCGAAGCCCGGCAGGCTCGACAGCGGGGCATCGGCCAATGGGTGCGAGGTGACCGAGGGCGGCGTCTGATCGCCCCAGTGCATGGCGCAGCCCAGAACCTCGGCCTCCATCTGAAGATCAAACACCACGGGCAGGCCGTCGGGCCTGTACAAGTCCGCTGCCTTGCTGAGCCCGGCCACGATCCGTTCGCTTGACCTCAGGTAATCCCATGCGGTCACCCCGATGAGCTTGCCGCCATGAACGCCGACAAACGGCACCCAGGCTGGCCGCGGGGTGGCTTCGTTCTGAAGTGCTTTGAGCAGCAGTTGTTTGCCCGTCACGTCTGATTCTCCCATATCCGCCAAGCCACCTCTTGTGGGGCAGCAATGGCCTGAAAAAACTGACGCAAACACAAGATGATACGGAAACGACGTGGTACGATCGAGTGGGAGCGGTCTTGGTTTGAGGTTATGCACCGATATGGGGGCAATAAGGCTCACGCTTTTCCGGCCCGGAATCGACCCTCCTCACCGGGATGCCGGGCCGACCACCCCTCCCGCCTGGCCAGCCTCAGCGGACTTGGTCAGCCTGGGCCATCCGGCCTGCTTGTCAGTGGCCAGGATGCAGAAAACCCGACCTGATGAGGGTATGAAATCAAGTCTGACGAATCTGAGATTTGAGATTTCGAATATCAAATCCCTTTAAGGTCTTGTCATAAAATGATTTACATCGGTTCATGTGTTTGGTCACGACGCGATAACATAGTTTCTTGTTAGATATAGTTCACATACCGCAAACTTTTTCATGCGACATATGTCTGACCATATGACCGCATTGTGCGGTGTGTAGAAACGGAGGTCAGCCATGAGGAACATCAACAACAAAGCGATGATGGTGATGGGTTTGGCGGGAATGATGGCTTGGGCGGCTCCGGCCAAGGCCGGCGACTTCGCCCTGACCATCGGCATCCAGGGACCCCACGGCAACCAGCTTGGCCTGACCATCGGGAATGGCTGCGTGACCCCAGTCCTGGTGACTCAGCCGGTGGTTGTGCCGGTGGAGCGCGTCTGGGTGCCTCCGGTGTACCGGGATGTGGTCGAACGGGTCTGGGTGCCCACCACTGAGACCCAGTATCGCGACGTGCCGGTGGTGGATGCCTGGGGCCGTGTGATTGCGTACCGGCGCGAGGCCTACACCGTTCAGAGCGGCTATTGGCAGGATGTGGCCCGACGCGAGCTGGTTCGGGAAGGCTACTGGAGAATCGTGGACCCCTGCGAGCACCAGAAGAAGTACTACGGGATCGGCGGCTGCGAAGACTACAGGGGCGGCGAGGTGAGAATCGGCCTGAACATCGAGAAGAATGAACGCAACAGGGGAGAGGTCCGACATGGGGTGGTGATGGAGAAAGGCCCGGCCCCCAAGCCCCAGATGAAGGTCGGGATGATCGCTGAGAAAGTGGCGAAGGTCGTCAACAACGGCAAGCTGGCAAAGGTCGGGTCCGTGAAGAAGAAGTAAGGGGCATTGGCGAGCGAGAACAACGTGCGAGGGAAACACACCGCCGGCAATCGGGCAGCCCCCGGTTGCCGGTGGGCGTTTTTACGGAGACAGTGGGAAAAGCGGTCAGCGATCAGCGCCCCGCCCGGGAAGGTACTGCTTCGGCCATCTGGATGTTGGACGGTTCCTGATTCTTGAAGACAATGCCGAGCGCATACGGGAAATGAATCCGCGGGCGCGGACGCTACCGTAGGTCCGCGAGCGCAGACCGCCTGCCTCTGCTCATTCCAACCCTAATTCCCGCCAGCGGCGAGCGACCTGTTCCTTGATCTGCGGCGACATCTCCAGGCGGGCGGGCCAGCGACGAACGGCACCCTCGCCGGGGATCTTGCGAGTGGCGTCGATGCCCATCTTGCTGCCGGCGCCTTCGAACGGTGCGGCATGATCGAGGATGTCCAGCGGTCCTTCGGCGATCACCGTGTCGCGACGCGGGTCAACGTTGGCACCGAGGCAGAACAGCACCTCCTGCTCATCGTGGACGTTCACGTGCTCATCAACCACGATGATGAACTTGCTGAAGGACATCTGGCCGGCTCCCCACAGGCTGTGGATTACGCGGCGGGCCTGATAGGGATACTCCTTGCGGATCTTGACAAACGCGCAGTTGTGAAACGCGCCGAACATCGGCAGGTGGTAATCGATGATCTCGGGCACCAGCGTCTGCACCAGCGGCAGGAAGATGCGCTCGGTGGCCTTGCCGAGGTAGTAGTCCTCCATCGGCGGGTAGCCGACGATGGTCGTCGGGTAAATGGGGTCGCGCCGATGGGTGATGGCCGTGATTCGGAAGACCGGATAGGGGCCTGAGAGGGAGTAGAAGCCGGTGTGGTCGCCGAACGGGCCCTCGATGAAGCGGTCCTGCGGGTCCACGTAACCCTCGATGACAATCTCGGCGTTGGCCGGCACCTCCAGCGGAACAGTCTTTGCTGCAACCATCTCGATGCCTTGTTCGTTCAGAAAGCCTGCAAACAGCAGTTCGCTGAGCCCCGGCGGCAGCGGGCTGGTCGCGGCGTACGTCAAGACAGGCTCTCCACCGAGGGCAATGGCCATCGGCATCTTCTCACCTCGGGCGGCCCAGCGGCGGTAGATACGAGCCCCGTCATGGTGCACGTGCCAATGAACGGCGGCCAGCTTGGGACCGAACACCTGCACTCGGTACATCCCCATGTTGAGCACGCCGCTGTCCGGATCCTGCGTGATGACGCCGCCGAGGGTGATGTAGCGGCCCGTTCGACCGGATGCCCCTGATGCCTCCACGACGGGCTCGGCCGGCGGATGAATCTGCTGTGGCTCGGAGGCAGGGTCACCATCGTTCGGCCAGCACTGCGGAATCGGCAGATTCAGCAGGCTGGCATCGTCCGTGTGGACCGCCTCCTGGCAGATGCCGCGTTTGGCGGACTTGGGCGCGAAGCTTGCCAGCCGCACCAGTTCCGGCAGCTTCTTGAGTCTTTCCAGGAACGTGCCGGGCATCTCGGGTTTGATCATCTGACGCAGCCGGTCGGCGATCTCGTTCAGATCCCGGCAGCCAAGGGCCAACCGGATGCGGGCGTAGCTGCCGAACGCGTTGATCAGCACCGGCATCGACGAGCCGCGGACCTTCTCGAACAACAGTGCCCGCCCGCCCAAGCCGCCGTGGGTGCGATCCGTGGGCGGGGGCCCGGCCCGTCCCTCCCGACAGGCCGACCTCATAAACCCGTCCGCGATATAGGTGATAT
>JAUCQB010000135.1 GCA_030372985.1 Phycisphaerae bacterium
GCCTGGCCTCGCTCCGGGCCGACACCTCGCTCAAGCCCGCCTGATACCGCGCAAGCCGCGATGCCGCCGCAAGGGCCGCCGCGTCCGCCGACCGCTGCAACTCCGTCTTGACAATGTACATGTTCCCCAAATCAATTGTCAGTGCCGTGAAGCCTGCCATGAGCGTGCTGACGACCGCCACGAAAACGACCACTGCCCCTCGCCGGCCGTCGCTCCAGGCTCGCCGAATCCTTGTGAACATGTATCTTCCTCCCTTCTACAATGCACGGCCCTGCCGCAACCTCTTCCCCCCTAAGGCTAAATGCAGATTGCAGCTATCTATGGCTACTATTGTTGTAGAATACAAACGACAACCAAGCCAGGAAAAAACGGAGCCACACTTTGACCGGCAGTGTAAACACAAATCGAGTAGGAGGGCGCCTCGCGGCGCCCGTCCTCTCACACCACCGGACGTACTCATCGTATCCGGCGGTTTCTACGCACGTTGTAACGCCGCATACCGGGCGGACAGGCTGAGCAAGCCCTGAGATCGGAACCACGCCAGGGACATGGCCTCGGCCGCCGGAGGGCTGCCCGCCATGCGCCACCAGCCCTTGCCGCTCCCGGCCAGTGGCCAGGCCCGCCACGCGGGCACGCCCAGTTCTTGCAGGAAGTCGGCAATCGACTTGCACCGTTTCCGCTGTTTCAGACGCACGCAGCGAAGCTTCCGGCGGACCCATGCGTCCATCCCCTGGAGATGGCCCCGACATTCCGCGTAGCGGTAGTAGGTCACCCAGCCGGTCAGGAACGAGTTGAGTTCGCCGATCATTTCCCGCAGGCTTGTGCCGCGGTTCCGTCGCGTGATCTCTCGAATCCGATCCTTGGCTCGCTCCAGGCTTTGGGGAGCAATGCCCATGCGGCCCCCGGCCAGCAGCCGGTGACCGAGGAACTTGCGTTCGCTCACGTGGGCCACCGCACTCTTGTCCCGGTTCACGCGAAGTCGAAGTCGTTTCTCCACGAACGCGACCACCGATTGCATCACCCGTTCGCCCGCCGCTTTCGACTGCACGTAGATGTTGCAGTCGTCCGCGTACCGGCAGAACCGATGACCTCGCCGCTCCAACTCCTTGTCCAGATCATCCAGGAGAAGGTTGGCCAACAACGGCGACAAGGGGCCGCCTTGGGGAGTGCCCTCGTGTCGCTCCATGCAGACGCCGTTGCTCATCATCCCCGCTTCCAGGAAGCGTCGGACGATTCGCAACAGCCGCTTGTCCGCCACACGTCGGGCCAGCCGCGACATCAGGATGTCGTGATTCACCCGGTCGAAGAACTTCTCCAGGTCCACGTCCACCACGATCCCGCGACCTTCCGCCACGTACTGCCTGCCTTTCTGCAACGCCTGATGAGCGCTGCGACCGGGCCGAAAGCCGTAACTCGACTCCGAAAAGGTCGGATCCAGCAGCGGTTCGAGCACCTGAAGCATCGCCTGCTGCACCAGCCGGTCCACCACCGTCGGGATGCCCAATTGTCGCACCCCGCCGCCCGGCTTGGGGATCTCAACACCCCGTACCGGTTGCGGTTGGTAACTGCCGTCCGACAGCGACGCGATCAGCCTCTGATTGTGCTCGGCCAACCAGGTCTTCAGGTCATGCACGGTCATCCCGTCCACGCCCGCCGATCCTTTGTTGGCTTTCACCCGCTTGTAAGCCTGGTTCAGGTTCTCACGGTCGCACACCTCCTCCATCAGGCTCGTCGTCAAGGCTCGTCGCCGGTCTGACGCCGTGGACGTTTGCGACTCCTCGCATGCCGCAGTTCGGGTGCCGCCCTTACCGCCTGCACCGGGGCGCACCGGCGCCAGCCCCTCAAAGAGGTACAACTGGTCTCCGGTGTTTGCCTGCCGCTCCACGCCCATCGAGTCTTCCGGTCTGCTCCTTGCATCCGTAGATTCGGCCCTTCGATCACCGTTCCCGGTTCGGCCTATCTGTTCCCGCGCCTTTCGGCCTTGCGGTGCCTCACGAGCCTCGCCGACTGCATGATCTACTACGGCCTCGGCTGACTTCTCCAGACCCATTTCGTATCGTCGCCGAAACGATAGCCCGGTTCGCCCGGGCGGGCCCGGAGACCTCCCAAGGTAAGTTGTGACTCTTTCCCCCGAGCCCCGCCGGATTTACTGCCACGTGCGTCCGGATGACCATCGGGCTTCCCCGTCCATTGCCGGGTGACCCCGCCGTGCCAGCCTTGTATCCGATTCCTGTTCGTCGGGTCCGGGTTTCGCCTCCGGCTTCCTTCAGATTCCGCTTCGCAGCGGACACCCTTGCCTTCGGCTCGCGGTTGCGGCCATCTCGCCCCGCAGAGGACTTGCACCTCCAAGATTCACAACATGCTTGGCGCACAAAGACAACAGGCCGGCCACACGGTCCCCCACCGTGCAGCCGACCTGCCGACACCCCCTCGGTTCTCCCCGACGCTACCTTACCAGCCTCAACCTGCCGAGCGTCCGATCCGTCGATGGCGCATCCGGCGAGGTCATTACCCAATTGTCCGTATACCCAACGGGCTGAATGATGAACCCCTCCGCGTTCGGACCGCCTGTCAGCTCCACCGCCATGATCCTCGCGAAAAAGATCCCCGAAATCGCATACGTCGTATTGCTGCCGTTCACCTGCAGGCCGCGGTGCAGGAAGAATCCAAACGTCTTGCCGATCTGCGACCGCAGGGCCGTCTTGATCGCCGTGGACATGCCCGGATCGCCGGGACACCAGTAGACACGCGGACCGGTGGCCGCGGTGTGTGTCGTGTCGTAGAACGTCAGTGCCGTCGTGTGGAAATGTGCCTCCAGCGCACTGGGAGAAATGCCATTGTAGATCTGATACACTA
>JAUCQB010000136.1 GCA_030372985.1 Phycisphaerae bacterium
CCGTGTGAAGCCAGGAAAAATGCTCCCGCACCTGTCCGCGCTCCACCGCCAGGTTTGACAGCACTTCGTAAAACGTGCGGCCGCCGCCGGTGGTCTGTACCATCCCGGTGTGCTTGTACATGAGGGATGCGTATAGCCGTTTGCGGCCCCGGTCAGGCGTATCCATCCACAGGATCGTGTCTTCGAAGAACATGAACGGTTCGCCCTGAGGCGTGCGGAAGAACCTGGCACCGTTGGCTGCGAACCAATCGTAGGCAGCCTCGGCGGCAAGGGTGTAATCAGGTGAGCCGTGTTCTTCTTCGGTCGCAAGCAGGACTTCCTCGATCCGTGCCCGGCACGATCCGGGAGATGCATCCGATGAGCGCTTTTCCCGCTTCCGTTCTGCCTGGCCTGGGACCTCTGCTCTTTCTGCACCGCCCGCACTTGTTCGCGCAGCGTGGCCAGCGAGAGTCCCGTTTTGCCGTACCGCTCCTGAACGAGTTTCAGATGGCGGTTCTGCTCCAGCGGGGTGAGGTATGCTGCTTCGCGCAGGATCGGTTCGAGCAACCGGTTGCGCTCCTCCTCCGAGACGTCCGTCGGTAGATGCGAGATGCCGAACTCCAAGGGCGTCTCGGCCTTCTCCAGCAACTCTTCGAAGTCCTGGGCCGAATGCCCCGCTACGAAGTAGTCGTTGACGTCGATCTTGGCTTCGGAGAGCAGACGCTCGGCCTCGCGGATTTCATCCGGGGTCCGGCCGTCGAGGCGCTTGGTCAGTTCGCGGGCACCCACGGCGGCGTCAAGAGCGAACCGCTCCCGCAACTCCCGGCGGGCGTTCTCGCGTCTTTCGTCCAGGGGGAGAACCGCAAGCCGAGTTTGTATGCGATGCTCGGAAAGGACTGATGCGGTCTTGAGCGCGCCGTTCAACCCGGCCTGGGAGATCTCGTTGTCCTGGCAGACGTAGACCGTCTTCACGTTGCGAAGGCGCGGCAGAAGCCGCTCCCAATCCGCTTCGCGGATACGG
>JAUCQB010000137.1 GCA_030372985.1 Phycisphaerae bacterium
GATAACCGTGAAGTCGCCAGGATGTTTCTGACCGCCGATGATCGCGACAAACGAAAACTGTGCCTGGAAGTGAAGGACTCAGGGGAGGCCACGATGGATTTGGTCTTGGCAATCTTTCGATATGCCAGGGCCATGGGCGAGTTGCCTGTTGTGGGCCAATAAGCAGATCTTCTGGAATACCCCTAAAACCTCCATACTTTACGCCTGTTCAACGCAAAGCGGAAGATGCTGCTCCAGTACCCTGCAATTCAACCTGGGGCATTTATGGCATTTTCAGGGTTATGGCAGGTTATCATTTAAGGGGGAGGTAAGACCTCGGCCAGGAATACCGCCCCAACATGGTTATCCAAATGAGTCTGTCTGGACTGCGGCGGGCAGGTATTCGGCCGGATAGACGACCGTCCAGCCAAAGGCGGTGGCGATCTCGGGCTTGAGGACATAGACGGACGGCCCCGAATCCCCGAACCGACCTCGATGGATGCGGTCGAAAAGACAGCCCTTCAATCCTGGCTTCTGGCGCAGGGTAACTGCCCATGTGGGATTATCATCGAAGGCCTCGGTCCATTCCGGGTCCTCAACCAGCAGACCAATCCATCGGTCCACGGTCCTTTTGGACAGACCGCACTTCTCGGCAATAAAGCGGTTGGACAGACGGGCCACCCCCTGATTTGCCTTGGCGATCGAAGCCATGAAATAAGCGATGTTCAGGATGCTTCTCTGCGACTTGCTCTTGTCTTCTTTTCTTCTTCCAGAGCCAAATGCCCCAATTACGGTAATATACTCCTCAAGAACTCTCTCTATATGCTTCTTTTCTTCTTCTCTTAGTATCTTACTCTTTATCTTTATCTCCATCTCTCTACATGTCAAGTTCTTACCAAACACCTTACCCACAGTTTCATCCACATCATTAAGACGTGCTATGATCGATCTGCTTGATTGAACTCTTCTGGACCAATCGTTCAATCTCCTGATGGTTTCATCTCTATTACAATGAAGATGATCTTTCAGATGCAGTGACAAGATGAACAAGGTGGAATGACGACCTTGAGACAGCTTCCTTCCTTCGATCAGAAGAGCATCGAGCTGGTTCCAGTCGAGTTCTGGTCCTCGCACACCAGCGCCGTTCGAGTCAATCACTCTTTCTGATAATGAACAAGATGGAGAATAGCCTGTGTTCGTTGTCCGAGGCGCAGCGGTTGAAGACGGATGGATATCGGGCAGAGCATCCACCACCTCGGCAGGGAACGGCTGTTGCAGTATGCCCAGGTAGTAGTCGATCTGCTTCTCTCCAGGTAACAGCTCCAGAGTGTCAGGATCGACGAAGCCAGCCAGATTGCCCGTGGCCTGGTGGATGCCCAGTGGCAGCTTGAGAAGCTTGTTGTTCAGGGGGTAGACCAGGTCGTAGTCGAGCTTTGCGGTCCGGATGATCGTGTCAGCCAATCGTCGAAGTCGGGACTGTGATATATCCTGATTGAAGAAAACCCAGATGTGGTAGCCTTTCTTGCCGCTGAATTCGACGTGGGGATCCAGCTTTAGGTCTCGTATCGCGCCGCCTGCCCGCTGGACCTGCTCCACATCGGTCGAATCCAGGTCAAAGCACAGCAACCGATTGTCCTTTTTCAGACGGATGGCCAGCGTTCCCTGGCCACGATAATGGATTCGGAAGTGGGGGTACTGACATCGGGGTCCAGGACCCAAAGAGCAGGTCTCTGGCCTGCGAACGCGGCCCCCCGTGGCCTTGAGCGTCATGAAGTACGACGGCTTGTGGGTGAAGGGCCGAATCTCCCGATAGCCCCAATGGACGTTTTCGGGAAGACCGTGCCAGTCAGTCGGATTAAAGAGAAACGGCTTGTCGGGCAGCATCGCCCATTGCCAGCCAAAGGCATCCTGCTGGAACTCCATCAGGCTGTAGGTCTTGGTTACCAGGGCGTGAAAAGGCTGGAACAGGATATCGCCGTGATTCCGCAGATAATCCTCGATGGTCAGGCCGTGTTTCCCGCAGCAGCAATTCAGATGCCGCCTGTAGCCCTTGGTACCGCGCGGTCTGCCGCACAGCGGGCAGGTCATGGTCGTGGGCAGCTTTGGCCAGATGGCGTTTTCAGAGACCGGACATCCTGTGAACCAACTCATGTGCGACCCCTTTATCACCTGGTTCAAAAAAGCGGCAACCGAGGGTGTGCTCGGTTGCCTGGTGCATGGCGATTCGGGGTCGCCAGTAGGATGTCTGCCGGTTGTTCTCTGACTGCCCCGAAACTGCCCCTGCACCTATTTCGATTATACAGCAAAAAGATCTACAAAACCTTTTTTAGTTTCGGGCTTGTTTTCGGCGGCCGAGGTCTTGACCTGTGGGCTTGTCGCCTTTCGGTAGGCTGCCCATTGTTCCTCCCTCAACGGCTTGCTCGCTCCCAAAAACTTCTTGACGTCGGAAAAGGTATTCACGGCTCCTGACTGCTTGGGTGACATGCGGAATAGCCTGACACCGATGTGCTTGCCCTCAAACTCGTCGAGCCGTTTGTAGAAATTGGCGTCGCTTGTGCGGCACGCCTGGCAGAGATAGTAGATCCGCTTCAAGGCCGCCTGATAGTCCTGCTTGATGTAGATGTTGGTGACGATGAATGTTTCCTTCTGCACCAGCCATAAGACGATCTTGAAATAGTAGTCCGTACCCTGGCCATATCGCTTGCTTTCGATGCTGTGGATCACGGCGTCATATTCTCCGCTGGTGTAGATGCCGTTGTCCCATGGCCCCTTCGGAATGTGTTGCTTTGGCATGTCCAATCTCCTCTTGCCGGGGAAGGTTAGATGAAAGGTGTGCTCGCCCCGAATCGAATGCACAGAGTAATATTGTGCAGTCCAATAGCACATTCCTTCTTTTTTCTTTTTTACGATGTGCCATTGCCGGAGCAGACATGTTCTGGATACACTTGGGGAGGCGTAGCGGGAGACGGGACGGCAATCAGCCACACATCAGGGCACAAAAGGATTTGTGGAGCTGGTCGAACTCTTTTTGATAAGAGTAGCCGTTGAGCTACTCGATTCCAGAGCAAGTCCAGTGTTCCCGTCAAACAGGGCAAGTCGTATAATGGAGCGGCACGTCCTAGGGAAAGAAATTTGACCAGTCGAAGGAAAGGAGACAGGAGAAATGAGCAGGGACAACGATCCAGAGTTGCTCAGGAAGGCGGATTCATTGCCGATTGGGATAGATCTGACGGTGCAAGCACTGTGCACGGAATGTGGATCATCGATGAGTATGAGAGAACGTGTTTGTAGAGGTGAATCCGCTGACGAGAAGCTGAGGGACTTCAAGATAACCCTGGCTGTGCGCGGGTGGGTCAGGGCGGAGAGCGTGACGCAATACAGGGATGCTTGCGGAGTGAAACGACATGCCGTGTCAGAACCGATCTACCTTCTGGACAATGTGTTGCGGGGACGCGGTGTCGAGCACCTCGCAGCACCCACCATCAGAAAGTTTCAGGCAATCGCAACGCACCCAGTGCTGCTGTGTCCCAGTTGCGTGGGACGCCTCACGTAAGTCACGCCTGCGGTTCTGAATTCACGGGATGCAAAGGCTTTCGCTTTTGAGTACCGGCGAATCAAGCCTACTCGTACCGCAAGCCTTCCGACATTCGAGCCAGTTCATCTTGACTTCGCCTGGTATAGATCGCGGTCGTGTTCAAATTCTCATGCCCCAAAATCTGCGCCAAAGACGCCAGATCGCCCCCCTGGTCAAGAAACCGATGGGCAAAGGTGTGCCGAAGGACATGAGGGGTGAATGCGACCCCTGACAGGGCAGCATACTTGTCACAGATAGCCCGCACCCCATCCTCGGTCAGCGGACCCCTCTCCCCGAGAAACAGCCTGGCAGAATCGGATGGCGGTCGAGACTCCAAGTAACGGCCAACAGCCCTGCGAGCCTCCAAAGGCATGGGGACTATTCGTTGCTTGTTTCCCTTTCCCCGCCGGCAGGTCAACTGGCCTGATTTGGGAGCAATCACAACTTCGTTCATTTCCAGACCGACCACGTCAGAGACCCTCAGGCCGCAAAAAAGCATCATGTTCAGGACGGCGGCAGCCCTCAGATCCCCCCGAAGTTCGACCTCCCTCAAAACCTTGCGGACCTGGGCAGCGTTCAGACCTCTTGGAACCAGCGGAACCCGCCTAAGCTCCTTAACCGCTGTAGCAGGGTTATTTAAAAGGGCACCAGACGTGCACAGATGCCCCAGGATTTTACGGACGGACACCAATGCTCTGTTGGTCGTGGCAACCGCCTGGCGTTTAATGGCGGTCAAATGCGTGCGAAAATCGACCACGTCCTTGACGGTGACCCTCTTGGGGTCAAACTGCTCGCCGTTGGCTGCTTCGAACCATCGCACAAACTTGGCGAAGTCACACCGGATCGCCTTGGCGGTGTGGGGGCTGAGATCGTGACCGGCCAGGTACTCGTCGATGATGGTCTGAATCTTGTTCATTTTCGGGCTCCAGAAATCATTATCTGGCGAGTTTTTGACTGCTTCTGAGCGGAAACTGGACAGAACTTGGACACTTCCGCCCCGTTACTCACCAGATAAGGGCTATTATCTGGCGACATTATTCTGGGAATCCGGACACCGCAGTGTTTGAAAGACCGTCATCAGCAAGGTGGACTTCGGCAGGGCGGCGTAACCGTCAGGGTAGACCTCGACCAGGGTCTTCCGCACCTTTTCGGGCGGTACTTCGGTCATGCCCAGTTGCTCCAGGCCGTGAAGGAGGTCCTCGACGATGGGGTCCGACTTGGCGGCTTTCGGACTCGGTTTGCCCGGCTTCTTTCGTGTGGGCGGTTTTGAGGTCATCTCCAGTCGGTGCGCGTAGAAGAGTATCGGGGCGCCATTGACGCCGCAGTTGGTCCTCCGCACAAGCAAGCACTGCTCCTGCTGCTCGCGACTGTAGTATGGCCGCTTCGTGGTCGTGTTCCTTGACGGCTGCGGCATGATGCCCTCTTTGACCAGACCGTAGAATCTGGAACGAGAGAGCCCGCACATGCGCGCCATCTCGGCAACAGTCACGATCTCTTTACTGACTTGGTCCATTGACTGTCTGCTCCTTGTTCTCGGCGACCAGTCCCAGATGACGCATACCTGCCGCAGTCAGCAACCGTCCCTTGTCGGTTTTCTCAATCAAACCGCAACGAAGCAGAAACGGCTCGATGACCGACTGAATGGTCCTGCGATGAATGCCCAGAAACGATTCCAACGTAGAGAGCTGGGTTGGCTCGTGCCGGTCCGCCAAGTACCGCAAGTATCGACGCTCATTACGGTCCAAGCCAAGGCTGTCAAGTCCTTCGAGCTTCACGGTCTCGACAAAGTGATCGGTCGTCACTTCAGCATCGCCCTTGCTTCGAGCAAAACGATGGCAGGCCTCAAGCAGTCGAATCACCAGTCGAGGTGTTCCTCGCGATCTTGCGGCGATTTCTTCAGCCACCTGCTGATCAAGATGAATATGCATCCACGCTGCTCGCTGCAGCGTGATCTGCGTCAAGGCAACGTTATCATAATGAGTGAAAGGCAAGATGAGCTTAAATCGATCCCGCAGCGGAGGAAGAAGAGCATACTCGTCCGTCGTGGCGGCGAGAATGGTGACGCTCTTCAGCGGCATGTTGTAGGTGTCGTCATCTCGCCCCTCTACACAAATCATTCCGTCTTCCATCGCGCGATACAGAGTGGTCTGGACGGTGGGAAACAACTCATGAACCTCGTCGACAAAGACGATTTCTTTATCCGCCGCGCCAAGAAGCAGAGCATTGACAGATCCAGGGCTCATCAGCGTCTGCGCGATGCGCTCGTGTATCTCGACGCCCATTTCTCTGGCGGCCACGTGAGCCAGTTCGGTCTTGCCGACACCTGGCGGCCCAACGAACAACATGTGCGGCAATCTCGTTCCGTCCTGCCAGGCCGCCTCAAGGGCAACGCGAAAGCGGGCAATCACATCCTGCTGACCGATAAAGTGATCGATGGTCGGAACCACGGCTACCTCGTATTATCTCTCAATCCTGCACGCCATGGGTGCACCGCATCGCGGGCATGGATCGACGCAATACCTCGGGAATCCGATTGTGAGGCGCAGACCACAAGTCGAGTTGTTACAAATCAAAACCCATCGCTGCGGCTCTCCCAATGGCCGACGGTCACGATCTCGCTTGTCTCGGTTGTCATTCATGGCCACATGAACCTCCTCGTTCATAGTCCTCTGTCAAGAGGCAAAAGAAGATAATCTGGGAAGGATCCACCGTCGACGGCAGAGTTATCAGAAAGAGTTCGCTTTTCGCCCAGGAGATCCTTGGCAAACCAGCCGGAACTATGAGGGTCCGACACCGGTTGTCTGGGTTGCGAACGCGCGAGGAACGAATCGCGCTTTGTTATCGTCTTATCGCAATCTCAATGGCCGCAGGCGCTTGCTGCAATTCAAAGAGAACGAGGCAAAATGATCGTCATCGAACTAAAGCGCAAGAGACTTCCGATTTCGCGCGGAAATGAAAGCAAAAGCGAAGGACCTGGGGTGTCTTCGGAGGCAACACCGCGAGGAAACCAGTCATCCAATCGCGGCCGTGATCTGGGATCAAGGCCAAGTTCGCCTTGCCTGATTGCCGACGAACTCAAGCCGTGTGTTCTCACGGGACCAATCAGTTCGCGCAATTCGGATCCGCCGGAACATTCTCTCCGCTGTAGCAGCGCTGGAAGAAGGCGAAGTCGGACTGGTCCACGTCACCGTCGTGGTCCCAATCAGACGGTTCACATCCCTTGGCCAGCGGGATAACCGGGCCACTTGCACACGCTTCAAACAAAAGAAAGTCGTCTCGGTCTACGTTGCTGTCAAGGTCAAAGTCGGCGGGACTGGCTGGGTTGCCGGTCGGACCCCACCGGGCTAAGTTTGCCGACGCGCGGCCGCCAGCAATACAGAAGACGCCTCCCACGATCAACTCGTCACTGTAAGCGGTCAATCCCACAACACCCAAACCAGGGACCTGGGCCTGGTAGTTGGCAATGTCGACTCCTCTGCCCAACGCCGACCACCACGCACCGTTCCATTTCGCGATGTTGTTAGCACCTAGAAAGCCGGCGCTGGTGAAAGTACCCCCTGCGATAAGCTCACCGTTGTACACAGCCAGCTGATATACCGCGCCGTTCATCCCGGTGCCCAGCCCCGACCATGAACTGCCGTTCCAGCAGGCGATCCGGTTGGCCGCAGCGCCGCCGGCTGTGTCGAAAAATCCCCCGGCGATCAACTCGCTGTTGTAGACGGTCAGCGACCGCACGCTGCGATTCATCCCCATACCCAGCGGTTGCCACACCGAGCCGTCCCAGCGAGCGATGTAATTGCACGCCACGTCGCCGGCGGTGGTGAAACCCCCGGCGGCAATCAGGTCGTTATTGTACACCGTTAAATCGCTAACATAACCGCTCGTGCCGCCACCTAGAGGTGACCACGATGTGCCGTTCCACTTGGCAATGCGATTGCAGGTCGCCCCCTCGGCGGTCGTAAAACTACCCGCAGCGATGAGTTCGCCGTTATAGGTGGCCAGCGCATACACACTGGCGTTCATCCCGGCTCCGAGGGGCCACCAAGCCGAGCCGTCCCAACGGGCGATGTGATTGCACGTCACGTCGCCGGCGGTGGTGAAAGTGCCGCCGGCGATCAACGCACCGTTGTATACTCCCAGAGCCAGCACAGTGTCGTTCAAACCGTCGCCGAGACCGCGATCCGCCGCCCGCTGCGCTTTGCCGCCACCGTCACGCGCAAGTTCACCCGCGAGCCCGGCGTGACCATGCGAACAGCTTGGCGCGCGCTCTTTGCCGACGGCGCTCCCTCACAGACTCCCGATGCAGAACCGATGGCCGAGTCTGCTACGCCGGGGTCGTGCCCCGCAAGTCCGCCCGGGCGCCGCGCGTAACCCTCCCAAAGGCATGGAATGACCTGTTCCCTGGGGGGGCATAGAACCCCGTTCGGCCGGACCCTGATGCCGATGACATCCGGCCTGGAGGGCCCATGGGAGGCGCCGCAACGCCTTTTGCCACAGGAGTTTATCGCCGTATTGGCCTGCCTGTGCGCCCTTTGACCCAGTCGGCAATGGGTCGGTCGCCGCAAAGGATCCGGCGTTGAGCGACAATCAGCTTGTCATATCGCGGGCTGATCACGCGAAAAACAGGCTTCTCTCGCGGAGGCGATTGAGAGTAACATGTATGTTGTCGGTGTCCCTTCAAGGGTGCCCCATGGCCGACGGTGATTGCGAGCTTGCCCAGGCGGCGTCGCGTGGCGACCTCGACGCGCTCAGCGAACTGCTTCAGACGCACGGGGCCGTGGTACGTCGTGGTCTGGCCGGCAGGGTCGGCCAACGCCTGCAGCCGGTGCTGGACGTCGAGGACGTGATGCAGGTCACCTACCTCGAAGCGTTCCTTCGCATTAATCATTTCGTTTACCAGGGGAGAGGCTCCTTCGCGGCCTGGCTGCAGCATATCGCCAGGAACAACCTGCGGGATGCTGTTCGTGAGCTTCGGCGCGACAGACGCCCGCAAGGCCGGCAGCAGGTCGGGTTCGATTCCGGGAGCAGTTCGGCGTCCATTCTCCTCAATCGGCTCAGCGGCGATTCGAGCACGCCGAGCCGCCAAGCCGCCTGTCGCGAGGGCGAGGAGATTCTCAAGAGGGCAATCACCAGGCTGCCTGAGGACTACCGCCGAGTCGTGGAGATCTGCGACATCGAAGGCAGATCGACTTGCGAGGCGGCTGGGGTGCTGAACCGCTCCCAGGGGGCGGTGTGCATGCTCCGGGCACGGGCGCACGACCGGCTGCGCGAGTTGCTGGGTCCGAAATCGAGGTTCTTCAGCGACTCGGGCTGAGCCGGGCCTGCATGCATCCTTTCGAGCAGGGCGATCAGCACCGGAAGGGGCCGGGCGGGAGTCGTCCCATGACTGCGAATCCAGCGGCAGACGGCCAAGGGCCTCCGGATGAGGAAGACGAGCTGATCCGGCGTGCCCGCGGCCAGATCGAGCAACTCCTGCCGTCTGCGGAGTCCGGCGGCATCTCTCTACCCGCCGATCTCTCGCTGTCGGACAGCCCGGCGGTGAGTTCGCCGCCGACCGATTCTTTCCCAGGCTACGAGATCCTTCGCGAGATCCATCGCGGCGGCCAGGGGGTGGTCTACCAGGCGGTTCAAAAGGGCACGAAGCGGAAGGTGGCCATCAAGGTCATGAAGGAGGGCCCGTTTGCCGGCAAGCGGGACAAAACCCGCTTCGAGCGTGAGGTCGAGGTCCTCGGCCAGCTCAGTCACCCGAACATCGTCGCGATCCACGAGAGCGGGACGGCCGCGGGCAATTTCTTCTTCGTGATGGACTACATCCCCGGCCACCCGCTGGATGTGTACATGGCCGGCAGGACGGCTCCGCCCCGTGACAAGGGGAGGACGGGAGGTTGGTCAGTCAACGACACCCTCCGGTTGTTCGTCAAGATCTGCGAGGCGGTCAACGCCGCGCACCTTCGCGGTGTTATCCACCGCGACCTGAAGCCCGGGAACATCCGCATCGATACCGACGGCGTGCCACATATCCTGGATTTCGGTTTGGCCAAGGTCGCGACGGGTTCCGAGGCGTCGGCGATGACGGTCACCGGCCAGTTCGTGGGCAGTCTGCCCTGGGCGAGTCCCGAGCAAGCTGAGGGCATCCCCAGCAAGATCGACATTCGAACCGATGTGTACTCGCTCGGCGTGATTCTCTACCAGATGCTGACGGGCAGGTTCCCGTACGACGTGGTCGGCAGCATGCGGGATGTGCTCGACCGGATCATGAAGGTCGAACCCGCCAGACCGAGCACGAGCCACAGACAGATCAACAACGAAGTCGAGACCATCGTGCTGAAATGCCTGAGCAAGGAGCGCGAACGCCGTTACCAGACGGCCGGCGAACTCGCTCGCGATATCGGGCACTACCTCCGCGGCGAGCCCATCGAGGCCAAGCGGGCCAGCACGCTGTACGTGATCCGCAAGGCCATCCGTCGACATCGGGCCCCGGTGGCCGTGGCGGTCGGATTCGTGTGCTTGTTGGCGATCGCGCTTGTGGTGTCGGTTGGCCTGTGGCAAAGGAGTGTACGGGAGCGGGACCACGCCGTCTCCGCCGAGGCCGTCGCGGCGAGCGAGCGGGATATCGCCCAGCAACAGCGCCGGGTCGCTGAGGAGCAGCGTGGGATTGCACAGGCCCAAGAGGTGCTTGCCCGGCGTCACCTGTACGCCTCGAACATGAACCTGGCCCAGCAGGCATGGGCCGAAAGCGATATTGGACGCGTCCTCAATCTGCTGCGGCAACATCGACCCGCGGCCGGCGAAGCCGATCTCCGCGGTTTCGAATGGCACTATCTGTTGGCCCTCACCCAATGCGGTGTCCTCTTCCAGCATCGGCGTCCGCTCATGTCGATGGCTCTGTCGCCCGACGGGAAGAAACTCGCCGTTGGCGATCTGCTGTACAACGGGCCGACCGTTGGCGTTCTCGATCTGAGCAGCCGCAGGCTGGACTGCCAGGCCGTCCACCCAGGCGGGCGGTTTCTTTGGGGGCTGGGCTTTTCCCCGGACGGCTTGCGCCTGGCAACGTGCAACTCGGGCAAGCCTGTGCGGTTCTGGAGTCCGCAGTCCGGGGAAGCCCAGGCGGTGCTTGACTACAAGGGTAACACCTACTCGGGGATCTTTTCTTCGGATGGAAGGGTCTTTCTGACGGCCAGCGAAGACACGACGGCAAGACTGTGGGACGCCAAGACCGGAAAACAACTGGTCATCCTGCCACATCCGCAGGATGTGCACCACGCCGTTTTCTCTCCCGACGGCAGCCTGATTGCCACCGCTTGCTTCGACGGCCGAGTGAGACTGTGGGATGCAACCAGCTACATCGAACGCGCCTCGTTTGCCAGCAAAAGCCCGCAAGTGTGGTGGGTGGCATTTTCGCCCGACGGGCAGTTGTTGGCCTGCGCGGGGACCCAGAAGCTCGCCGAGGTTTGGGATCTCCGTACGGGCGTCAAGCGTGCCACGCTCCGCGGGCATACGGGGAATCTGTTCTGCGTGGCGTGGTCACCGGACGCAAAACGGCTGGCCACCGCGGGCAGCGACACTACCATCCGCCTCTGGGCGGAGCCGGACTGGAGACTCACCGACGTGCTCAAGGGCCACGGGAACTTTGTTCGGGGCCTCGCCTTTGCTCGCGATGGAAAGACTCTGTACAGCGCCGGCGGCGACGGCGCGGTCCGCGAATGGAGGCTGGAGGGGCCGGAGCCCGATGTCCTGGCGTGCGAGGCCGAACTGCTTTCGCTTTCGTTCTCGCCGGACGGCAGGACGCTGTGTGCGGGCCGCGCTGATGGTGTCGTCGAGTTCCTTGATCCCGATGCACAAACGATGCGTCGGGCCCTACAAGCCCATACTGGGCCCGTCCGAAGTGTGAAGTTTTCGCCGGACGGACGCCGGCTGGCTACCGGTGGAGACGATGCCAAGATCTGCCTATGGGACGTGCCATCGGAGAAGAAGCTGGTTGAGATCGCCGCCTCGGGTCCGCTGCTGGCGCTGGCCTTCTCCCCCGACGGCAAAGTACTGGCCGGGGCCTCCGGATCGATCTGGACCATGTCCGACTGGCAGATCGACACCGAGCTCAAGCTCTGGGAGGTGGATGCGGGACGCGAACTGGTCTGCCTGGAGCGTCATGCCGGGTCGATCCTCGCCCTGGCATTTTCGCCCGATGGGCAGGTGCTCGCTGCCGGCGGGGGCGATCGGCGTGTCGGCTATGAGGAGTGGCCGATCTGGTGGTACCACAACGCGGTCGTGAGGCTGTGGGGCGTGCGGGACCAGCGACTGCTTCGCACGCTGGAATCCAAGCCAAACGCGGGAGCTTTCTTCTCCCTCTGCTTCTCTCGGGACGGCCGGCGCCTCCTCGGCGGAGCCGGAAACGACCTTGTGACACGGGGCTGCGTGATATGCTGGAGCCTGCCGGAAGGCAGGCAGGAGCTTCGGCAACAAGGACACCTCGGGCCGGTCCTCGGGGTCCGGTTCTGTCCATCAGGCCAGTCGCTTGTGACTGCCGGCTACGATCAGATGATCAGGTTCTGGGACGCCTCGGCCGGCGATCTGCGGGCCACGCTGAAAGGGCA
This sequence comes from Phycisphaerae bacterium, assembly GCA_030372985.1. Taxonomy (GTDB): domain Bacteria; phylum Planctomycetota; class Phycisphaerae; order UBA1845; family PWPN01; genus JAUCQB01. Next base: position 12,145 of record JAUCQB010000137.1, read on the forward strand.
TACGGGGACGATCTCGGCCATCGACCTTTCACCCGACGGGATGCTGCTGGCCAGTGCCGGCGAGGACCGGACAGTCCGCTACTGGCGGGCAATAAGTGATGCGGTGATGGCGACTTCGGCGCCTGCGGCCCCCGGCGCCACCCGGCCCGCGGCGGCTCAACCGGCGGGGACTGCTGTCGGCACGGGAGTATCTTCGTGGCCTTGATGCCTGTCTCAGCAGGGAACGGGCTTCCAGCCTGTCATTGGAGCTCTGTGTGGGACAGCCTTCCAGCCTGTCGGGAACTCTGTTCCGAGGCCGTTGCCGTGCTGGACGCCATGGGTTCAGTTCGCACAGTTCGACCGTGCTCACTGCGAGCAATCCGGGTCAGGCGGGACGTTCTCTCCGCTGCAGCATCGCTGGAAGGCATTGCGGCCCGGCCACCCGCCGACGAGTTGCCGGCGGGTGGCTGGGTTGCCTTGGCCGGAGACGGCTACTTCGCCTTCACGGTCAGGTTGCAGTTGACCTCGAGGAAAGTCCCGGACCGGATGTAGATCGTATGCTGGTTTGCTGCAAAGGCCTGCCGAAAAGGTGTCAGGATGAATTATCAACAAAATCATCCTGACACCCTTTCTGCTCCCATTCACTTGGTAACGGTGATGATCCACGTGTTATCGTAGATCAAGCCGAGCTCAACGGTGCCTTGATAGCCCGGCTCGGCGAAATCAGCATTGGTGATGGTCATTCTTTCCAGCAAGTGAAGGGTGTACGTGCCGGGTTTGAGCGGCGCCATGACGAAGCCTACGCCCTGGAAGGCTATCGCGGCGACCGAGCCGTAACCCGACGGCTCGGGATACGCAGCCACGGGATCGAAGGGCAGCGGCCCAACGTAGTAGTCCCAGAAGTTCTGGAGAATCGGCTGCCCGTCCAGCGTCAACGCCGGGAGACCCGTGCCGTCCACACCCGTGACCGTAGACTGGATCCGATCGTTGCTCAAAGGCGGGTCGTCCGGCTGATTGTTGCTTAGATCCGGGTCGTAACGCTCCGAGATCCACGCGAAACAAGGAAGAACAAACGCCGTTCCGGGCTTGAGGTTTACCTCGAGGCTGCCCACCAAAACGGCGGGATCGTCCGGGGTCCAACTGCCGCCAGTCTGCTCGCCGGCAGGCAAGGGCATATACGCGATCGGGGCAGCGCCCGGCTGCTCGGGCACTGTTTCCGCTGCCCCGCCAGTGTAATACCAACGCCAGTAACCCTCGAGCCACTGCGCAAGGCTCTTGCCGTGAACCTTGGCGTTTGCGGGCAGAATGACTCCTCCATGCCCGGAAGCAGCCGGCGCGCCTGCCAGCAACGCGGCGGCCATGATCAGCATGGCCACAGATGTGAGAACAAGAACGACTCGTGTCTTGTACATCGTTGATCTCCTTTCCTCGGCGGCGTATGCCGTCGGAGACAATTCGGGCCGCTCCCTGGCCCTTGTGTCGTATGCCCGGGCGGCTGGCCATCCACATCGGATGAGTACTCGAGGCCGGCCGGGCCATCTTCCGTTCGCTTATTTGTGAATCACGATGCTCCCGCCGCCGATCACCGTGGTCGGGTCGGCCGTGTTCGGATCCGTTTCCGCAGCCCGACCCTTGTCTGACAGCGCCAGGCCGGTCGCCCATCCACTCGGGTGAGCTCTCAAGCCGGCCAAGCTGCGTGTTCCTACCCGCCTGCCCCGGTGTGGCGGGCGCGCACCATCCCCGCTTGAAGCACCGGCGCTCCTTCGCACAGAGTCACTTCATCAACACATCAACCAACCGCCGAAATGACACGTGCCGACGCTTGCCCGGACAGGCACCCCATCGGCGATGCTAAACAGAATTGTCGGCCAAGAGATCAGGGATCAGGCCCACACAATAGGCCCATCCCTAGATACATGAAGCGATATTCCCGGACGAATTTCACGCGGATTCGCTCTACTCTTTGACGAAAATTGAAACTCAGATAGCCTTGCCCACCTCCACCGCCGGCTGATATCAACTTATTCTACAGGGTCTCCCCTCCCGCTGTGTCTACCTTCGAGCGTAAGCGCCCACCAGAGCCATAGGGGGCTTGGCCGCAGGGGGGACGGTACGGGGGCCAGGTTTCTTCTGAGGGTCTACCGCTCGTTGGCTTTCCCATTGTTGCAACATACTGAAGCCGCTGGACTTACGCTTTGTGCATGCTGCGCAGACCGGTTCTACGGCAATGCAGTGGGACAAGTGCGGCGCAGCAAGCACGGCCCTTCCGCAGTTCCGATCCGCCACCGGCCAACCCCGCCCCTCGCGATGCCAGCGGGCGTGGCGGTCTTTTGATGCCCACCGCAAGAAAGGAGCACGTTATCCGTTCAAATGCCTTTGAGAACCCGCTTAAAAGGCTTGTAGGAACCCTTACCGGACGATTCGGTGTCACAGGTCCTCGGGCCGAATCAGCATATGACCCCGATGGACCAAACGCTCAAACTGGCGGGGGAAGACTTGACGAAACAGATTGATCGACCACCGACAAGCCTCGCGCTCCCCCATCGCACGAGCGTGGGAGAACTCATGCAGATAAGTGACGACGGACAATCGCCCTTCAACGACGATTTCGTGAGTGCTCGGACGGTAATAGCTGGTCCCGCTGCTGTTGCCGTTGATCGTACCGAAGGCCAGTCTTGGTTCAGCGACGCCGTAGATGGCGGAAAGAACGCGGTTCAGCTTGATGAATTTCTCCTTGCGCTCCTCAAGCGAACCGCTCCACGGCCGCGATTTTTGGAACGACCTCATGACCTTCAGGACACTTGGTTTGAACCTCAGGTTGTCGTCAAGAACCTCAAGCACCGATTCGGGATAGTCATCATGTGCCATCTGTGGCATCCTCCTGTTGGGCATTGAAGTGCTTCCACCTTCTCAGCAAATAGCGACCTGCAAGACGCAATTCTGAATCCACCTTGCAGTAGATTCGGCTATTCGGCTTCAGTCCCGTGCTCACAAGTAAAGCATTCAGGCCCGCCCTGGCATTGCCGACTGCTTCTGGACGGAAATGACATGACCTTACAACCGAATGCTCGACCCATCGCTGTGTTGCGAGAACCCATGCCTTGATTTTGATCCAGTCCGTTGTGCCGCCGTGGAGCCGCCATTCGACCGTCCTGCGAGTGGGATCGGTGAGGTTAGTCAAGTTCAATCCGGCGTAACGGTCGCATCGAGCCAGCCTGTGGCGGAGCTGGTCGTAAGTTCGACAGTTATCAAAAAGAGTCGCACTGTGTTCCTGCGGTGGACGGCAAAACGAGTTCGATGCCCTCGACGGCGCGACGACACCATAGATGACGCGATGGAATCTCCACCAAAAGTGCATCAGGTTGCGAGCCACCTCAGGACGTTCCACGACCTCAGGCAGATCGTGATGAACATGGAATCCGCACGAAGGGGTGATCCTCGCTCCGCAATACCGAACTATCTCAAGAGCCGGAGGCAAGACTCGCTGGAGGTCAGTGTAGGTCATTGGCCGCGTTTTGACTTCAATCTGGGCCCAGGAAAGATCCGCATACCGCTGCTCACCACGAAGGCTGGAATCGTGCTCGACGGCCAAGTCATAGCCGTCGGGAATGCTGCTGTGACAATAGGGTCGAACGAGCGATGGAATACCCTGGGAGGTCAAGAGACGTGCAAGAATGTCTTGAACATCCCGCGTGCTGCCGTGACCTATGACCGGACAGACGCATTCGAACTCACAGCCAATGATTCGGTCACTGATAACTGCGAACCGCTGGTTCATAATGGAGATGCCTGAAAGCGCAGCATTCTGGGAAACCACGGCGGGCAGGAAAGGTCCATCGATGCCAAATTGCTGACCAGCAGTCGGCCTTGGGCACGAAAACGGGCGCATAGAGAAAGACTTTATGGTTTCAGAAATTCTGCGCGATACAGTACAGACGGGGGCGCCAGTTAAGAGTGTCGGGCGCGCAAAACCAACAACAGCCGACTCAAAAAGCACTTGAAATGGGATGCTTCTCAACGAACGCTGCAGATGCTCGTCGGTTTTGGGATCGACAGAGGATTAAGAGTGTTAAGAGTTGCCAAGCCGTCGTTCAGGACGTATCAGCGACGGGTACGGTTTAGCGGTCATAGTTCATCACGATCAACTCCGTGGCCTTCTCCAAATGACGGTTGCCAGAAAGCGTGTACAGGTATTCCCTTGGGCGCATTCGAAAGCCCTTTCCCTTCCTGAACGGCGTCCTGAAGTCATCACTCGAATAGAGCTTGAGGGTCAACGGGCTACGGTTAATGGTCAGTAGGAACTTGTGGGGACATTCGCGAAGAAGCTTGAATAGCCTGTAATGTTCGTCACGACTCCAGTCGTGTTCGTAAAGACGCCCGCTGGCCTTCCCGAGCATATAAGGGGGATCAATTAGACAAACCACATCGTCGCCGGGAGCAGTCAGTGGCACAGTGTAGTCTGCGGTAGTGGTGCGCACGCCCTGAAGTGCCTCTGCCCAGAAATCGACGCGGGAGGCAGTGAGCGCTTTCAAGCCATGGCGGTTGTCTCGATTGTACCGATGATCCAGCGAGGCCAGCCAGGAATCAGCGCCTTTCTTGGACCGTCTTCTCGACACGATTGCTTTATGGGCAAGTCGGTTCACGAGGAGATAAGAGAGAGGATCAGGCCCCTGTTCCAGTTTTCGCTTTGCCTCCGCAAAGGCCGCCGCCCGCTTGTCGGGAGTATCCAAAGGGCGAACCATGTCAAGGATTGCCTGCTTGGCGCTGATATCATCTCGAACGAATTCGTGAACGCTCATGACGTCAGCGTTCATGTCGTTGATCCACCGGCGAGCATCCCGTGGCACGTATGCCAGTATGCCTGCACTTCCTGCGCAGACGTCCCGGAATTCGTGGAATTCAATGGGGAACAGCGAACTCAATAATGGAGCCACCTTAGACTTCGCCCCAGGATAACGAAGCAGCGGATAACGATACCTACTGGGCATGGTTCTGCTGTTCCTTTTTGAGTAGCCGGTTTACAGCTTTGATCTGGCTCTTGAGTCCGCGTACCGTGCGATGAGCGTCCTGCTCCAAGGCCTCCGCCGAAGTCAGGGCTTGGCCCAGCAACTGGACGGCCTTTTCCGGGCTGCCGTTGTACAGATCGGAGAGTTTCGGGACGCCATCGGCTATTGCTTTTACGGTGGTCCTTGTCTTGTCGAGCAGCGGCAACAGGGTTTCAGCCTTGATATGCGCGGCTTTTGCCGGTGGGCGGACCGGTTTGGTGCTGGCAACATCCTCGGACGATTCGACCTCTTTAAATGGCATCTCCTCGTCGGTCGGATAAAGCTCCTCGCGCATGCCCTGATAACCGAGTTGTAGGGCCTGGTGCCGGCTGAAATGCTTCGCGCACAGGCGATAGAAATAGGCGCTGGTTTCGCCGAGACCGACTTCCTCCAAGAACGTCGCCCATTCGCCGTGCTCACAAATCCCCTTCTCACCTTTGTCCAAAGGCTTCAATTGGAGCAAGACGCACCCCTTGCACCAGACAATGAAGCCGGTGGCTCGTTGAAAAAGGTTCTCGTACTCGGTTAGTTTCAGGAAGAAATCGCTGTAGGCTTGGAGTGTTAGCGCCTTGTTTGCGTGGTCCGGCTTTGGCAGATCCACCGATTCAATCCAGTCTTCCGCTGAAATCCTTATTTGATTAAGGATTTCCTCTTTCTGAGCTTTGTTTTCACATGGTCTTGCCTTTCTCGGCATTTTGAAACTCCTTTTGATGCTCCGCTTCGATAATTGGCCGTCGGGAGCGAAAGCGGCCCTGTTATTCCCTGCGGTACCTCCTTTCCGGCTAGCGCCCGCAGATTTGACTTGTGGTCAACGACCACTAGTGCAAAAGCTTTCTATAGGTTTCTAAAATAGTGTAGTATTTATAAAGTGTCCAGGCAAGTATTAGCCTATGACAGAATCATAACCGGAGGAGAAATCGCCTAAGACATTGATAGACAGGACTTTGCGCTTTCGACAGGCTGGTGCTGTCGTGTTGAGGGCTGGGCGCAAGGGCGGCGGCTCAAATGAAATAGGCCGTCTTACTCGTTTCCAAATGTCGACCGTCGGTTCGGCTCGTGGCCGGCCAGAGCCTACCGGCTACACGACGCCAAGGTAGTCGCCAATCGCCTTGCAGGCGTCGGAAACATAGAACGGGTTGTCCTCAACATATCCGGAGTCCTCCCCCCTAAGCACGTGTCCCATCAACACCTTGTATTGCATTGACGGCGCCTGCCGTGAGGCTATCGTCCCTGCCGTGTTTCGCAGGTCTTCGGGTCTCAGCTTCCGTTTCACTTTAGCCTTCTTGCACAACGTCCTGAACCGTTCCCACAGTGTGGCAGGGGCAATCGGTCCGCCACCCTTAACTGCAAACACAAAGGGGTTCTCGCTCTGTATCCCCGTTAGCGCATCGACTGTCGCTTTCCACAACACGGCGTGTCGCGTAACTCCCTGAACACTGCCGCTATCCATCTTCTCCCGTCTCAGGGAGAGAGTGCCATGCTCAAGATCAACGTGTTCCCATTCAAGCCGCTTGAAATCTACGGGATAGAAGGCAGCATTGACACCCACCAGCAACAAGGCTTTCATGAAATCGTCAGCGGCCTTCAGCATCTCGGCGAACTCAGCAGGCTTGATGGTGATGGCCTTGCCCTTTGGTTGCTTTGGCAGGGCGAGTGGTTGGAGCCATGCTTGTCGCAGACCGGTGTACAATTCAGGGCTGATTTTTTGGGCCTCGAAGGCATACTTGACAACGGTCGCCACGGTTGAAAAGCGAGCGCGAACCCAGGACTGCCCCCGAGCCTTGTTCGTCTTTGTGGACTTCTCAAGCCGTTTGGCCTTGACGATGCTGGCGTACTTTGCGAAAGCGTCTCGGTTCAGATCATCCAGTGTCTCCACGCCAACCAGGTCGCAGAACTCCTTCCAGTAGGTGCTGACATTCTCCCAATGTTTGGGATGCATTTCAGCCTGCTTCTCGGTCAGATACAGCCTACCCGCCTCCACCAAGGACAGTGGCGGCGGTGGTGGTTTCAGTCTCTCAAGATATCCGATCTCCGGCACACCGACTTTCCGGGCGAATTCCTTGGGATCTCTCAACAAGTCATCCCTGACCTTTGTCCAGTACAGAGCCGAGTCCACTTCGATCAGCGACACGGAGCCATGTTCATCCGTGCGGATAGTCTCAGGTTTGTCCTTGACACGCCCATCCACTTGCTCAAGCCAATTGTACGCCTCCTCAAGTTCTTCCGGCTTCGGCTCCCGTTTGCCCAGCCATTCGGGCTCCCAGTCAAGGTCAACCGCTTCCAGGATACGGACGACCTCCTTGCCTTCGGTCGCGAGCCATTGCTTATAGCGAAAAATGGCTTCGGCTGGATCTTTTCCGAAGGTCTTGCTTGGGTGGCTGGCCGCATAGAACCGCCCATCAGGGCGCCGCTTCAGACCGATCACTTCCCTGCCATCCGGCAGCTTGTAGTAGCCGTTCTTCACGTACTTGAGACCGTTTGGACGGATTTTCTTAGAGCTGGACATTAAAAATGGCTCCCGAGCCGCGCTCGAAAGCCATTCTATTTTTTGTCAGGCTTTTTGTCAACTCGATTTTCTGTTTTCGTAAGCTTCTATTTTTCAATCACTTACATCCATCTCCCCGAGTAGGACTCGAACCTACAACAACCCGGTTAACAGCCGGGTGCTCTACCATTGAGCTATCGGGGAATTCTGGGCTTGCTCGCGACCCAGACCTTCATCATTTCCGATTGCCGCCTGCTTGGGGCGGGGTGGCAGTCTCACCCGAGCCGCCCTCCGCCCAACAAGGCTCGGCATTCCAGGTATTTCACTTTATTCGTTTTTGACGCTGAGTCAACACCCCGTTCAGGTCTGCCTGGCGGTCGAGTAATGGCCGGGCTCGTGTCGACCGGAAGATCAGGCCTGGTGAAGCAAGAGCCGGACGCGGATGAATCGGAAGATCTGATCTGGCAAGGAAATAGCGTTTATCATTCTCTGTTGCCGCATCTGCGACCCGCGTATTCGGACTTGTCTCTCACGGCTCCGCGCCATCGTTGACGTGGCGGCCACAAGTCGGACCTGTCGGCTGAGCCCGCTGACCATCTCCGATTGAATCGCGGCCGCGTTTCATTTTCGGCCTGCCGCCCAGCCCAACTGAAACCTGATCGAGATTAAGGAGCTTACTCCGCGGAAGCCGATGAGAGCCTCGGGGAGATTGCCCTCTGCGTGTTGCCCCGCCTATGATCTGCGGCCGTGGGGCTTTCGTCCCACGATGTCTGCTGTACGTTTCTGATAGGGGTCGCCGACAACCAACGGTCTCAGGGCGGCTGTTCAATCGATTGCCCTCTGCACGGGAATACGCTATATTGCGGGTAGGTGGAGACCCGATCTCATGCAGCAGTTTGACAAGAAAGGACCATCCCGGCCCACCATCCGTGCCATCGCCGACATGGCCGGTGTGTCACGTACCACCGTCTCGCTGATCCTGGCCAATCGGCGCGACATGGTCGATCGCTTCCGACCGGAAACGGTCGATAAGGTTCGACAGGCCGCCGCCTCTCTGGGCTATCGGGCCAACCTGCTGGCACTGAGTCTGCGAAGCCCCCGCCCGACGTTCTTCGCGTTGATCCTGCGGGGTCCCAGCCAGATCAATCCGGATTCGGTCTCCTGGCATCATCAGGCCTTCGAAGGCATGTTTCTGGCAGGTGCGTTGGAGGCCTCTCGGGCTCTGCGATTGTATCCCGTCGTCGCCACGCAGGACCTGCCGAATACTGAGGGTTCGCTTCTGGCCTTGACAGAGGTACTCGAAGGCGGTGTTTTCGGGGCCGTCGTCCGATCCCCGGTGGCGATCCTCCACGAGCCGCTGAGCCGTCATATTGAGCAGGGGATGCCGATCGTGACGGTTTTTCCGGAGTCGCCGGCCTTCTATCCCACAAACGTGATCGACCTGGACAATACGGCCACCGGCGAGCTGGCGGGCCGGCTGCTCCACGAGGCGGGACGACGCCGCTGGCTGTTCCTGTTCGAGTCGGACATCTGGGAAGCGCTGCGGATACGTCTGGCCGGACTTCGGGCTTTTGCGGAGCAGACCGGATCGTCGTTGGAGGAATTGATCGTTCCGTCCGAACTTGCGGAGGCGGATGTACCCGGCTGGCTGGCCGCAAGGTTCAAGGACATGAAGATCGACGGGGTCTATGCTCCGTCGGCTCTTTCGGCGGTCCGGGCGCTTTACGCCTGCATGGCCGCCAATCTGAGAGTCCCCGAGGACGTATGCATCGTCGGCACCGACGCCGCTTTGTGGCGAGCCCGCGGGTTTCCCAATATCACTTCGATCGACGTTTCGTGGTACCGGGCGGGGGAACTGGCCGTCCGCCGGATGGCCGAGTTGCGGGACAGTGGGGATTCGTCCTTCGAAAACGTCTGCCTTCCGCCGATGGTTCATCCCGGCGACAGTTGCCCAAGCACCCTGAGCGGGCCGGTCACGGCAACCACTCCCGAACCGCATCCGGTGTGAGCCGGTCAGTCGTTTTGATGCATGATTCGCCGCCGATCGGGCTTGCCGGGAACTTTCGTTCCGCAGCGGCCGCAGGTCTACGGGTTCGACATGCAGTCAGGATCGGCGGGAATACCCGTACCTGAGAGGCAGCCAATAAAGGTCGCCAGGTCTTCGGCATCCACGTCGCTGTCGTTGTCGAGGCGGGCGTCCTGGCAGATCGGCAAGGTCTGTGCGGTCTGCGGGCCGCTGAGACACAATTGCATGTGGGCGAAATCGACCTGGTCCACATCCGTATCGAAGTCGAAGTCGACAACCAGAATCGCGCCGGGAACCACCTGAGCGACAAAGTTGTCAACTCGCGCGCCTCGCATGTTGGCATCGGTATTGAACATCTCGTGGTAGCCGATGCCGTAATAGCCGCGAGGGTGCGAATCGTCGCGAACGGTGCAGATGGCGACGTCATCCAGCCGATAGCGGACACGATTGCCGTAGGCGTCGATCCGGAATCGGTGCCAGCCGGCCACCGGCGTCTCCGGCACATCGGCTGCGAAGTCCGTCCAGACGCCGTCCACATACTTGCCGGGCCTGACGGCCCCGGTGTCCGAGGCATACAGAAGGGCGTAGCAGTTGCCCTTCCCGAAGGTGGACAATCCCATCGCCCCGGTGCCGCTGTCGCGGGCAATCATACCGCTGAGCTCATATCCGTTGCCCGCCACCTCAGGCCGGTAGTCGCAGTAGACGTCAGCCTCAATGGTATAGTCGGTGTCGCCAAAGTCGCCGCGCCGAACGGAATCCGCCCCGCCGTACCGATTCATGACCCTGAGCGCGTAACCGTCGCCGCCGGGCGAGGCAGGTGCGAACGCCATGACGTCGGCGTAGCAGAACTTGTCATCCCACCCGACCAGACGTCCGGCAGGCCCGAATGAGTCCGAGAAAGGAAAAACGCTCGCGGTATCCTGCCTGACCAGCATGATCGCGTTGGCAACAGCGCGCTGGCTGCCGTCGGAGGGCACGTTTCGGATCGTCCCGTTGACCACCATGGTCGATGAGCCGCCGCCGTCGTAGTTGACCGCCTCGGTCGCGCCGAGAGTGCCGATGAGAAAGGTGGCCATTTCCTGAAAGGTCATGCCCACACTGGCGGCCGACCGGCCGTCGCATACCACCTGGAACCAGTAATTATCATTCCAGGCCAGGACCGTCCGCGGGTTCCGGCCGTAGGGCGAGGCCCCCGACTCGAGATTCGCCCACCCCGGCGTATAGGCAGCGCCGTTATGGATGATCCACCCGATCCCCGTCAACGCGTTGTCCGAGTTGTTGTACTCCTCGGCATCGGTCATGAACCGCATCCGCAACCGATCGCCGACGTGGGCATGGGCAACGATTTCGCTCTTGGTGCTGCCCCATGCGGACAGAACCATCCCGCCGGCCGGTATGGCATTGTTGCTCGCCGCCGTGCCGGTCCTGATCGCCGCCACGATGCCCGAGACTTCCTTGTGGCTGCGCATGGGATAGCTGACGTCGTTCAGGATCACCTCGACGGCCAGCGACGGGTTCACGGAGAAATTCGTCCGCGTGGACGAATCGAAAGACGGCGTAAATGCCGCCACGGCGTTGATCGGGACCAGCGGGCCGTCCATGTAGAAGTTGTACTGATTCAGCGTCATCGAATAGCCGTCGGCGAAGCTGAGGGTTCCCAGTACGTGGTTGAAGTTGGTGCGGACCATCGGCCGCCGTGACGGGCCGACCATGACGGTGTGGTACTGGTACGAGCTGTTGAACGCCGGGGTATCCATCATCTGGCCGTCGGACTGGCCCACGCCGATCAATCGCGGAAGGTTAACGCCGTCGAAGTAGGACCCGTTGACCGCCGAGAGCACGTCGTGTCCCGGGGGGCTGTCGTAGCGGCCGGCGATGGTGCTGGTTCCCTCGCGGGCGGTGTAATTGCGTTTGGCCTGGGCCCAGCCGACTTCGAGCTTGTACTCCGACCGCAGTCGATCCGCCGCGACAACGTACACCACATTGGGCCCGGCAACGTAATGGACCGTATAGGTAACGCCCGGGGCCAGTTCCTCCGCCCCGGCCGAGACGGCCAAGGCCACCAGCGCGGCCATCACTGCACCGATGGCGACCGCCGGTCTCACCGCTTCATTCCCGCGGAAAGCCAAGTTCCCTCCGTCTCCGGACATGCGCCGGTCAAAGCTCGACCGAGCGGATCGCCGGTCAGTCAAAGCTGATGGCACCTTTGCGGCTGCCGAACCACAAGGGTATCACAGGAGTGGGCTTGTTGGTCGGCACCGACGGATTCATCTTGAACATCTCCCACCAGCCCATCCGCTCGACATGGGCATCCAGGAAGCCGGCGTTCATTCTGTCGCGTGGCTGATAGTCCGCATCTGCGTAGTTGCCGAGCGAACCTGTCTGCGGCGGGGCCACCGGCCAGCCGCTGCCCGTGTAATTGCCGATCCATTCAGCGCCCTCAATGCCGGGCTTTTTGACCAGGCCGCCGTGTCGAAACCTCAGCGTCCTGGCCAGGTTGTCCGACGGGTAGCTGGCACCCAGAGCCTCGGCGAAAATGCCGAATTTTGCCCCTTCGACAATCAAAACAGGGGTGCCTTTGGCGTTTCTGAAACCCGCGCTGGCGTTCGCCGAGTAGCTCATCCAAAGAATGGGCACGGCCTTGACAACGCCGCTGGAGGACACGTTCTGGGCAATCATCTCGTTCTTATACGTCATGACGTCGTGACGCCATGCGGTAGTGCCGGGTTTCCACATCTTGGCCGGGGTAGAGACTTCGCGGCTGTGAACCGTGTACTGGATGAGAAAATCGCCGTCGTTGTCATAGTAAGCATCGCCGCCGAAGAGCGTCTCATCCACCTGGTCTTCTATGTCCGTCGTCCAGGTGTCACCGTTGCGGGCGATGCGGCAGAAGATGGCGTCGCCGGAGGTGATGCCGCGGTAGTCCATTCCCGCGGCATCCGTGTAGAGCCTGTCCAGCACAGCGGGGATGGGGCGAGGCTTGGGGTCAGACGGGCAGTTGAACAATTCGGTTTGGCCCTTGTTCTGCTTGAGCGAGTGCACGGCCCAGCCAAAGTTCGTGCTCCAGTGCTCTTTGCGCATCTGGGTCTCGGCCTGCCGCAGGACGACGCCCTGGATACCTTGCCGCATGTTACTCGCGCAGACGGTGGCCTGGACCTCCTTCCGGGCTCGCGACAAGGAGGGCAGGAGGATGGCCACAAGGAGGGCAATGATCGCGACAACGACCAGAACCTCGATCAGCGTAAATCCGGCTCTTAGCAAGGTTTTCATGCGTGTGCTCCCAACGGCGAAGGGGACCGGGAGTGTCACTGCTACCGCCTGTATATATTGTAGCCCCGCCCCAGGCGGGCCTCAAGGCCCATGGTGCTAACCTGTTGTTTATTCGGCCGTTGCAGCCCATGCCATGAGTCTGGAACCGTTTCCCAAGCCCGCCGGCGAGCCAGAACCCGGCTTCAGTCATCGCACTGAGGGGCGGCCGAGATGCCCGGGCCCGAGCCACATTGCTCGAAACGGTCATGGTCGTCCCTGTCGACGTCCTGATCATCGTCGGCATCCATGCGCCAACAATCGGCCCGGACGTATCGATCACCCGGAGTCGTCATGCAGTCCTGGAAGCGTCCAAAATCCGCCTGGTCAACGTCGCCGTCGTCGTCCACGTCAAACCGGACAAAATCGTCGACCGGGAGCACGTCGGTCACAAGGACATCGTCATACCAGAACGGGTCGTAGCTCTTGAAATTCACCCCAAGCCGGATGTACTGGAGGGCCACGCCAGGCTTGCGATAGGCAATGTCCACCACCTGATCATCGACGAAGAAACGCACCCGGCCGCCGTCGGCCAGTGACTCGGCGGCGATGGCCAGCTTCATCCAGCCCTGCCGGCGGGGAAAAAGGGTGTCCACGAATCCCGCGCTCGCCTCGTCGCGATATCGCGTTCGCGTGCAGTACGTGTCGGACAAGCCGGCCGGGTCATACCATGCGACCACGCCCAACTGGAGGTAATCCGTATATTCAACAGGCTCCGCCGCAGCACCGATCACCGCCAGCATGTTGGATACCGGCCGGTCGTAGTCCAGGCCGGTGTCGTCCATTTCGTCCCAGACCCAGACCTCCGCGTAGACGGGACCGGTCGTCGCCCCGAAATCGGCATATATGGCATAGCCCCAGGGATCCGCCTCCTCTGCCCGCGCCGACCACGTTGCCTCGGGCGTGTCCGTGTGGTTCCGCCCGTCATCAGAGAAGAACCTCTCCTTAGCCTCGGGCCACTTGAGCCAGATCGAACCGTCGATACCACTCGGCTCAAAATCGTCGCCGAAGATCACGCTGGCCTGGGCAGTTGCCGCGACCATTGTCACAAGCAACAGGCCGGCCGTTCGACACCGCATTGTTGCCCCCCAATCCAAAACAGCATCTACTGCTCGCCACACGCCGGGTCCGCCGGTATGCCCGGGCCGGTCGCACATTCGTCAAATACCGCGAGATCTTCGATGTCCACGTCCTTGTCCCCGTCAGGATCCACGCAGTGGCAATCGAGTTCGTTGAACAAGTTCGTGTTACCGCCTCCGGTATAGCAGAGTTGGAAGACGCTGAAATCCGTCTGATCCAGGTCGCCATCATCGTCGGAATCCATCGCCACCTCGGGGCAGGGATCCGGGGTGAAGGTCAGCGCGACCTCGTCATACCAGAATACCTCGAAGGTGTTCGTGAGGATGCCCTCGGTCAGCAAAGCCGGGTCGCCGCCCAATTGCAGCCAACTGACATCGACGCCGGTTCCAGAGCCCGGGGCGCGGCGGCCGCTGGCAACCACCTCACCGTCGATCAGAAACTCGACATCCCCCACTTGCCCGGTATACGGATGCACGACGATTTCCATTTTTCGCCATCCCGGGACGCGGGCAGTCGAGCTGACGTTCCAGCCGTCGGTCTTGGTCGCCCAGACGACATGAGTCCAACTCACCTTGGAGTTCACGGCCAGGACGTAGTATTCCGTCCGGTACGGTTCGGTGAGCACCAACCAGCCATGGACATCGAAGTTGGGACGGGAAGGATTTGGCGGAGTCTGGCCTGAGTCGCAATCGCAGACATAGCCGGATGGCTGCGCCTGCTGGTCGCAGTCACACAGAATCCCGGCAAAATCAAATTGCCACAGTGAGAGCCGAAGATCGCCCACACCCACGGGCGGAGTGAAGGGATGCATGATGGTATGCCAGTAGGGATCCTGCAGTGGCTGCCGGCCGGAACGAAGGCCGGAGAACACGACCCCGCCATTGGCCGCATCCGGCCAACTCTCGAACTTGTACGGTCCCCAGACCGCGCTGCAGTTTTCCGCAGGGTAGGTGCATGGCGGCAACATTGGATCATCGGGACAGGTCGTGCGATTGCCGGGATGGTCACAGGCAATCCACTCCGCCGTCCAGTTCCAGTGGTCCGGAGTGGGCTCGAAGTTCTCGTAGAAAGGAAGCTCGTACGTGATGGCCCAGGCTTGAGCGCCAACGACGGCGACGAGGAACACCGTACTGGCACACAGTTCAACGCCGCGCCATCCTCGTATCTGCATGATGAACCACCCCCCAGGTCTTTCCCTCCGATAACCGACTCCGGCCGGATCACGGATCGAGCAGGCCGTCGTCGCAGGTTACATCCGCGGCAACACCAGGTGCCGAGGCGCATTGCTCGAAGGCGGTCACATCGTCGCCGTCGATGTCCGTGTCACCGCCGCTGTTCATGCATCGGCAGGTCACACAGTCAAACGGGCCGCCGTCGGTCCCCGTGAAACAGGCCTGAATAACGGCAGAATCTGACTGATCCACATCGCCGTCGGCGTCGGCGTCGAACCGCAACTCCGGATTCGGGCAGGGCAAAGCAGCATCCTCGACGGAGAGAACCACGTCGTCGAACCAGAAATGCTCGTAGGAATAAGGAGGCCTGTAAGCAGTTCCATCGGCGGTTTCGGGAAAGCGCGTCCCGAGTTGGATCCGACGAAACTCCACGCCTTGACAATCGACGCCGGACTCGCGTCTTCCTTCGCCGACCAACACGCCGTCGATAAAGAACTGGATGTCACCGACCCGACCGCTGTAGGGATGCACCACGATTTCCACGTGCCGCCAGGTCTGCGCCCCGTGGCAAACGTAATCGGCCTTGCGAGGCACCGTGGTCAGGTTCCACCCGTCCGTTTTGGTGCGCCAGCGATAGAACTTCTGAACAGGATCAGCCGGGTTGTTGGACGTCGGGGACTCCACGCCGATGAAAGCATAGTCCTGGTAAGGGTAGATCTCGTGATATACCTGTCCGCCGATGATGGTGATCACCGGCTCGCCGGGCAGAGAAGTGAGTCCAACCATACCGCGGACCGGCCAGGTGGATGGCGTACAGAGAGGCCTCTCGGCATCCTCCCAGACCCATGCGCTCAACCGCAGAATCCCCGTTTGCAGCTCAAACTCATGATAAGAGGCATAGGCCGCGGGGTTGTTGTCGACCTCGTAGGCCGCACCGCCGATGGACGGGTCTCCCATCTGTCCATCCGTCGATGGGGTATGGTTCTTGAGGCTGTCAGCATAGCTGCCGATGAGCTGGTTCAGAGGGTACTTGTTGACCAGACCCGGTACGACTGCCCAGTTGGCTCCTGAGACCGCACCTCCGGGGTCACCGTCATCAAAGTTGTCGCTGAACACCGTGGTTTGAGCAAAGCCCGCTGCCGACAGGCAAGCGAACGCCACCCCGAAAGCCAACGAAATCAGAACCCTCATCCCAGAGGTGCCCCTCATGGCAAGCTCCTCTCCGCTGTATACGCGTCCCCCGCCCGACGCTGCCACTCAGATTATAGCGCCGGCGGCCCGAGCGGGGCCCGATCGAACGCCCCGCTCAGGCGCCAAGCATACGTTGAAAACCTGTCGTACGTCCGTCCCCTGACGAACGCACGCGATTCCGGCTTTAGCTGCCGCGGCGGCGCAGGAGCGGGGCTCCCAGCAGAAGCAACAGCAGGCTGGTCGGCTCGGGGGTAACCTGCGTCAGACGCAGGGCGCTCCAGGCGTGGTCAATCGGCCAGCTGTAGTCCCACTTGGCATACAGCCATGAGGCGGAGGTATGACCGCCCAGCCACATGTAGATGCCGTTGGCGCCGGCGTTGTAGTCAGCGCTTTCCGGGGTGTGCGGTCCGGGCCCGGTGGCCTTCCAGGAACCCGCTGTCCCGCCCTCTGCGCCGATGTATTCGTGGTTGGTACCCCACATACCGGCCCAAGGAATCAGCGGCTCATTGGGGTACGTCTCGCCGTCGACACCTTTGATCTGCGACTCGATGGGCTGCCAATCGGCGTTGCCGGTGGTGGGCCGGAACCACTCGATCGTGTACAGTTCAGTGGCGCTGGGCACCGCATTGCCCATGCTGCCGGTCCCGCTGAGTTCCCAGTACACCCGGCGAACGCCATCCGCCGTGTTGGCGCTGTACGCGTCGCTTCCGGCATACCCGGCACCCGGC
>JAUCQB010000138.1 GCA_030372985.1 Phycisphaerae bacterium
TGGCGACGGTCTTGTTAAGGTGGCTGACATCACATTCCTTATCGCATACGTGTGGCGGGGCGGCCCACCTCCGAATTGCAGCCTTCATGCTGACGTCACAGGTGATGGCCCAACGTACGTGAACGTCGCTGACGTCACGTTTCTGATCGCCTACGTGTTCCGTGGTGGCCCTTCGCCGGCGGCATGCCCGTGAGTTGGCAGTGAGATGCAGATATGTAGGCTCGTGGCCTCGGTCACGGGCCTTCTCTTTGTGGACCGCGGCTGCTAACCGAGGTGCAAGCCGCACAGGACCGGTGCCGTGCGTCAGAAGTGAGTTGGGGTCTGTACGTTTCGTCCAGCACCAGATAGCAGCGAATCCATAGCCTGCGAACTACCACCCACGCCGCTCCTCCTCGCGGCGGTCACGCGTGAGCATCCCGGCTGTGCTGCCGGCTCGGAGCACAGACCGTGGGCGTCAGCCTTGACTAATTCGTCTACCGTGCTTATCATAAGGCAGTTAGCGTAGGGTTTCACAACAGCAGCGGCGACAGTGCCGCCAAGGTAAGAGGCTGTGATGAAGTACTTCTCCGTCGTGTTCACGCTTTGCCTGCTTCTTGCGGGCAATGTTCTTGGCGGACAACCGCCAACCACGCCCGCTCCTTCCGGCCGCAGTATCGGCGAGTTCCTCACCCCCGACGGCCGGTTCGACCTCGACGCCGCCCGGCGCTCCGGCTACGAAGGACCGCTTGACATCGAAGGCATTGAGTCACGGATCGACCCCGCCACCGGTGAGCTGAACTTCCAGGCTGCCTTTCCTGCTTCCTCCGCCGACCACCCCGATGACATCTATTGGGATAACACCATCTCCCCATGCGTTCCCGGCGTAGGTTGGAGTGTTCCTGCCCTGACCGCTTACGACGGCAAGCTGATCGCGGGCGGCGTTTTCACCACGGCCGGCGGCGTGGCGGCGAGCAGAGTAGCCTCCTGGGATGGGAGCAGTTGGTCCCCCCTGGGGTCGGGGATGAGTGCCGATGGCACTGTCTATGTCTGTGTCTATGCCCTGACCGTCTACGACGGCAAGCTGATCGCGGGGGGCTATTTCACCACGGCCGGAGGCGTGCCGGCGAACTGCATAGCCTCCTGGGATGGGAGCAGTTGGTCGTCCCTGGGGTCGGGGATGAGTAGCGATGGCTATGTCTATGTCTGGGCCCTGACCGTCTACGACGGCAAGCTGATCGCGGGGGGCTTTTTCACCACGGCCGGCGGCGTGGCGGCGAACAACATAGCCTCCTGGGATGGGAGCAGTTGGTCCCCTCTGGGGTCGGGGATGAATGACGAAGTCTATGCCCTGACCGTCTACGACGGCAAGCTGATCGCGGGGGGCTGGTTCACCTTGGCCGGCGGCGTGGCGGCGAACTTCATAGCCTCCTGGGATGGGATCAGCTGGTCCCCCTTGGGGTCGGGGATGAGTGGCCGTGTCGATGCCCTGACCGTCTACGACGGCCAGCTGATCGCGGGGGGCGATTTCACCACGGCCGGCGACGTGGCGGCAAACTGCATAGCCTCCTGGGATGGGAGCAGTTGGTCCCCTCTGGGGTCGGGGATGAATGACGAAGTCTATGCCCTGACCGTCTACGACGGCAAGCTGATCGCGGGGGGCTGGTTCACCTTGGC
>JAUCQB010000139.1 GCA_030372985.1 Phycisphaerae bacterium
GGGCACCGTCACCCAGAAGACCGGCGACGACGGCTGCACCACCTTCACCGTCAAGAACCCTGGCGACTACAAGCTCGCCGAGGTCCTCCAGGACGGCTGGACCCTGATCTCGCCCGCCACCAATAACTACGACGTCACCGTCAAGACCGGCGACATCCTCGGACCGTACACCTTCGAGAACTTCAAATGGGCAACGGTCAAGGCCTGCAAGGTCGACAGCGACAAGAAGCCGCTGGCTGGCTGGGAACTCACCCTGGGCACCGTCACCCAGAAGACCGGCGACGACGGCTGCACCACCTTCACCGTCAAGAACCCCGGCAAGTACACCCTGACCGAGGTGCTTCAGGAGGGCTGGACCCGCATCTCACCCACCACCGATCCGGAAATCGACGTCAAGTCCGGCGACATCCTTGGTCCGTACACCTTCGAGAACTTCAAGTGGGCGACGGTCAAGGCCTGCAAGGCCAACTACAGCAACGTCCCGCTCTCCGGCTGGAAAATAAACCTGGCCGGGCCGGATCCGGATTCGGGCTACACCGGCACTGACGGCTGCATCACCTTCACGGTCACCAAGCCAGGCGACTACAGCCTCACCGAGGACCTGCTGCCGAGTTGGTTCGTGATTGAGCCAGTCTCCGGTCGATACGACTTCGCTGTCACCGGCGGTGCAGACTTGGGTCCGTATACCTTCAAGAACGGTTACGTCGGCATCACGATCAACAAGCAAATCGCTACTTCGGCCACCGGACCGTGGTCCGACAATCTGGACATGATCCTCGTCGGCGAGGACGTCTACTACCAGTTCGTTGTCAGAAACACTGGCAACGTGCCGCTGAGCAATGTCACCGTCACTGACCCGACGCTCGGAGTGATCTGCAATGTCGGCACGCTCGCAGTTGGTGGGATCTACACCTGCGGACCGTACGGACCTTATGACGCCGCATACAACTACAACGAAGAATCGTGCAACACGGCGACGGCCACCGGCGACTTCGACCCGGATCCAACGACACCCACCACGAAGTACACGGCCAGAGACACCGACACCGCCTGCTACACGGCCATGTACTGGGGCTTCACGCCGGGCTTCTGGAAGAACCACTACAGGGACCCGCGGAACGCCTGGTCGCTGACTGATTACGCGACCGGCGATGACGTGTGCGACGTCTTCGACATGCCATCGGGTGAATTAACAAACCGGCTGTGCGGCAAGTCGCTGCTGCAGGCGCTCGGCTTCAAGGGCGGCAAGGGCGTGGTCCTGTCTCTTATACACATCTGACGCTGCCGACGAGTTCCG
>JAUCQB010000140.1 GCA_030372985.1 Phycisphaerae bacterium
CCAATAAATCTTGGTTAATTAGTGTTCTCCGTTCTATTCCTTCGGGTACTGGGTGTTCAACGTTGATGCCCCGTGTGCCGGAACCAGGGGGGGGGGGTTGGGGCCGGGCCCGGCCACGAGGGATGCGGCGCCGCCCGCCAGGGGATGAAGGCCTCGGGTGACAGTCACCGAAAGCAACGCCGCCGGTACGCCGTGCCCACTCACATCCAGCAGGTATACGGCAATCAGGTCATCATTGACCCGGACGATGTTGAGGGCATCACCGGCCAGCTCATCGCAGGGCCGGTACGACCAGGCAAAGCTCAAACCGGGGACCTCCGGCAGGTTGTCCGGCAGGAGCGTCTGTTGGACGCGTGCGGCGGCGTCGAGGTCACGTTTCATGCGCTGATTCGCGCGCGACAGCTCCTGATTCTGCCGGTCGATCTTCGCAAACGCTTCCCGCAGCTGCTGCGTCATGCTGTTGAATGCCTTGGAGAAGCCCCCCATGAAATCGATGTGCTGGCTCAGGTCGCCTCCGGCGATCTGTTGCGTTTTCCAGGTCAAGTGGCGGAGGTTCGCGTGAAGATTCTTGAACGACTGAAGGATGTGCATCCTGCCCGCGGGCACGTCGAAGTCGAGCTCTCCTCGCGACAGGGCGGACATGGCGTCGGCGAGAGCGCGGTATTCGGTGGCGAACCGATTGGCATACTCCGCGACCTGTCTGATCTCGTTTTCCGGATAATCCTTCGGCAGAACGACCGGCTCAGGGATCTCCCCCTTTAGAATGCGGTAAAACAGCTCCGTGATCCGGTCGATGTCCTCTTCCCTTGCCTCTAACATGGAGCGGCCTCTATGACGCAGCCTTCACGTCGAAGCGGCAGACCCGGTCGCCCGAGCACCAGCAGTCCACCTCCTTGACGAGGAATGTCCTGCCGGTGTGGGCCGAGAGCAACCCGCTGATGAATCCCTCGTCGTAAGTGCAGATCTGCTCGTCGCACGCTGGCAGACCAGAACAGTCGAGATCCTCGGCAACGGTCAAGGTGAAGGTCAGGTTCTCCACATCCCCTTTCTCGATCCGCAGGATGCCGATGCCCATTTCTCTCAGCACGTCCTGAAGCTGGGCAACGAAGTCGCTGAACGAGTCCCGCTTCGTGATGAGGTTCTCGTAGAAATGTCTTCCGGCGAGCTCGCCGGCAGCGTAGAAAACGCGATCCGCCGCCTCCACACCGTGCGCCCTGATGAGCACGTCCCGGAGCGTGAACTGCATGAGGCGGTAAACGGCAACGTGCGTGGTGAAACCCAGGTTGGGTCGCCCGGTGTCGATCCGTCCGAGCATCGCCCATTCAAAAACCGGTTTGGTTCGCTCCTCTTTGAACATTTGCTGCGTCTCCTTCTGAATCATTCTCAGACGCACACGCGTCGAAAGCCGCCGTGGATCATTCCCACCGAGTACTACGGCTGGGCCACTGTTCTCAGGACGATCTGCCCCGTGGCAAAGCCACGAGCAAACGCTGTGCCGCTCGATGTCCGAAGGCGATAAACGACGTTAGTCCTTCTGCCGCAAGAGGTTATGACCAAACACCCGGCGTGGACAATCACGAGCGGAGCAGGTGATTCTCCGGGATGTCGGAGTTTCATCCGTCATTTCGTGGGCACGCCCTCGCGGCGGATGCCGAGCTTTGCCATGCGACTCTCAAGAGTTGTGGGTTTGAGCCCGAGGATTTCCGCCGCACCGTTCTTTCCGCGAATGCGCCAACCGGTCATGTCCAGTACCTGGCGGATGTGCTTCTGTTCGTTTTCCCTCATGGTCAGACGTCGCGTCGAAGGGGATGTCGTTCCGCCGGGCGGTTCGATCCACAGCTTGGCCCCCTTCGCCACGATCATGGCCCGTTCGATCACGTTTCGCAGTTCGCGCACGTTGCCCGGCCAGTGGTAACGCTGGAGTGCCTCTATGCTTTCCTTGGCAATGGAGTCGATGGTCTTGCCGAATCGTGTCGCGAACTCCTTCACGAACGCACTGACCAGCACCATGATATCCTCGCGCCGTTCACGGAGCGGTGGCACCGTGATGGGGAACACGTTCAGCCGGTAATAGAGATCTTCTCGGAATCGCCCCTCGTGGACCGCTTTCTCAAGATCCCGGTTTGTAGCGGTGATGATGCGGACGTCCACGTCGATGGTCTTGGAGCTGCCGAGCCGCTCGATCTGCTTCTCCTGCAGGGCACGCAGCAGCTTCGCCTGGACTTCCGGCGGCAGGTCGCCGATTTCGTCAAGGAAGAGCGTGGATCCGTTGGCCATCTCGAACCGGCCCACCTGTTTCGACAACGCCCCGGTGTAGGCCCCTTTCTCGCGGCCAAACAACTCGCTCTCAAGCAACGACGCAGGAATCGCCGCGCAGTTGACGCGCACCATCGTTCGACTGCGGCGAGGACTCATATCGTGAATGGCCGAGGCGATCAGTTCCTTGCCCGTGCCGGTCTCACCCAGCAGGAGAACCGTGGAATCCGTGAGTGCCACCTGCTCGGCCTGCGCCAGGACGTGCCTCAGCGCCCGGCTCTGGCCGACAATGCGGCCGTGTGCGTGCAAATCCTCCACCTCGCTGCGCAGACAGACATTCTCCTGCTGCAACTGATCGCGGAGTTGCCTGACTTCATCGTAGGCCTGCCGCAGCCTCTCCTCTGACCGCTTGCGCTCGGTGATGTCGGTATGCGAACCCGCCATCCGGTACGGTCGTCCCTTGGCGTCCCTGAACGCCCTGCCGCGGGCGAGGATCCACCGGTAGCGCCCGTCCTTGCCGCGCAGACGATGCTCCAGCTCGTATGTGGAGGCTTGGGCCGCGAGGTAGTCACGCAGAGCGGCTGTTACCCTGTCACGATCATCCGGATGCAACAACGCCTCCCAAGAGACAAAGGTATTTGCCACTTCATGATCTTCGTAGCCGAGCATGGCTTTCCATCGCGGCGAGAAGTAGACCTCATCGCTCAGGATATCCCAGTCCCACAACCCATCGTTGGCGCCTTCGACGGCCAGAGCGAACCGCTCACGGCTCTGTCGCAGCGCCCTGTCGCTGCGTGCGCGGGCGATCGCATTGGCGAAGACCTCGGCCACGAGTTGAAGCCTTTTCACCAGACCTTCCGGCCAGCCTTCACGCTCTCGGGCCGACGCGAAGGCTAATGTGCCGAACACAGACCCTCCGGTCACCAGCGGGACGATGACGGCGGAGTTGGTGCCGAACCGGCCCAACGCCTCCCTGTCGCAAGCAGCTTCCGCGGGAAGATCGTCGAGTCTTGAGACCACGACCGTTTTTCCCCGCAGGACCTGTTCCAGCAGCCAGGGAACCAGCGTTCTGGCATTGGCCGGCGCCGGGGTGTGCGGCATCTCCTGACGCTGATAAACGTGGGTCAGCAGGAGCGTGTCAGGATCTTCCTCACCTTGCTGCCATAAGGCGGAGCGATCGAGACCGAGGTGTTCGCAGATCCTGCGTTGGGTGTCCTTGATCTCGTGGTCCACCTGTTCAGACGGCAGGTTGATGAATCGTGCCGAGAGCTCGATCAGCAGCGATTCGATGCGCTCGCCGCTGTCCGACCGCATGTCTGACTGGGTATCTGATTGAGTCATCGGGATTTCCCCGCACAGGTGATCAGTTCGCTTCGCGCCCGATGCCGACGATGGATCACCACGCCGGCGGTCGATATCGAGATACCCGGCATCGCCTTCGCCCGTTCTCGCCATCCATCGCTCCCCCCGCGTCATGTCCGGCGCGCCGGGTCGGGCCAGCCAGTCGCGCAGCATCATAACGGGGAATCTCTGAAAACGACATCTCTCGGACCGGAGGCCGCCTTTCGATACCACGAAATACCGTATGGTCCTCCGACATTTCGGGGTCCCGGCGAAGCAAGCCGGGCTCAGGTCTGGATTCGACGCTACATAACATCTTGTGAAACAAGCGGTTATCATAGACCAGGCTTGCTTCGCTGTTCATGGCATGCCGTTTGCCCTCTAGATCGCCCGTCGAGCACACCCGGCGGATTTGGTCTGTCGTGCGCGGCTTGAAGGGCAGCACGATCACGCCCTTCGACATGGTGGTGCTCAACGGTCTGGACCGCTTTCATCTGGTGGGGGATCTGATCGATCGGCCGCCGCAATGAGGTGTTCGGGCCGCCGTCTTCAAGCAGGCGATCCGTGAGAGCTGATCGAGCACAGGCCACACATGGCCCGGTACGGCGATGACATGCCGGCCATCAGCGGCTGGAAGCGGGGGCTGGAGCATCCGTTTGGCGGGAGGGCCACTTCCACCGAAAGGGACCGTTTGTGAAGAGAACGCAGCGGAGGCATCATTGACCCGGCACGGCGACCCGCAAGACCATGCACCGGCGAACAGGCCGATACGAGAACGCGGCCTGGGTGTTGCGAGCGATCTGCGCGGCCGGATCGGCCCGGCTGTGCGGTTTGCGTTGGCCTTCGAGTTGCTCCGTTGGCTGGTCCTGGTTCCCTTGGGAGCCGGCTTACTGCGGCTCGCCCTGGAACGCTGGGGACGATGCTCGGTCGGTAACTTTGAGATCATCGCCTTCTTCACGTCTCCGCCCGGTCTGGCCGGCCTCCTGGGAATGGGCACAGTCGGACTGACGACCCTGTATCTCGAGATTGCCGGGCTCATCCTGTTGTTGGCTGATCGACGTGCCACCTGGTGGGGGGTCTTCCAAACGCTCGGGAAACACTTTCTCCCTCTGCTCGGTCTCGGTCTGAGACAACTCGCGATCCTGATTCTGCTCGCAGCCCCGTTTCTGGCGGCGATCGGCGTTGTCTTGACGACGCTGTGGCAAGGCCGAGACCTGAACGGGCTGATTGTGCTGAAGCCGCCGGTGTTCTGGATTGCAGTGGCAGTGGGCGCCTGCCTGGCGGCGATCTGCGCCCTGATCGGCGGATACCTCATGCTCCGCTGGCTGCTGGCGTTGCCTGCCGTCCTGTTCGAGCCGGATGCCCGAGGCCGCAGGGCCTTGGTCCTCAGCGTCCGGCGGATGCGCGGTCGGCTTGTTTCCGTGTTCGGCCTCCTGCTTGCGTGGCTGGCGGTTGTGGTTCTGTTGTCAGCCGTGTTGATGAGTGCACTGCGGTCTGGCTCGGACCGGTTGCTCGACCATGTGGGGCTGTCGTTGCCGGTCCTGCTGCCGGTCACGGCGATTGTGCTGATTGTGCACGGCATCGTTGCGATGCTTTTGTCTGTCCTGAGCAGCACCAGCTTTGCTTCCCTCGTGCTGGTCCTGTACCGGGAGGCCGTCGGCATGCCGCCGCCGGACCAGTGTCCCGTTCAACCGGCGATGAGCAAGCCCGGCGGGTTGCCTGTCCGATGGTGGATCGCAGGTGGTTCCGTCGCGGTCGTCGCAGCAGTGGGGCTTGTGTGCTGCGCCCTGCTGGGGCGTGTACGCACGCACGAACACCTGGAGATCACCGCCCATCGCGGAGGTGCGGCCGTCGCCCCGGAGAACACGGCGGCGGCAATTCGCAAGGCAATCGAGGCCCAGGCCGATTGGGCGGAGATCGATGTGCAGCAGACCGTGGACGGTGCCATTGTTGTTTTGCATGACACCGACCTGGCCCGCGTGGGCGGTCTGCGACAACGCGTGGCGGACAGCACGTTGGCGCAGATCAAGTCCATAGATGCCGGGAGCGACTTCGGCGGCGAGTTTCAGGGTGAACGCGTGCCAACGCTGGACGAGCTGATTGCCGCCGCCGGCGAAAGGATCCGCCTCAACATCGAACTCAAGGCGGACAGGCCGGAGGCCATGGCTCCCTTGGTGCGAGCCGTACTGAATTCGGTGCGTCAGGCCGGGATTCTCCGCCGCTGCCGGTTGTGTTCTCAGTCGTACGACGGCCTTCGACTTGCTAGGCAAATGGAACCCGGGCTTCAGGTCGGATTCATCGCCGGAGCGAAACTCGGCGACCTCTCCAGACTCGATGTCGACTTCCTCATGGTGTCCCAGCGGTTGGCGACGCGAAAGCTTGTGGAAGCGGCCGGGACGCGGCACATGGAGGTGCACGCCTGGACCATCAACGACCCTCAATTGCTCATCCCGCTTCTCGATCGGGGTGTAGCCAATATCATCACCGACAATCCGGCGGCCATGCGGCGCCGACTGGAGGAGGTTCAACAACTGAATGCGGCCGAAAGGCTGCTGCTCCGAGCCCGGAACGCCCTGGCCGACTGATTCGTACCGCGGCTGTTGGGTGGACGGTGCAAGTGCAGAGTGAGAAGTGACGAGGATGTTATCTGACGGGATCATCAACACACGGGCGGTTTTCGAGCTTTCAGGGGAAGCGTGATGACACCACGAAGGCACCAGACCGTCTGGGTCGCGTCGAGCCAACGGGCCGGGCCTTGCCCGCACCGGAGGCGAAGGGAATAGCCGTGATACCTGTACAGACCGGCCGGAGTTCACCTCTCGGCGCCACCATAGCTGACGGCGGCGTCAACTTCAGCGTGTTTTCTCGAAACGCAAGAGGCGTGGAGTTGCTGTTCTTTGATCGCAAGGACGACGCGAAGCCCGCTCGCGTGATTCCCATTGATCCCTTGACCAACCGCACTTACCACTACTGGCACGCGTTCGTGCCGGGCGTGGGCCCGGGGCAAATCTACGGCTATCGGGTCGACGGCCCGTTTGATCCCGCCGGCGGGATGCGATTTGATCCCTTCAAGGTCCTTCTGGATCCCTACGGACGCGGCGTGGTGGTCCCGAAGAACTACAGCCGGCAAGCCGCTCGCGCGGAGGGTGACAACGCCGCGACAGCCATGAAGAGCGTGGTGGTCGATCCAGGCACGTATGACTGGGAAGGCGATATGCCGCTGAAACGCCTATCCGCGCGAACCATCATCTACGAGATGCACGTGCGCGGTTTCACGCGGCATCCCAACTCCGGCGTTCCGGCGAAGACCCGCGGCACGTTCGCCGGGCTGGTCGAGAAGATTCCGTACCTGCAGCAACTCGGCATCACCGCGGTCGAGCTCCTGCCTGTGTTCCAGTTCGATGCCCAGCATGCACCGCCCGGACTGATCAACTACTGGGGTTATCAGCCGGTCTCGTTTTTTGCACCGCATCAGGCGTACAGCTCGCGTCAGGACCCCCTTGGACCCGTAAACGAGTTTCGCGACATGGTCAAGGCCTTGCACCGGGCCGGCATCGAGGTCATTCTCGACGTTGTGTTCAACCACACCGCGGAAAGTGACCACACCGGGCCGACGCTCAGTTTTCGAGGGCTGGACAACAGCACGTACTATATCCTCGAAGAGGACCGCTCGCGTTACGCCAACTACAGCGGCTGCGGAAACACGCTTAACGCCAACCACTCGATTGTCCGGCGGATGATCGTGGACAGTCTTCGGTACTGGGTTGAACAGATGCACGTCGACGGCTTCCGGTTCGATCTCGCGTCGATCCTGGCACGAGATGCGTCGGGCCACGTGATGTCCAACCCGCCGGTACTGTGGGACATCGAGTCGGATCCGACGCTGGCGGGCACGAAGATCATTGCGGAGGCCTGGGACGCAGCCGGCCTGTATCAGGTGGGCAGCTTCATCGGTGACAGTTGGAGGGAGTGGAACGGCCGGTTTCGCGATGATATTCGGGGCTTTTTCCGGTGTGATCGGGGCTCGGTGACGCGCCTGGCCGACCGGTTGCTGGGCAGCCCCGAAGTCTACGGCCACAAGCAGCGCGAGCCCGAGCAGAGCGTCAACTTCGTCACCTGCCACGACGGCTTCACGCTCAACGACCTCGTCTCCTACAGCCGGAAGCACAACGAGGCGAACGGTGAGAACAACCGCGACGGCGGCGACGATGATCGGAGCTGTAACTGCGGCATCGAGGGGCCGACCGAAGACCCCGCGGTGCAGCGGCTGCGCAACCGCCAGGTGAAAAACCTTTTGACCGTGACGATGCTCTCGCTGGGTGTGCCGATGATCCTGATGGGAGATGAGGTGCGGCGCACGCAGCGGGGCAACAACAACGCGTACTGCCATGACGACGAAACGAGTTGGTTCGACTGGTCGCTGCTGAACGCGCACGCGGATGTGCACCGATTCGTGCAACTGCTTGCGGCACGTCGCCTGCTGCGCGATACGCAACACGAGCACCGGCGGCTGAGTCTGAATGAACTGCTTCACCAGGCGAAGGGCGGCTGGCACGGTGTGAGACTCGGCCAACCGGACTGGGGCGACTGTTCTCACAGTCTGGCGTTCCACGCGGAGATGCCAGCGGAGGGCTTGTTCCTGTACATGATCCTGAACGCGTATTGGGAACCGCTGGACTTTGAGTTGCCGCCCGTGGACAACGGCGAGCGACACCCTTGGTGCAGATGGATCGACACCGCCCTCGATTCGCCGCACGACATTGTCGGCTGGCGGTCGTCGCCGCCGGTTCCAGGCTATATCTATCGAGCCGAGGCGAGATCCGTAGTGGTGCTTTTCGCACACGTTGTGACCCGGACTGAGGCGTCCGACTCGTGATGGGGCTGCTACCTCTGATATGATGGGCCGGCCGGCTTCCGGCGGCCAGGAGACAAGACAACATGACCACTTCCCATGCCAGGCTCGGTCGGTTTGAGCTGTTCACGATCATTGTCCTGTCGATCGCCACAGGTTGCGGGATGCCGACTCGCCGGCACGCAGTCCCAGCGGATGCCCAGGACCGGGCGGTGATCCATGGCCTGCCGCGGTCGGTGCGCACTTGGGGCGCTGTCGTGGACCCGGAGTTCCAGCAAGAGCTGCTCGAATCGCTGCAACGCGAACAGGCGTACCGCGCCAGTTGCGGTCAAACCGGCCCGCTGCCTCCGGCCCAATTCCTGGCGATCTCCGGCGGCGGCGCGAACGGCGCCTTCACCGCCGGGCTGCTCAACGGCTGGACCGCCGCCGGTAACCGCCCGCGGTTCAAGGCCGTCACCGGAATCAGCACCGGGGCCCTGATCGCTCCGTTCGTGTTCCTGGGGCCGGAGTACGACGCGACTCTGCGGCAGTTCTACACGGGAGTCGCGACAAAGGACATCCTGACGCCGCGCAACAAGCTGGCCGCTCTCTTTGATGACGCGCTGGCGGACAACGCACCGCTCCGAAAGCTGGTCGCAGGCCTGGTCGATCAGAAGCTGCTGGACGGCATCGGCGAGGAGTATTGCAGGGGCCGTCTCCTGCTCATCGGAACCACGAACCTGGATGCCCAGCGGGAGGTGGTCTGGAACGTCGGAGCCATCGCCGTCAGCGGCTATCCGCACGCCCTGGAATTGGTGCGAGACATTATGATCGCTTCTGCGGCCATTCCCGCGGCCTTCCCGCCGGTGATGATTGACGTTGAGGTTGACGGGCAGCACTACCAGGAGATGCATGTGGATGGCGGGACGGTCACGCAGGTGTTCCTCTACCCGCCTTCGCTGAAGGTCAGGGAGGTCGCCGAGGCCGCGGGCGTCGAGCGCGAGCGCCGTGTCTACATCATCCGCAACGCTCGACTCGAACCCGATTGGGCGGACACGCCGCGCCGCACACTCAGCATCGCCGGCCGCGCGGTCTCCTCGTTGATTGCCACCCAGGGTATCGGCGACCTGTACCGGACCTATGTAAATGCTCAGCGCGACGGGATCGACTACAACCTGGTATGCATCCCCGATGCTTTCAGGCTCCAGGCCAAGGAGCCCTTTGACCGGGAGTATATGCAGAAGCTGTTCGACGTCGGATTCGAGATGGGACGCAAGGGCGGATTCTGGAAGAAGGTACCGCCCGCGTTTGAAGCCAAGTCACGAAGCTGACCGGCGTACCGGCCGGAGAAGCCTGCAGCGTGAGAGACAGGTTGGGTTTTGAGAACAGGAGCCTGCACGATGATTGGCGGAACAACGCTATGGTTTGGAGGGATCGGACGTCTCGTTGCCTTGTCGGGTGTCGTGTTGCTGGGAGCACTCAGCGTCGGATGCAGCCAGCAGATGCCGGACCGCGCGGAACGGATGACTCGCGGCTACATCTACTACCTTGATGGCGCGGGGGGTGGCGGCCTGTTCTCCAACTGGAGCGGCGGCCTGAGAAAGGGAATGCTCGACGCCGGTTACAACGGGGCTGCCGAGATCTTCCGGTGGAACACCGGCCTGGGCGTCGTGGCGGACCAGGATGCGAGCGTCGATTACAAGAGAGGCAAGGCATCGGAATGCGCGCAGAGTATCCAGCGGTACACCAGGGAGCACCCCGGAGCTCCGGTCACGCTGATCGGCCTGTCCGCCGGGACGGCCGTGACCGTTTTCGTTCTGGAGGCCCTTCCGCCGAGTTGCCCCGTGGAAGACGTCATTCTCTGCGGCGCATCGATCAGTGCGGATTATGATCTCACTCGCGCGCTTCAGCGCGTCCGCAA
Source organism: Phycisphaerae bacterium (assembly GCA_030372985.1). GTDB lineage: Bacteria > Planctomycetota > Phycisphaerae > UBA1845 > PWPN01 > JAUCQB01. The sequence continues at coordinate 10,350 of JAUCQB010000140.1, forward strand.
CCGAATGTACGTGTTCACCTCGGAGAAGGACGGCGTGCTGGCATTCCTCGTCCCGATGGCGGGAACGGCCGATCGGCGGGCGGGCAGTGTCCCGTCGGCCGGCCTGCGAGGTTTTCAGATGCCTGCCCGCGCGTCCGCGGAAACGCGTGCCCAGTATGCCAAAGTCGCGTACATCCAGTGGCGGCCGGAGTTCACGCAATACGGTGACTTCGGCGGGCACACGGACGCGCTCAAGGCACCCTTCGTGCAGCACCACATGGCTCCCCTGATCATGGCCGGCATGGCCCGCCGGGTCCAGGTTGCCTCAGCGGCCGGAAAGGTGCGCAACCCGGATTACGAGCGATGGGCGCGCTTGAAGCCCGGAGCCTCGACGACCTTCGAGGGCTATCAGATCGCCGACGGCGTGAAGCAGCAGTTACGCATGACCGCCAGGCTGGTCTCCAAGCACGAGGACCGGTTGCTCGTCGAACGCACCTATGTACCCCTCGGCGGGCAGACCGAGCCCTTGCGTGTGCAGCAATTCCTTGTGGAGGCCATGATCGACCCGGCGGAACACCCGTTCACCAGCCCGACGGCGAAGATCTCGGAGTTGCCGGCCGAGACGCTCACGATCGGCGGCCAGTCGTTGAGCTGCCGGGTCAGGACGATACAGGCGGCGGGTGAGTTCCCCGAATACGGCCGAGGTGTCTGGGCCACGGTCGCCCAGAACGAGACAATCCCCGGCGGGATGGCCAGGGTCTGGCTCAAGTCCAGCAAAGGTAACCAGCCATTCGAGTTCCGCGGCGATGTCGTCGCCTATGAAACGCGGTAGGTCGTGTCCGGCTGATCCTTGACTCGCAGGACCGCACGTCCTGCCTGCCCTGTTCGTCGTTGCCGGGATCGCTGTCCCGGTGTCTGCTGATCACTCTGCGCGGGCAGCCTGTCGGCCCTTGTGACCGGCTCCGAAGCTCTTTGACAAGGCGGCCCCGCCGAAGCCTTCAGTCACCTCGGTCGTCCTCCCGGCCTTTGAGTTGGACGCTTGCGAGGGTTAGAGCCTAGGGCCAGCTTCGCCACGGGGATGCCTGTCACCGAACCTGATTTGCGCCAAACGAACCCCGACTCATTCTGCCGTAACCCGTTTCCAGATAAAGACATATCTTTAATAGCGGGCATTCTTCCGAGGCGCGATTCCGTCGCGACTGGCTGGTTGATCGGGTGGTACAGGATAAGATATCTTCTTGCGGACAAACCATCGAACGATTCTCTCCGGTGTCGGACGAAAACACGATGGGCTTGCTGAAGCTTTCGGTTGCTGCTGACCGAGTGGGCGAAGGAATTGTAGCCCGCACCGCACGTTGCGGCGTTTGTCAGAGCACGCGCTGGCCGGTTAGAGTGCGTGTCGGCAAAGAGGAACCGCAACGCATGACGAACAACGATCAGTCCTTCGGGATGTCTCCGGCGACGGACAAACCGGCCGTGCCGCGATGGCACCTTCACCGGCGCATGTACGATTGGGTGCTCCACTGGGCGGACACGCCCTACGGCGCGATCGCCCTTTTCTGCCTCGCCTTTGCCGAGTCCAGTTTCTTCCCGGTGCCGCCGGATGTGCTTCTGATCGCGCTGGTTCTCGGATCGCGCGGGCGATGGTTCCGTTTCGCGGTGATCTGCACGCTGGCCAGCGTCATCGGAGGCCTGGCGGGCTACGGGATCGGGCTTGCGTTCATGGACACGATTGGGGTGCGGATCATCGCCTTCTATCAGGCCGAGTCCTATTACCAGCAGGTGACGCAGTGGTATCAGCAGTACGACTATTGGATCGTATTCATCGCCGCCCTGACGCCGATCCCCTACAAGGTGTTCACGATCGCCTCCGGCGCGTTCCATATGAACCTGCTGGGGTTCGCGCTCGTCTCAATCGTGGGCCGCGGCGCGAGGTTTTTCGCCGTCGCCGCGCTGCTGTATTTCTTCGGTCCGCCGATGAAGCGGTTCATCGATCGCTATTTCAATCTGCTCTGCGTCGTGTTCGTGATCCTGCTGGTTGGCGGTTTCGCTGTCATCAAGTACATTCGGTGATCAGAGAGCGGCAGGCATCGAGGCGATGATCGAGCCTGCCCCAGCGGGGTCAAAGGGTGCCTGTCGCTTGCGGCCTGAACCTGGTCACATCGATGACGAGAGGACCATGCATGAACAAAGACCACTGCCGGCGTGCCGCATGTTTGCGGCATGTCTCACGAACGATGTTGGTGATTGTCGCTCTTGCCTGCGGCTGCAGCGGCGATACGCGGCTCGGAGGGCTTGCGGTGAATTCGCAGCGCGATGAAGCAGGGCGGGTGTCCGAAGGGCCACCTGAGGCCCGGAAGAAGTCTGGAGCACGCCAAGTGCGCGTCGCCGCCATCCAGATGCTGCCTGCGACCGGCGAGCCCAAGGCGAACGTCGAGCGGGCCGCCCGGCTTGTTCGCGAGGCCGTTGAGAAACGCGGCGCCCAGCTCATCATCCTGCCCGAGACCACTCTGACAGGCTACGCATCGCCGTCCGACAAGGATATGACTCTCGCTCGGACCCGCAAAATGGCTGAGCCGGTTCCCGGCCCATCGGTGAACCACTTCGCCCGGCTCGCGGCGGAACTCAAGGTCTACATCATCTGGGGCCTGCACGAGCGATCCGACGACAAGTACTACAACGCCGCGGTGCTGCTCTCACCGAAAGGCGAGATCCTCGGCACCTATCGCAAGGTGCACATCAACAAGTATGAGAGCCACATGGGCTGGACCAACGGCGATCGTTTCCAGGTCTGGTCCTGCGAGATCGATGGTGTTTCGTTCAACCTGGGCATCATGATCTGCTTCGACCGCGAGGTGCCCGAGGCCGCTCGTTGCCTGACCGTGTTTGGGGCGGACATCATCGCGATTCCGCAGGCAACCGGCTGCACCTGCGATATACCGATCCATCGCGACCAACTTCGCGTGCGGGCCTACGAAAACGAGGTGTATATCGCGATGGCCAACTGGGCCGGACCGGTGTTCAAAGGCCACAGCATGATCATCAGCCCGAGCGGTGAGGTGATCCGGCTCGGCACGCGCGACGAGGAGATCCTTGACGCCGTGCTCGATCTGGATGCTCTCAAGAAGCACCACGAGAACGGCATCTACGGTCTGCATCACCGCCGACCGGAGGCGTACGGGCCGCTGCTGGAGCGGCAATGAGGATGGGAATCCTCGCCGCAGAGGCCCCAGATAGGAATCTGGGGCCAGCGGGGGGAATCTGGGGCCAGCGGCTATTCAGTTGTCTCGTAGGCCTTGTCTCCGATCACCACGATGACCTTGCTGCCCAGGGCAAAGCACTTGCCCAAGTCCGGATGGGCGGCGACCAGTTCGAAGTACTCCTTGCTGAAGGCCTTGACCATGGTCGTTTGCAGTTCCTTCTTGTATCGGCTGTCGACCCACTTCTCGCCGTCGCGGTAGAAGGTGCGCGAGCCGACGTATTGCATCACCTGCTCACCCTCTCGGCCGCTCACTCGACCGGCCGCGCCGTACCCGCCACCCATGCCGTAGATAGCAGGCTGACTGGAGGGCCGGCCGGCAGAGGCCGCTACGCCCCCGTCGGCAAGGCTGTATGACCAATCGCCGTGCGAGTACCTGTCCACCTCGACCCTCTCAGCAGCCGCAAGCCTGTTGGTTTCCTTCGACATTGCCACCGCGCCTGGCCCAGTCTCGACGCCCAATTTGCTCCTTGCGCCGCCGCTCTTCAGGTCCTCCAGCAACTGTGGCCGTGCCGCCGCCAGCCTGCGGTGCAGTGTCAGGCCTTCAATCCGGTCGCCCTCGCCGCGGGCGATTCGGCCCTGGTCTTCCTCCATGATCAGCATCGAGGTGTACGGGGTGACGATGCCGAACCGCTTGGCCAACTGAACGACCTCCTCGCGGACCTCCTTGTTCTCGCCGTGCAGCCGGATTTCATCGAGCAGGTAGCCAACCTTGCGTGTCGCCCACAGCCGCGGCAGGTATTCCTGCCCCGCATCGGTCTGCGGGAACGACTCCTCCCACGACCTCTTCAGCTCCTCGTCGCCGCAGCGGCCGGCCAGCTCAACCTTGCCTTTTCCGGGGTTGTCGTAACGGCCGAAGATGACCAGTTCGCCACCCTTGAACAAATCGGGCAGGACCTTGGGATACGTGTCATGCACGCCCAGCGCGCTGTCGAAGGTCAACTTCAGGTCGCTGAGCACCGGATTGGCGATCGTGCCGTAGAAGTTCGAGAGCTTGAGCTCCAGATCCTCGTTTTCGGCGACGTAGTCGCGTGAGCCGTGGTTGTCCTCCGCCAGCTTGTCGAGCAGCTTGGTGTTAACGTCGTTCCCCACGCCGAACACGAAGAGCCGAACACCGCCTGCATTGGCCTTCTTCACGTTCTCAAGTATCCGGTCAATGTTGGTTTCGCCGATGGTCGGCAGGCCGTCGGTAAGGAAAACGACCATATACGGCCTGCCCCTGTCCTCATCGCTGCCGCCGCGGGCCTTCAGGGCTGCGAGCAGGGCGTCATTGATTGCCGTGCCGCCGGCCGATTGCAGCTCAGCCGCGAACTGGCGGGCTGATTCGGTATTCTCCGTCTTGGCCGAAATCAGGGTCTCTTTGTAAGGCCGAGCCTCCGTTGAGAAGGCCACGATGTTGAAACGATCGTCCGCGTTGAGGTTCGCCAGGCAGTAACGCAGAGCCTCGCGGGCCTGCTGGATCTTCTTGCCGGCCATGCTGCCTGAGGTGTCGATGACGAAGCAGATGTCCTTGGCCACCACCTTGCGGGGCCGCGCGCCTTCGCCGGGGATAATCCGGGCCATGAAGTAGCCTTCTTCACCCGCCTGCCGGTGAGCCAGCATGACGAAGGCAAAATCCTCGTTGCTGGTCTTGTAGCTGACCACGAAGTCCTTGTCCGGCAGTACGTTAGAGGCCTCGTAGCCCACGCTGGCCTCGTTTGTCCCTTTCCGATCGATGCTCGCCTGGTGCGAGGGGCAGAACACGGTGGCCAATGGCTGGCGGGTTTTGATGCGGGCCCGAATGGCGACCTGGCTGATCGGAGCTGACGAGTACTTCTCGGTGTTGAGCGGGTAACGGTAGTTCGCCAGGCCGTTCGTGGCGGTGATGACCTGCGAGTATTCGAGCTTGATACGCACATCCCCCTTGGCTGGAATCGGGAACACGCGAGCTTTGTACATCCGGCTGCCGACGTACTCGAGCAGGGCCGGGTCCTTCATCTTGCTGACGATCTCCTCGTAGATCTGGCGGGCCTTGTCTTTGTCGAGGACCTCGGCCTGCACCTCCTTGTCGCCGATCATCATGCTGAACTTCTGGACGGCCACGTCGTCGGCCATTGGGAAGATGTAAGTGCCTTCGAGCTGAACGTTGTTGGGATTGTGGAAAGTCTGGTCGATGCGCGTGATGCCGACGCTCTCGGTGAGCTCGGCCTCGACCAGGTGATTCTTCACCTGCAGGGGCATGTGATACCGCCAGGGCGTTGGCCGCGGCATGGGGTGTGGATGAGGCCAGGGCAGCCGGCGGATCTCCTCGGCGCTGCGATCATCGACCACGATGAAACCGTCGGCCATCGCCCGAGGGACGGGACCGGCGGCAGCAAGCGCGAACAAGGCAAACAGTGAGGTCACAATGCCGAGAGATTTGACCGAGGTCGTCATGACGTGTTCCTCCGTTTCTGGGCAAGACAGTCGGCCGATGAGAGACCTGTGTGGGGTGCCTGTCAGGGGCTCTCCTGCATGTCCTGGGTGACCCGCGGCATGGGGGCATACCCAGCCCCGTGCGGTTATGAGCCCTACACCGGATTCTACCCTTCAGCCAGCCGTTTAGACGCAAACTTGCCGGAAAAGTTCCTTCATTCCACTCTCGGGGGATGGACGGGGTATCAATGATCGGATACATGGAGGATTCGGCACGAGGTCTCATCGCACCGGCTGTCGTGCCGAGCGGCGTTTTTGGGGGGGTGTCAGGAGTGTTTCCGTGGGTTCCCTGCCTCCGCCCGACCCCCGAAGCGACGAGGCGTTGATCCGGGCGATCAACCGGGGCGACGCCGCAGCCTTCGAGGCTCTGTACTACCGCTATCGTGACTGGGTGGTGAGGCTGGCGACCCGGTTCACCGGCCGAACCGATGACGCCCTGGATGTCCTCCAGGAGACTTTCGCCTACCTGCTCCGCAAAACGCCGAGTCTCCGTCTTACGGCCAGGATGACGACGTTCCTCTACCCGGTCGTCAAGCATCTCAGCCTGGCTGCTCGCCGAAGAAACTGCCGTTCGCTCGGTTGCGAGCTGGAAGCCGACGTCCCTGCCCCGCCGCCGTCCGAAACCGAGGGGCTTCGAAGCGGCTTGGCCGAGGTGATGGCCGCCTTGTCCCCGGACCAGCGGGAGGTCGTTCTCATGCGTTTCGTTGACGACATGAGCCTGGCGGAAATCGCCGGGGCGCTGCGGATGCCGATCGGAACCGTCAAGTCCAAGCTGCACCGGGCTTTAGAGCGATTGCAGAGTGATCCTCGTACGCGGGCCTACTTTCAGCGATAAAGATTGACTGCGCAAAGAAGGCCATGTCACCGCACTTGATGCCCGTCTGTCGCCGGCCGCTGAGCCGATGGTCCGGGTGTTTCAGGACCGACAAAGGCGCCCGGGATGCGGCATTGAGTGGATTGGATTGCGAAAAGGAGTACGATCACTCGGCCCGCGAGACTGATAACCAGTGGTCACCGTATGGCGGGCGGCGTTTGTCTGGCAGCCGCGGGCCGGATCAGGTGTATATGATCTCTGGTCAGAGAGCCTTCGCGATGTCCTGGCCGGGTCGCCCGGCGACGGCAGGGTCGAAGAGCGACACGGTTTCCATCCGGCACCTGGAAGGGTCGAGCCTGACCCTGGTAATGAGGATATGCCGAAATTCGCCGAACGGCTGGTGACGCCCGTCTGGATGATGGGGCCCAGGTGCTGTGGATGCATCGCAAGCGGCAATTGAAGTCTGAGGTTGGATCACAGATGTCCGAGGAGGATCGACAATCAGGGTCTTACAGGTGGCGGCGGAGGGTCGCAGCGTTTCTGCTGGTGAGTTGCGCGTGTCTGAGCACCTGCGATCGCCAGCAACCTGATCCGTCGAGTGTTGCACTGGCTCGGGCAGCATCGCCTAGAGAGGTCTACGAGCAACTTCGGAAATGGTACGTTTCACGTTCGTACGGGAACATGACGCCGTGGGTCCATCCGGACAGCAGTGACGATCTTATTGAACTCATGATCGCCGTGGACGAGATGATGACCGCCAACACCGCGGCGCAAGTGGCGCTGGGCCAGTACTGTCCAGATGTGGATCCCCGATCGTTTGATATGTCAAAGCTCGCCTATTTCCTGGAACTGTTCGCGCGGGATGCCGCGTTTACCAGCGAAACCATTCACGGGGACCGGGCGGTGGTTGCGGTCCAGGTGGCCGGACGACTGCCGCTGCGGAACCTGGAATTCTGTCGGCACGAAGGGCGGTGGGTCTACATGCCGGGGGAGGTGAATCGCGAGCTGGTGCAAGGGATCCGCGATCTGGCCAAGGGGTTGACGCGATTCGCGGGTGCGATCGCGACAGGCGCCCGGACACCACAGCAGTTGAACAGCGAGTTCCGGTATCGCGTCGCGTCCAGGTTCGACGTGTTCATGCCCGAGGCGGTCCCGACAACCGCGCCCTCTCAGCGGAATGTTGCGGCGGCCAGCCTGCCTTCCTGAGCACCGGCGATCAGCCCGGTCGCATCTCGCGCTTGACCGGGTCGTAAAGATGACGTCGGCCGGTTTCGAGGGCAGCGGCGGCCATGATCGTGGCCACGGCGTGCTGATGCCCGTACTCGATGTCGGCGTTCGGCTGCTTCCGCGAGCGAATGCAGTCGATCCAGTTGCCCATGTGCGACTCGTTCGGCTCGGCCTGGATTGCGCGACTCTTGGCCTTGGCGGCGCTGACCTTGCCTTCGTCCGAGATGGTCCATTTCTCCAGATCCATGGTGCCTTCCGTGCCGCACAGATGGAAGTGCACGCCAAAGCTGTTGCCCAGGCCCATGCCCCAACTCATCAGGAAGCCCTCGGGGTAATCAAGCAGCGCGTGGAATGTGTCGGTGTGCTCGCGTCCGTCCTTCCATACGTAGATGCCGCCGTGGGCGACCGCGCTCGTCGGGTATTTCGAGCCGGTGACCATGTGAACGGAGTCGGAATAGTGAGCCATCCAGAGACCGGACAGGCCGTTGGTGCACAGCTTGTAGAAGTGCCACTGGCGGAGCAGGCTGGGATCAAAGGGGCGCTTCGGCCGGTTGAACAGGAAGGCGTCCCAGTCAACGTCGCTCTGTTTGCAGTCGCTGTAGGGTCGGGCCCAGCGCGGGTGGTTCACGTTCATCGCCGCCGAGATGCGGTTGAGTCTGCCGAGGACGCCGGTGGCAAACTCCTTGGCCGCCGCCTTGAAGCGGCCCTCGCTGCGGCGCTGGGTACCCACCTGGACGACCCGTTCGTATTTCCGGGCAAGATCGAGAGCCTCGTTGGCTTTGCTGATTTCCATCGACATCGGCTTTTCCACGTAGACGTCCTTGCCGGCCTTCAGGGCCTCGATCATGATCGGCGTATGGCCGAAGTCGGGCGTGGCGATCACGACCGCATCGACATCATCCAGGGCCAGAATATCGCCGAATCGCGTGGAGGTCCACGGCTGCTTGCCGGACCACTCCTTGGCCTTGGCGGCGGCGTTGTTGAGATTGACCTTCCAGACATCGCAGACGGCCGTAATCTCGGCATTGCGATCCTGGGCTACGGCACGGATGTCCTGCATGAGCTGACTGCCCCGTCCACCGCAGCCGATGATGCCGATGGAAACCCGGTCGTTGGGGCCGATTCGACGGCTCTTGGCCGCAGACGCTCCCGCGGCCAGACCGGTGCTCCCGGTCGCCGCGCAACCGCCCGTTGCTCCCAGACCGGCGATGGCCAACGCGCCGCCGATCGCACCGGCGGCACCGGCTGACTTCTTCAGAAACGCCCGGCGAGGCATGCATGACGAGTCCGAGGAGCTGGGACCATTCTGATTGTCCAATGACATGGCTGTTCCTCCACTGCGAATAGACTGTGCGACCCGGCCAGAACCTCGACCGGTGACGCGGCAGTGTACCAGATTCTGGCAAGATGGGCCACGACTGGACAGCCACTGAGTTGCTGCGAGACTGGATCGCCGCCAGCATGCTTTTGATCGATATGCCGGATAGCGGTATCATCTGCGCTTCGCAACCCTCGGAGTCTGCGATCCTAACATCGTTGACCCGTGCGGATATGGCTTGAAGAGAGGCAGTCATGAGTTCGGAACGCGGGCGTTATGACTTCGCCGCCATCGAGGCGAAGTGGCAGAAGTACTGGATCGAGCAGAAGACCTTCCGCACTCCCCAGCCGGGTGATGCGGATTTCGACCCGGCCAAGCCGAAGTTCTACGTGCTGGACATGTTCCCGTACCCCAGCGGTGTGGGCCTGCATGTCGGTCACCCTCTCGGCTACATTGCCACGGACATCTGCGCCCGATTCCTGCGCATGCGCGGTCACAACGTTCTGCACCCAATGGGTTATGACGCCTTCGGTCTTCCGGCCGAGCAATTCGCCGTCGAACACGGCGTGCCGCCGCGAGAGACGACGCAGAAGAACATCGACAACATGCGGGCCCAGATGCAGCGCCTCGGCCTGGGCTACGACTGGGACCGCGAGCTGGCCACTACCGACGTCGAGTTCTACAAGTGGACGCAGTGGATCTTCCTCAAGCTGTTCAACAGTTGGTACGATGCCGAGGCGGACGCCGCCCGGCCGATCGGCGAGCTAATCCACAAGCTGGAGCAGGGTACGCTTGCAGTGACTCCGGACGGCGAAGTCGCGACCTGGCCGACCACCTCCGCAATCACGGGTTGCCCGGTCGGGCTGAGCAAGTGGGAGGAACTGTCGCCGGAGGAGCGCCGGGCCGTCATCGACGGGCAACGTCTGGCCTACATCGACGAGATCCCGGTCAACTGGTGCCCGGCCCTGGGGACGGTGCTGGCCAATGAGGAGGTCACCAACGAAGGCCGCAGCGACCGAGGCAATCACCCGGTTTACCGGCGACCCTTGCGGCAGTGGATGCTGCGGATCACCAAATACGCCGACCGGCTGGAGCGCGACCTGGACACGGTCGACTGGCCCGAGGCGATCAAGCTCATGCAGCGCAACTGGATCGGCCGCAGCGAAGGGGCGGAGGTCGACTTCGCCGTCGACGGCGCCGAGGAGGTCATTCGCGTCTACACGACCCGGCCGGACACGCTGTTCGGGGCGACCTACATGGTGTTGGCGCCGGAGCACGAGCTGGTCGCCCAGATCACGACGCGGCAGCAGCGGGCGGCCGTGCAATCGTATGTCGAGGAGGCCAAACGCAAGTCCGAGCTCGATCGCACCGCCGATACCAAGGAGAAGACCGGTGTTTTCACGGGTGCCTATGCGATCAACCCGGTCAACAACGAGAAGATTCCGATCTGGGTGGCCGACTACGTGCTGATGGGTTACGGCACCGGGGCGATCATGGCCGTGCCGGCCCATGACACCCGCGATTACGAGTTCGCCCAGAAGTTCAACCTGCCGATCGTGCAGGTTGTGCAGCCGCCGGGCGGCGAGGACTGGCGCGGCTTCGTCGGGGACGGCATCGCAGTCAACTCCGGCGAGTTCAATGGCCTGCCGACCGCTGACTTCAAGAGGCGGATCACCGCACGGCTGGAAGAAAAGGGTTTGGGCAAGGGGGCGGTCAACTACAAGCTGCGAGACTGGCTGTTCAGCCGCCAGCGCTACTGGGGCGAGCCGTTCCCCATCGTACACGACCCGAAGACCGACGAAGTGTTGGCGCTGGACGAGAGTGAGCTGCCCGTGGAACTGCCGGCGATCGACGACTATCGCCCCGAGGCCTCGGACGACCCCAACGCTCCGCCCGCGCCTCCGCTCGGGCGAGCGAAGGACTGGGTCAACGTGCGCGGCTACGTGACCGATGCCGGCACGGTCAGGCTGCTCAGGCCCGGTCAGTCTCCGCCGGCCGGAATCGAAGTGCGGGAGTTCCGCCGCGAGTTGAACACCATGCCGCAATGGGCGGGCTCCTGCTGGTACTATCTGCGGTATCTGGACAACCGCAACCACCGGGCATTCGTCGATCCGCACATTGAGCACTACTGGATGGCTCCAAAGAGCCGTCCGGGAGCGCCGCCGTGCGGCGGTGTCGATCTGTATGTCGGCGGCGCCGAGCACGCCGTGCTGCATCTGCTCTATTCGCGGTTCTGGCACAAGGTGCTTTTCGATCTGGGCTGCGTCAGTTCGCCCGAGCCGTTCGGGCGGCTCTTCAACCAGGGGTACATCCAGGCCTATGCGTACCAGGATGGTCGCGGCATGTACGTCGATGTTCGGGAGGTTGAGGAGCGGGGCGAGGGAAAAGACGCCCGGTTCGTGCGGCGATCCATCGGTGAGGTTCTTTCTCGAAGCCTGGGAAAGATGGGCAAGAGCCTCAAGAACGCTGTGGCTCCCGACGACATCTGCCGGGAATACGGCACTGATACCCTGCGGATCTACGAGATGTACATGGGTCCGCTGGAGGCGAGCAAGCCGTGGAATGCCCGTGACATCGTTGGCATGAGCCGATTTCTGCTGGCGGTCTGGCGGAGGTTTATTGCCGAGGACGGATCGCTGAAGGTGACGGATGCCCCGGCCGAGGATTCGTTGCGGCGCCTGCTGCATCGGACGGTCCGGAAAGTGACCGGCGACATGCAGGCCTTGCGATTCAACACCGCGATCGCCGCCCTGATTGAGCTGAACAACGCGATGAAGAGCGACTCGCTGCCTCGCGAAGTGGCCGAGCCGTTCCTCAAGCTGCTGTCCCCGATTGCCCCGCATCTGTGCGAGGAGCTGTGGCAGCGGACGGTCGGATCGGCCTGGCAGCGGTCCATCGCGTTCGAGGAGTGGCCGACTTATGACGAGGCCCTCTGCGTTGAGGCGGAAATCGAGATCCCGGTGCAGATCAGCGGGAAGGTCCGTTCGCGCATCAGGCTGCCGGCCGACCAGGCCCAGTCCGAGTCCGCCATGCAGGCCGCGGCCATGGCCGACGAGCAGGTCCGGAAGTTCCTGGCCGGCAAGACCGTCCGCAAGGTGATCTGCATTCCCGGCCGGATGGTCAATATCGTAGCAAATTGAGCTGCAACCATCGGCCTCGGGCGCGAACCCGTGACTTCCGTGTGGGGCACCGAACTGCTACAATGGGGCGGAGGTGCATCATGCTGACACTTGATGCCAAGCACATCCGGGAGCTGCGAGAAGACCTCCAGCATCTTTCTCCGCCCTATCTGCTGCGCAAATACGAGGCGACAATCGAGGACTACGAAGAGCTGGCCCACGAAGACCTGCGATGTGAGTACGTTGATGGAGTGCTGATTGTGCATTCATCCGCATCCGTTCAACATGAACAACGACTGATGTTCCTCGGAACGCTGCTCAACGCCTTCGCCTCGAATCGCAGCCTCGGCGTATTGCAGGGCTCGAACGCAGTGATGCAGCTTGGCGAACGGCGGTTTTGCCCGGACATGTCTTTTCTGGCGGCCGAGCACACAGATCGCATCCGCGGGACGCGGGTCGTCGGGCCGATGGACCTGGTTGTCGAGATGGTCTCCACAAGTACACGGGAGTACGACCTGGGCGAGAAGCGCGCCGCCTATCATCAGCGCCGGATCCCGGAGATCTGGTTCATCGACGCGGACCACAAGCAGGTTCAGGTGGACATGCTCGAAGGCGAAGTCTACCTGACCAACACGTTCACCAACGGACGGTTCGCCAGTCGCATCTTGCCGGGCATTTCGATCGAGGTAGACTGGTTCTGGACGGAGCCGCTGCCCAATCCACTGGAATGTCTCAAGATTGCGACCGGGTGACGAGCACCTTGAGGCGGCAAGGTCTGGAGCTGATGAACGAAGATCGTCTTCGCCGCCGCGTCTGTAATGTGTGCCGAGGCACCCATGCCCGTTGAGGTGGAAGCCAAGATCAAGGTGGACTCGCACGCGGCCGTGCTGGAACGGCTCTCATCGCTGCGAGCCATGCGGATCTGCCGGGTGTTGGAGACTAATCACATCTTCGACAATCCGGATCGTTCCCTGCTGTCGAGCGGACGCGGCCTGCGGGTACGCATCTGCCTAGCCGAGGACGGCAATGACCCGCCCACCACGTTGACCTACAAGGGGCCTCGCATCCAGGGGCCGCTGAAGACCCGCGAGGAGATCGAGATCGCAACGGACGACGGCGAGGCCTGCAAAGAGTTGGTCGAGGCTCTGGGCTTTGTCGAGGTGCTGTGCTTCGAAAAACGGCGTGAAACCTGGCGGCTGGGCGACTGCACGGTCGAACTGGACGAGGTTCCCCACCTGGGCCGCTACGTCGAAATCGAGGGGCCTGATGAGGCTGCCGTCGTGCAGGCCCAGCGGGCTCTGGGCTTCGGCGACTGCCAGACCGTCCGGCAGAGCTACATCTCGCTGCTGGTCGAGCATTGCCGCAAGAACGGCCTGGCGATCGACCGCATCACCTTTGCTTCTTGAAGTTGTTTTGCGGATACTGACGGCGGTTCGTGCAAGGATCACTCAACGTAGCAGACCATGTCCGATACCAATGCGGTCAAATGGCTCCGATCCCAGGGTGTAACGTTCGAGGTGCTCGAATACACCTTCACCGAGGTGGGGGCCGACCATGCGGCTGAGGCCGTGGGCCGTCCGCTCGAATCCTGCTGCAAGACGCTGGTCGTCAAGGCCGTGGGCAAGTCCTTCTGGGTGGCCATCGTCCCCGGCGACCAGCGATTCGACACCCGCAAGATGGCCAAGGCGATCGGTGTGGCCGAGGCGGAACTGGCCGAGCATGATGAGGCCGAGAAGATCACCGGCTACCAGGTCGGCGGCATTTCACCGTTCGCCATGCGGCGCCAGTTGCCCGTGGTCATCGAGGACTCGCTGCTGGCCCTGGACAGGATCATCGTCAATGGCGGGCGTCGCGGAGTGCTGGTCGAGATGGCCACGCAAGACGTCGTGCGTCTTCTCAACGCCAGGCCCGCTGACATCTGCGCGTAGCACCCGGTCAGCTCACAACGGACATGGCCAAATGGCGTCGCCGGTCGCAAGCATGCCCCTGCTCGATGACCGGTCAATTGGACAGCCCGGTGACCTCCGGAATCCACACGGTCATTTCGCCCGGTGCGCGGTTGTCCCAGACGCAGTAGGGCACGGCGGTCAGCTCGACCGGTTCGGCCTGCGCCGGTGTGGGCAGATAGAGCTTGTCCTTCCAGTCGCGAGCCGGGTACTTGAGACCCCTGGCTTTGACCGTCAGGATACCGCCGAGCATGTCGGGCTCGAACTCGGTCTTGAGTTCAGAGTCTCGCGGCAGAACCAGGTCAAACACCTTGCCGCCGTTGTCGACCGCTTCCAGACAGAAGACCATCGGACCGCGTTGCAGGGCGATTCGCCCGCGGTTCGCGGCCACGTTCGGATGAGCCTGGATTCGCCGGACCGGCATCGGCATGTCCATCTCGATTGCATCGCCGGTGTTCCACTGTTGCCGGATCACCGCATATCCCTTGTCCATGGTCGGGTTGGCGATCGCCGTTCCGTTCACACTGACCGTGGCCTTCTCGCACCATTCGGGCACGCGGAGGTTCACTGCAAACTCGGCCGGCGTCTTGGGGGCGACGTTGATCTTCACTCTGCCGTCCCACGGATACTTCGTGTCAACCGCCAGCTTGACCTCGCCGGACTTGAGCGGAATGGTTGCCTCGCCCGCCATGTACAGGTTCACCCAGATGCCGTCGTCGGACCGGGCATAGGCGTAGCCCGGCACCTGCGGCATGACTCGAACGATGTTCGTCGGGCAGCAGGCACAGCCATACCACGGCTTGCGGTGGTGCTCGCCCTTGCTCGATAGCGGGTTCACATAGAAATAGGTGTCGCCCTTGAGCGAAACTGAAGATGGAAACGCATTGTACAGTTCTCGCTCGAGGACGTCGGCGAAGCGGCTTTCGCCGTGCAGGATCAACATCCGGTGAGCCCAGAACGCCAGGCCGATGCCGGCGCAGGTCTCGGCGTATGCCGAGTCGTTGGGCAGTTCGTAGGCCCCGCCGAAGGCCTCGCCTTCGTGCCGGGCTCCGACGCCACCGGTGACATAAAGCTTGCGCGTCACGACGTCGTGCCAGATGGTGTCGAGAGTCTGCAGATATTCTTTGTCGCCGATGATCGCCGCGACGTCGGTCACACCCGAGTAGAGATACATCGCCCGAACCGCGTGGCCGACGATCTCCTTCTGCTGCTTGATCGGGATGTGGTCCTGAAGGTACTCCGACTTCGGCGCGGGCTTGGTGCCGCGGGCGGCGAGGAAGTACTCGGCCAGCTTCAGATACCGATCCTCGCCGGTCTTGCGGTACAGCTTGACCAGGCCCAGTTCGATCTCCTCGTGGCCGGGCACGCCGTGCCGCTTGTCAAAACCGAAAATGCCCTCGATGTGGTGTATGAACTTGCGGGCGACGTCCAGGAAGTCGGTCCTGCCGGTCGCGTCAGCCCAGGCCACGGCCGCCTCGGTCATGTGCCCGGCACAGTAGAGTTCGTGCATCTTTGGCAGATCAGTCCAGCGCTTGTCCGGCTCCATCACGGTGTAATAGGCGTTGAGGTAGCCGTCGGGCTGCTGGGCGGCGGCGATCCTGGCGATGATCGCGGCGATACGGGCCTCCATGTCCTTGTCCGGATGAGCGGCCAGGATGTGGGCCGCCCCTTCCAGCACCTTGTAGACGTCCGAGTCGTTGAAATAGGCGCCTTCGTACTTGCCCTCCATCTTGCCGGCCGCCTTGTCGAAGTTGGAGATCCGGCCGGTCTCCTCGCACATCTTGATATTGTGCGGCAGCGT
Source organism: Phycisphaerae bacterium (assembly GCA_030372985.1). Lineage (GTDB taxonomy): Bacteria > Planctomycetota > Phycisphaerae > UBA1845 > PWPN01 > JAUCQB01. The sequence continues at coordinate 26,267 of JAUCQB010000140.1, forward strand.
GACCGTCCGGTTGACCTCAAGCCGCGGAGCCCAGAACGAATCGCTCAGCTTCACCTGCGTCGGCGACACCGCCTTTAATCTGGCGACCCCTGTCTCGCCGGCAGACGCCATGGACACCACGCAAGCCGCCGCCACTGTCGCAAAGATCATCCTGAACTCCATGTCGCACCTCGTCTGGCTGAAACAGAACCGCAGTCTCGCGAAAGTGGTAGGATATACGAAATGGTCGCGACAAGCGAGATTGACCTGAGTCGCTATGTCGGCTCGGCGGAGGGGCAGGCGAATCGCCGGGTAAGGCAACGGCCGATCCGGACGGCGTGGGCCACGAGGGGCCAGCCGGGGTGGCGGCCACGGTAGAGCTGGGCCAGGTGCGACCGGGCGGGCAGGAGCACGGCGCGCAAATAACCCAGCCTGAAACGGAGGCCGGGCGTACAGAGCATGTTCACCGCAAGGGCGGCCAGCGGATGCGTTGCGTCGCGCGGACTCTGGGCCAGAGCGAGCCGGTCCCTCCACCCGGCGCGACAACTGCTCAACGCGAGGAGCGTTCGCCGAAGGTAAACGGAGGACTCGCCGAAGAGCCGGTCAACCTGCTCCAAGGCAAGGCGGACCGGCCAGCCGAGCTTCCACTTGCGGCACTTGTCGGCCATCGATTCGACGTCCATGCGGTCGCCGTATCGATCCAGCCAGAGCTTCAGGTCATAGAGCCATTTCAGTTCTGCCGCATCATGGCAGGCTGCATGCACTGCCAGGTGAATGAGCATGTTCTCCACGTTGGGGATCTGCACCGTCAGCCGTCCATAGCTGACGGACATGGGCTCATCCCACATGGCGTCATCCGGCAGCGTCACCGCATAGCGCAGCGGACGGAACGGCCGGACGTGCAGGTCGATCTTCACCTCCGGCCGGCAGGGGAGCAGGTATTCCCGTTCATAGTAGTAGCGAGGATAGAAGTCCTCGCGGAGCAGGTCGAGGCCCGGACGGCAGCCGACAGTTCTCAACGCCGCATCGGCCCGGCCGGCGTCAACAGGCCGTATCAGCAGATCGACGTCCGTCATCGGCCGCAGCCCCGGCCCGTCGTAGAGCGCGGCGTTGAGCGCCGCACCCTTGAGTACCAGAAAGGCTACGCCGGCCTTCTGCAGGCATTCGAGGGCGGGTTCGGCTCTCTCCAGCCCATAGGCGGTTGCCGCCGCCACGTGTTGCCTGTAGGAATCGAGCTGAATCGCCGCCGACCGGGGAATCTCCACATCTCGGGCGGCCATGTTCCGCGCGACCGCCCCGCCCACACCCGAGGAGCAGGCGTGGTCCACAACCTGGCCCCACAGGCCGTTGCGCCAGAACGCCTCGACGACCATGAAAGCCCGGTCCGTGAGGCAATCCGCCACCAGCCGGTTGAGGCGATCGACAGGAGCGTCTGAGATGCCGTACGCCACCTTATACCTCCGCCCCGGCTTGGCGGCTGAAGAAGGTCTCAACCAGGTCGCACGTCGTTGCGAGATGACCGCAGCGAAGGTGGTAGCAGCCAGCCTTTTCCACGACGTCGGCCAGCAGATGAAAGCCCGGGGCCCGGAACTTCCCGAAGTTGAAAGAGCAGCGCGTCAGCTCGAACACCATGTGGGCCCGCGACACGCGTTCGATCACCGGCGTGGTCGAGTGATTGACCTCGGGGAGAATGATCATTCCCACGCGGCAGCGGCCTGAAACCACGTCGGGGCGGATCTTGAGCGGATTGAGCATGGCTACCCGCCCTTTTTCGCCCTTGTAGTAAACGCGGTCGGCATCGATCGGCAGTCGCATCCGTCGCAGGGTGTCGAAAGACCCGGCCTTGACGCACAAGGCCTTGGGGTAGGGCTCAACCAGCCGGGTGTCGGGATCGAGCAGAGCGAATTCATCGGACAGATAAGACCAGCCCCGGCTGAGCAGGGCGGCCGCCAGCGTGGTCTTGCCCTGACCAGGCTGCCCCGGACAGGCGATCGCCACCCCGTCGCGGGCCACTACCGAGGCGTGAATCTGCAGATACTGCGGTAATCGCGTGGCGACCATGGTGTTGATGGCCCATTCCACGTGGGGGAGTATCTCGTTCTCATTGCGGACCGCGAACAGGCTTTCGCCGTTGGCCACCACGTGGTAGTAGCGCCGCAGCGATCGCGCGGACCGCTTGGCGATGACGTCGATCGCGAACTCGTCTCCGGTCGGGCTCGCGACCGCGTAGGCTCGGTACAACTCGTGGAAATCATCCGCAACGCCCGGCACAACGCTGGTCAGCGACACGGGTACCGGCCCGATCCGGTAATGGCGGACCTCGGGCTTGGAGCCGAACAGACTGAACACGGCCCGCGATGGGGCGGGGGCGGAGGCCTGTCTCGTGTTGACGGCGGCAAGCTGGGTCATGGGGCCGACTCGATCAATCCGTTCTCGGTCAGGCGTGACAGGGTGGAGCGAACATCGTCGCGAATCACGGCCAACGGGTGGTCCTGTTGGGTGTTCGGCTCGAACCCCGCCGCAACCTCCAGAGTGATGTCTTCAACATCTCGATGGCCGTTACAGCAGTTCCAGATGAACCAGGCGGTACGATTAAGGTAGTGGACCGCGTGGTGAGCGGGATCGTAGAGAACGGCCTCGTCATCGAATGCGCGACAACAAAGGCCCTCGCGCCGAATGGGCTTCCAGCGTCGCTCGTCGCTTGGAGTGTTCATCCGTGAACCAGCCGACATCTTCATGGAATCCATCGGTCGCGTCAGTTACTTCACGAGTAAATTCGCGACGCGCACGCCGGACGCGGCCGTAACAGCAACACCACCGGAGATACATAGGCCAGTTTGCGCACCGAACAACCGAGGAAGCGGCGCCGCGTCCCGCTCGAGTCCTGCTTTTCGGAATCAGCAGCCTCTGAGGCGCCGACCTCGACCTGCGGGTCCTCCGGCTCGGCGGGGATGAAACTGCTTTCCGATCGACGATGATCCACCCAAAAGCCTCCCATTCTCCTGACAACCTTCGCGCAGCGCACCGCTGCCCTCCACCATGGTTATCGGCCATTCTTCGCGGGGTATGGAGTCAAAAGACGAGAGCCCGAAGCCGCGTCAACAGGACGGTAAACCGCTCTGTTATCGGACTGTTCGACTACTTCACGATCTTGAGGACCTGTCTGAACACTTCGGTGCCGGCCTGGCCCATCAGTTCGAAGGTGACGCTTTCGGTGGTGGTGACAATGGCCCCTGCCTGGCGAAGCCGTTCGATGGCCGTGTCGCGGTCATGGGGACGCCGCGATCCGACCGCGTCGGCGCAGAGGTAGGGGGTGTATCCGAGCCGCACGAGGTCCAGGGTGGTCTGCATGACGCAGACGTGGGCCTCGATGCCGACGAGAATCACGTTGGGACGCCCAAGGGACGCGAGCTTCTCGACCACCGGCTCGACACAGGCACTGAAGCGTATCTTGGTGTAAAGCGGTGTGTCGCCAAGGCACTGGAGGAGCGTCTGGCAAGTGCGGCCGATGCCTTCGGGATACTGCTCCGTGACCACCATCGGCACCTCGAGCACCTTGGCGGCCTCGATCATGCGGCGGCAAGCCTCGACCACGGCGGCGTTGTCGTGAATCGCCGGCAACAGGCGGTCCTGAACGTCAACAACCAGCAGGAGCGCATTATCCGGCCTGATCTGGCTGAGAGGGTTGGGCACGGCTCGTTTCCTCCATGGGTCGGCAACACTGTAGAACACCCATGGAGCACAGTCAACGAGTCGGGCAGGCGTCGCGCGAGGCGGGTGCATCCCTGGCATGGAATCGCCGGCAGGTCTCATCCGCTGTGCCGATCTCGACCGTACCCGACCTTCCTCACTGCTCACAGAGCAGTGGCACACCTTTCTCACTGCTCACAAAGCAGTGGCACATGGCCCTGCCTTCGCAACACGACCAAAAACGGGGTGCACCCGCGTGGGCCCGGCTCGCAACCAAGCCTGACTCTGCTGCGTTCGTGCTCGCCGGAAAAGCCGCCTTGTCGCACAACGCACGGCCGAGCCTCTCCTTGCCCTCTGGACAGCCCCAATCGGCCGGGATAGCCTTTGGCCCAATCAGATGCACGTGATGATGGAAAGGATCGACCCATGAGATCGTATCGCTGCTCTTGCCTGGTAATGTGCCTGATCCTCCCGCTGTTTGCCCAGGGAGCTGAAATGGCCAAGGAATCTCCCAAGCTGAAGGATGAACGGATGCAATGGTGGCTCGATGCCCGGTTCGGCATGTTCATTCACTGGGGTACCTATTCGCTGGCCGCACGCCACGAGTGGGTGAAGAACTACGAGCGGACCCCAACCGATGTGTACCGGAAGTACTTCGAGCACTTCGACCCCGACCTCTATGACCCGCACGAGTGGGCCCGGGCGGCCAAGGGCGCGGGCATGCGCTACTTTGTCATCACCACCAAGCACCACGAGGGCTTCTGCCTGTGGGACTCCAAGTTCACCGACTACAAGGTGACCAACACGCCTTACGGCAAGGACCTGATCAAGCCGATGGTCGAGGCCTTCCGGGCCGAGGGGCTGCGGGTCGGTTTTTATTACTCGCTGCTCGATTGGCATCACCCTGATTACACCGTCGACAAATGCCACCCCATGCGTGACAACAAGGAAGAGCGCGAGAAGAACAAGAATCGTGACATGAAGCGGTACGTGGACTACGTCGAGAACCAGTTGCGCGAGCTGCTCACGCAATTCGGCCCGATCGACTGCCTGTTCGCCGACTTCTCGTTTCCCGGTGACGACGGCAAGGGCCGCAAGGATTGGCAGTCCGAGCGCCTGCTCAAGGTTGTCCGCGAGCTCCAGCCCAACTGCCTGATCAACGATCGGCTTGACCTGCTCGATCGCCCCGACGGCTGGGATTTCCGCACGCCCGAGCAGTTCATGCCGCGATCCTGGGTCAGCATGGATGGCGTTCGCGTGCCCTGGGAGACCTGCCAGACCTTCAGCGGCTCGTGGGGCTATCACCGTGACGAAGCGACCTGGAAGAGCCCTCAGCAACTGATCGTCATGCTCATCGAGACGGTCAGCAAGGGCGGCAACCTGTTGCTCAACGTCGGTCCGACCGCCCGCGGGACGTTTGACGAACGGGCCCTGGAATGCCTGGGCTTCATGGGCGATTGGATGTGGCTCCACGGCCGGTCCATCTACGGTTGCACCGCCGCACCGGACGAGTTCAAGAAGCCCGACAACTGCCTGTTGACCTACAACCCCAAGACACGTCGACTCTACGTACACGTGCTCGTCTGGCCGATGGGCAAGCTCCACTTTGACGGCATCGCCGACAAGGTGGCCTATGCCCAGTTGCTCAACGACGCGAGCGAGGTCAAGTTCAGTCGCAGCGAAGGTGGAGCCTGGATGTCCGGACAAGGTGGTCAAAACGCCGTGACCTTTGATCTGCCCGTCCGCCAGCCGAACACTGTCGTGCCAGTGATCGAGCTGTTTCTGAAGTGAACGAGTGCGATCGGGACGTCGCAGCGTTCGTGGGTTTCTTTGCACGGAGTCAGGTCAAGATGCGACTAACCAGCCATCCGCGTTTTCTCGCGATTCTGTCCTCGATTTCGATCATGGTCGCCGGTGCCCAGGCGGAGACGGTCATCCGGTTGCCCGGCAGCGACTTCGCCGGCGGCGGCAAGGACAAGTTCGGCGCAAGCCAGAAGGGTGAGCAAACCAACTACGTCTATGCCCACCCGACAGGGGCGTGCTCGGTCATGCAGGCCAGCTTCTCGCTGAAGGTCGTACCGGCAGAGCCGATGTTTCTGCACCTGAAGGCCTGCGACGATGACGCAGCGGCCACATGCAGAATCCGGATCACGCTCAACGGCAAGAGCCTCTGGGACGGCCCCAGCGAGTTTCGCAGCGACGCGTTTGAAGTGCGGCGGATCGCCATTCCGGCCGACGCGCTCAACGCCGGCGAAAATGAACTGGTGATCGCCAACACCGAACCCAAGGGCGAACTCGGCATACCGCCGTGGTTCATGGTCGCCGCCTGCACGGTCGCGCCGGAAAAGTACACATACGGCCCGGACATCACCAAGGATTTCGCCGTGACGCTGCCGGCCCAGAAGCGGCCGCTGCCCGAACCGCTTCCGGACGGCCGGAAACCGGGCTTTGCCGTCCGCGGCACCAAGGGCTGGGGCTGGTTTCCCGAGCAGTACTTGGCGGAGATCCCCACGCTGGCGGCCTGCAAGATGAACTTCCTCATGAACTGCTACCTCAGCATGTGTGATATCGAGCACTACCCGTGGGGCGACAAACGCTGTAACCGCTGGTGGGAACCGCTGCCGGAAGCGAAGAAAAAGGCATACGAGCGGATCGTCCGCGAATGCCAGAAGGCCGGCATCGATTTCTGCTTCAGCATGAACCCCAATCTGGGAGCCGAGCGCATTCTCGACTACGGCAAGGCCGAGGATGTCGACGTCCTGTGGAACCACTACCGCTGGATGCAGGAGCTGGGCGTGAAGTGGTTTAACATCGCCTTGGACGATATCTCCGAGGGCATTGATGCCTCCGGACAGGCGAAGGTGGCCAACGAGTTTCTGAAACGGCTGCGCGCCGGCGACCCAGACGCCCAGTTGATCGTCTGCCCGACGTGGTACTGGGGCGACGGCACAGACGCCAGGTACCGCCCCTATCTGGAGACGTTCGCCCGCGAGCTGGACAAGAATATCTACTTGTTCTGGACTGGTGACGCCGTGGTGATCAACCGCATTACCCGCAAGTGTGCAGAAACTTACAGGGGGATCGTGAAGCACCGGCTGATCCTGTGGGACAACTACCCGGTGAACGACAACAACCCGACCATGCACCTCGGCCCGGTGTTCGGGCGTGACCCGGATCTTTGCGAGGTCATCGACGGCTACATGAGCAACCCGCTCTGCAAGCAGAACGAGATCAACCGCATCCCGCTGATGACCTGCGCCGACTATGCCTGCAACCCGTGGGCTTACGACCCCGCACGCTCAGTCGGCCAGGCGATTCTCCATTTCACCGATGATGCGGACCAGCGGGATCTGGTCAAGGACCTGGTTGAGGCGTATTCGGGCATGCTGTACTACGGCAAGGGCACGAGCTTCAACGCGGTCCGCGACCAGTACGCCCGCATCGCGGCGGCCCCACATTCTCGATATGTCGCGAGCATGTACATCGACAATGTGCAGTCGCTGGCCCGCCGGGCGGAGAGGACCTTTCCCGGCCGACTCAAGGCCGAGCGGCAGACAATCGTCGATGACGTCACCTGGATGAAACGCGCGTTCGCCGAGAAGTACGGACCGGAGAAAGCTGAATGAAAGTCGGTGTCGCCCAGGTTGACATCACGCCCGAGCCGGGCTGCGAATTGTCCGGTTTCGCGGCTCGCACTCAACCGTCGATCGGCGTGCTCGACCGACTGTACGCCAAATGTCTGTACTTGGTGGAGGGCGACGAGCGACTGCTTTGGATCCACGTGGACCTGATCGGCTTGCTGCGGGAATTCGTGCTTGATTTCCGCGAGTGGGCGGCGGCGAAACTGGGCCTCAAGGCCTCGCAGGTATTGATTTCGGCCATCCACACGCATTCCGGGCCGGCAACCGTTGAGATCTCAGAAGCAGGCCGCTACGACTCGGCGTATGTGCAATTCCTGCGTGCACGACTGGAAGAAGCGGCCCGAGAGGCGATTGAGAACACGACGGCCTGCACACCGGTTTTCGTTGAGGGCAGATGCGATCTGGCCGTCGATCGGCGTAAGAAGGCCTCGGCCCGGACCGATCCTCGCGTGGCCGCGTTCGGATGGCGGCGCGACGATGGCAGCTTTATCGGCGCCCTGACCAACTACGCGATGCACGCCGTGGCACTGGGTCCGAGCAACCGCATGATCAGCGCGGACCTGCCAGGCCGCACGGCCGCGATCCTGTCCGAGCGACTGCCCGGCCGTCCGATCGTGCTGGCCACCAACGGGGCCTGCGGCAACCTCAACCCGCCGTACGAGCACATCACTTCCGAACAACTGTCGGTATGGGGCGGACAAGTCGCCGACGCCACGTCGGGTTTGCTGCCTGAGGCTGTGCCCCTGACCGATTGCACCCTGCGGCTGGCGTCGCGCGTGGTACCGATCGCATTGGACGTATTGGGCGTTGATCAGATTAACGAGATCGCCGACCGCTACATCGGCCATGCCGACAGTGTCGGCGAGTGGGGTGACCGCTATGTGCGGGCACTGGAGAAGTGGCGTCGATCGCGCACCGAGGAAGTGCGAGACGGGCAGTGCGCGGCCACGGCGGACATGGAAATCTTCGCCGTGCGACTCGGCCCGGCGGTGATGCTCGGTGTGAATGCCGAGGTTTTCAGCGCGTTCACCGACCTGGTCCGCGAGGCCACCGGGCGCAGCGTGTACACGGTCGGCTACGCCAATGGCGTGCGCGGCTACCTGCCGACGAAGGTCGCCTACGATGAAGGTGGGTACGAGGTCGAAACCGCTCACTTTTTTTATAACAGCTTCCGCTTCAAGCCCGGTGGTCTGGAACACTTGGCCGATGAAGCTGTGCAACTGGTGCGTTCGTTCTTTGCGTGAGCGATTGTCGGGGGGTGCGGTCCGGCGGCGCCTTCGACGAGTGCAATTTGGAGCCGGCGAATTGTGGGAAAGGTGCTGCCATGGACACCCTGACTGTTCTCCTCCTGGTTGTTGTTGTGCTGTTTTTCTGTGTCATGTCACCGGCCGCTCTGATCGCAGGTGATGGCGAGCCGTTGAACCTCGCCGAGTTTGGGCAATGGATGGTATGGGCCGGTGAGAAGCTCGATCAGCCGGTCCCTGTGAAATCCCTGACGGACGCCCCGGAGAGCGCACAGGCCGTCGGCGTGCAGTGGGACGACCCTCGCGACGTGCGGGAGATCATGGCGGAGTTCGACGGCGACGCGCCGAACGATGTCGTCGTCGAATACTGGTTTCGCACATGGCCGCCGCCTCCGCCGAGCATGCCCAATATCGAAGATGAGATCGACGATCCGTGGCAGGGCAAGTGGCTGCCGGCGGACATCAAGACGCGGATCGAGGGCAAGCGGTGCGTTTTCACGTTTGACGGTCTGGGCGAGGAAAACCCGCGGTCAGAGAACCTGCCGTGGGTAACCTACCGGCGGACGCTCAAGGTTCGTCTGGTTCTGCCGAAGGGCTCGCCGAAAGTGCAGTCCCTGGCCGTTCATTCCGATTCCGTGCTCAAGCCGCTGGCCGTTCGTGTCCAATTGGGGTGTGGTCGGAAGGGTGCGACGGTCTGGTCGGGCGGCATTGAAGTGTTCAACGGCAAGTTGAGCAACCTGACGCCCTGGCAATTCGACGAAGGCGACGACTTTGTCCCTCCGGCACTGTGGAAAGACGTTCGAATCGGAGAGAAGCCCAAAGGCATCGTCGTCAAGCTGCTGGAAAGCCAATCGCAGCTTCGCGGCTCGAACGACATCACTGTCGTGACCATCCGGGCAACAATGAAGACAGGCGACCGGCCGATGGCGCGGTCATTTTCGTTCAGCACCCGTGATCTGGCCGCCGGGCCGATCTACGTACCGGACATGAACGCGTACGTCACGAAGGCGGATGACCCGAAATCGTTTGACATCGTTGCTTTCGAGAAGGGCAGGAAGATCCGCGACCTGATCCCGTTGGAGCAGGAGCAGTCATACGAACGGGCAAGGAAGGAAATTCCGCCGCAGGATCCCTGGGTTCGCCAGCACGGCGACATGGTTTACCTGGTGGCGGCGGTCGATTCGAGTTGGCAGAAGTTCGCCGTCCGCTACGACGGTAACATCTGGATTTCCCGATCGTGGACAAAGGCCTTCGGTGCCGAGGCCAAACGGCTCAAGTGGCCGGGGGACAGCATTCACCTCTGGATTGGCACGGGCGTCAACCCCTATTTCCGCGAGGACCACAAGGGCGGCATGGCGGTGGCCGAGGAGAACCTGCCGATCATGATCAACCGGTGGGAGCGCGATGGCCTGCAGTACGAGCAAGAGTCGTTCGCCACGCTGCTCGAAGGTCCGCTGGACCCGAACGACCCGGCCCGGAGCGAGCAGACCCCGGCCGTGCTGATGATGAAGTTGACCGCCCGCAATTCGGGCTCCGAGCCGAGAACTTCGCAGCTCTGGTTCCAGACCAAACCCGACAGCCCGTTCGAGATCGCTGGAAAGCGGATCATCGCCAAGCTCGGCGACGACCCGGAGAAAGCCGAGCGAATTCTTCGGGCAGTCGTTTCCTGCCCCTCGGGAACGGAGATGAGGTTGGAGCGGGCGGAGAAGCTTGCGTCGGACGCGGTCAATGCGGTCACTTGCCCATTTGAGGTTTCGGCCGGCGGGACACAGACGTTCTACCTCTCGCTTCCGTTCGTCTCCGACGTTGCCGGGGCGGATGCCGACAAGCTGGAGGCACTCAGCTATGATGCCGAACGCAAACGCGTGGCCGACTACTGGCGATCGATGATCGAGCGAACCACCCGATTCAGCACGCCGGAGCCGAAGTTCAACTATCTGTCCCGCTTTGTCGTGCCGCACGTTCACATCAGCACGACGAAAGACCCCAAGAGCGGGCTGTACATGGTCCCGGCCGCCAGCTATTGCTACCGTGTCTTCGCCAACGAGGCCTGTTTCCAGGCGATGCTGCTGGATGCGCTTGGGGACACACGGCGGGCGGGGCAGTATCTGGACACCTTCGTCGCCTTACAGGGCAGCCGCATGTTCCGGGGCACGTATACGCCTCCTCATGACGCCGTTTATCACGGTGCGAAAGTCGACGACGAATACGACTACACGGCCTCGGAGTACAACCTTGACCACGGCACGGTGTTGTGGTCGCTGGCGAGGCACTACAAGTACACCCGCGACAGGGCGTGGCTCGAGAAGACGCTACCGAGCATGTTCAGGGCGGTCGAGTGGATCGAGCGGCAGCGCAGGGCGACCATGCACGAGGATATCCACGGGCACCGGCCGATCGAGTACGGTCTGCTGCCGGCGGGGCACCTGGAGGACAACGCGGACTGGGCTCACTGGTTCGCGATCAACGCCTACTGCGTGGCGGGCATGACCGAGATGGCCAACGCGATGGCCGACATCGGTCATCCTGACGGGGAGAAGATCGCCAGACAGGCCGCGGCGTATCGCGACGACCTGCGCTCGTCGGTGATTCGGACTGCGGAGATCTCGCCGGTGGTGAAGATGCGCGACGGCACCTATTCGCCGTACATTGCGACGAAAGCCCGGCAGCGGTTCCGCCAATTCGGGCCGCTGCAGGCCGAGTTCTACAGTCGTTACGGCAAGCCGGAGGACGTACTGCCGTGTTTCCGGCTTTCGGGCACGCGTGAGGTGCTCTACGGGCCGATGATTCTGCTCGATTTGGGCATTTTCGAGCCGACCGAACGCATTGCCGATTGGATCCTCGACGACTGGGAGGACAACCTGACTCTTTCGGGCGAGCGGCGATTCAACGTGCACGGGATCACCGACGAGAGGCTCTGGTTCAGCCAGGGCGGGATGGTGTGGCAGTCGAACCTGCAGAACCCGATCCAGATGTATCTGAAACGCAACGAGGTGCCCGCGGCCATCCGTAACATCTACAACAACTTTGTCGCGTGCCTTTACCCCGACGTCAACACGCTGACCGAGGAATACCGCATGTGGAGCCGGGCCAGCGGACCGTTCTACAAGAGTCCGGATGAGGCGAGGTTCGTCAACCGCTTGCGGGACATGCTGGTGCTGGAGTCGGGCGACGACCTGTGGCTGGCCTCGGGCACGCCCCGGCGATGGCTGGCGTCGAAAGAGGGCATCCGCGTCGATGAGATCAAGTCGTATTTCGGGCCCGTGGCGTTCACGATGCACGCCGGCGACGAACCAAACACGGTGGCGGCCACGGTCCGACCTCCGACCCGCAACGCGCCGAAAGACGTCTGGCTCTATGTTCGCGTACCTGATGCCAAGCCGATCAAGAAGGTCGAGATCAACGGCAAAGAGTGGACGGACGTGGATCTGAAACACGAACGAATTCGGCTGCCGAAGACCGGCGAGACGGTCAACGTGATCGTGCAGTATTGACCGACCAGGATGGCCTGGCTTCGTTGAACCCAAGCTTCTGGCCTCGTTCATCACTTGCCATTCGGCATCAGCTCGATGTGGACAGGCGTCGTTGAGGTCGTCCGAATCCACACGATCAGGTCGGTGCCTTCCATTCTGTCCTGGTGGCCGACGGCGAAGTTGTCTCCGGCCTCGACCGGGACCTGATTCAGGCAGGCCACGGCACCGGCCTTGCCCCAGTCCTTGATGACGAGCGCCAGGCTCACCAACGGCGACTCTTCGCTGGCCGCAATATCAGCCTCCAGTTTCGCGGGCTTGTCGTGGTCCTTGCAGGCCAGAACGTAAGCTCGTTCGGTGGGATCGTAGCCCTCGTTGACGAACGCGGCTGAATTGACGGTCAATTTCGGCGCCCGAAGCCACGACCTTGCCAGGGGCAGGAGTCCCTCGACTGGTTCGTCCGTCAGGCCGCAGAGCATGATCTTGGTCATCGAGTTCTCGGTGGTTTCATAGGGGGCACTGTACTGGGTCGAGGTCCACGTGTGCGAAGGCCGGTCGGCGGCCTGCGGATACCGTGCCAGCACCGGGATCTGCGTGACCGGCCAGTGGTTTCCCCAGGGGAACGCCGAATGCTCGGACCAGCCGTCGCCGCTTGCCCGGACAATCTCAGGACCCGGCCGTCCCCGGTCGTTCTTGCCCTCGCGATCGTCAACCACGAGAAAGGGGTTGTACTTCGACGCAAGGTAGACAATCTGGACGTTCGCACCCGGAATGGTCGGGAAACCGTATCCTTTCTCGCCTGATTCCCGGCCGAACGTCTTGGTTTCGCCCTTCATGCTCGCCACCGACATGATGCGTTTGGCGTCAAGCACGTCTTCGGGTCGCTGCCCGGCGTGCAACGGCTGAATCGACTGGCACCATTCGTGCCACCCCTTGAAGTTGCTGCTCCACATCACGACCTTGCGCACCGCCACGCCGTCGGGGTAGATCGTGTGGTATTCCTCGGACCAGTCGCCCCAACCCGTGATCTCATCAACGAACGCGAACTCGTAGTTGATGCCGACGGGTGCGTTCCGCCAGTACACGACCGCCCGCGCGTCGCTGCTTTCGAGGATCTTGACGTGCGAGTAGTGGGCGCGCTTATCCGACATCGACTCGGAGCAGCCCCGTGTCTTGCGATCGGGCCCCCGCTCCATGAACTCGTTCGTGAACCAGTTGTCTTTCTCGGTCACCCAACAGGGCGCATAGGAGACGCCCCGCCAGAAGACCAGCCGCACGGGTGCAAACTTGAAGGCCACGACCACGTCGGGCCCGCTGCCTCGCCAGATGGCGTCCCATTCCTCGCAGTACTTCAGATGATGATAAAAGGCCCCGAAGCGATGAATGTCCTTCGGCCCCGAGGGCATGCGGCGCGGTTTCAGGTCCGGCGGCGTGCTCGGGCGATTTGCCTGAAACGCCTTTTGCACCTCGTCGGCGGTCAGGCAGCGGCCGTGGATCTTCACCTCGTCGATGATGCCGTCGAAGGCGAAGTGGACCGGCTGATCGGCGGCCCCCCATAACGCCGAGAACATAGCAGGCTCTTTCGTGTGGTTGCGCCCGATGAGCAGATCGACGCCGTCGGCGTACATGGGCGCACCCGAAACGCGAAGCTGACCGACGTTTTCTCCGTCCACGTAGACGGCGAGCCCCGAACCCGCATCGAACGTGCCGGCCACGTGGACCCATGTCATCAGCGGGACCATCGCCTCCGACGTGCATTCCCGCCATTGCCCGCCCACGGCCATGTGCAGACCCACGCGGCCGCGGGCATCCACGCCGAACAAATACCCGGCCGTGTGACCGGTTCGCCGGCTCACGACCGGGCACCATCCCCAAGGGTAGGCCTGGACGGCAACCCAGGCCTCAACGCTGAACGCGCGGCCCGGCTTCGGTGCGTCTTTCGCATTTCGCGTCAGACAGGTCGTGAAGCCATCGCATTTGAGCCCCGTTCCCGAGACGCCCTCGGCGAACTTGAAGTTCCCGATCAGTTGATCGGGTGTCCGGCTCACGGCATCGACGGCCGTTCTCCCTTCGCCATCATCAAACCGCCACCACGCCAGCATGCCCTCGTCAGCGGCGAACGCCGATTGGTCAGCCGTCAACAACACGCAAGAGAGCAAGGCAATCACAAAGCCCCTTTTCGCTGTTTTGCGGGAAGCCGGCCTCGTGTCCCGCAAGTATGCCTTTCTGGCTTGTCTATATGGCATGGATTCATCTCCGTTTGCGTATTCACTCAATGTCGTGAGGGCTGCCTCAAGCGGCAGTCCCGAGTAAGCTTGTCGGCCGATGCCTGCGAGGGTGAGAGGCGGCTATACGAAATCGATCCGGCCGGGATCGGGCACCAACCCGGCGGCGTGACCGCGACGCAGCAGTTCGCGGATGGCCTCGCGGCCCGTGTCGCCGTAGTCCAGCGTCCACTGGTTGACGTACATGCCCACAAAGCGATCGGCCAGCGACTGGTTCATGTCGCGGGCGTACTGCATCGCGTGCTGGACGGCCTCGGCGCGGTGATCGAGCGAGTATTGGATACTATCCTTGATGATCCCGGCGATCTCGTGCATGTTTCGCTCGCCGAGATCGCGACGGATCGTATTGCCCCCCAGCGGCAACGGGAGGCCGGTCAGTTCTGTCCACCAGACGCCCAGGTCCACGACGCAGTGCAGCTTGTTGTTCTGGTAGGTGAGTTGGCCCTCGTGGATGATCAGACCGGCGTCGGCCTTGCCGTCGGCCACGTGGGCGAGGATCTGATCGAACATGACCACTTCGTGCTGAAAGGAATCCTTGCCGAGCAGCAGGTTGAGAGCCAGGAAGGCGGTGGTCATGTGTCCGGGTACGGCGATGCGCTTGCCCTTGAGCGCCGCGACGTCCATCGGCCGGCGAGCAACGACCATCGGGCCGTAGCCGTCGCCCATGCTCGATCCGCAGTTGGTCAGGGCATATCGGCCGGCGACATAGGGATAAGCGTGAATACTGATCGCGGTGATGTGCAGCTCGCCGCGCATCGCCCGCTCGTTGAGCGTCTGAATGTCCTGCAGAATGTGCTCGAACCGCCATCGTCCGGAATCCACGCGTCCGGTCGCCAGCCCATAGAACATGAACGCATCATCCGGGTCCGGGCTGTGGCCGAGGAGGAGTTTGTTGGGAGATTTGTCGTCCGTCATGATGAGGATCCCACTTGAGCCGGGTCAGCGAGTTGATGCCTCCAGGATCGTCAGGCCGACGATCTGGTTACCGCGCCGATGAACGATGATACCGTTGTCGCGCATCTCGCTGTCGGTAGCCCGCTGGGGGCGACGGAAACTCAGGTAAAGCACATCGGCTTCGGCATCGTAATCGATCCACATGCTTGTGTCAGGCAAGTCAATGAGTCTGGGCACAGCCCGAAGGACTCGACCGACGTCTTTCTTCCGCAGCATCGCTATGGCCATAACCTGTCTGTCTTCCTGGACTTCTCACGCGAATATGACGATTGCTCCTTCGCGATCCGATTAAGCGCGAGAACGTTCACACACCGTCGGCATCTTATGCGAAAGGGACCAGCTTAGACTTCCGGATACGCCGATCGCGTGTCATGAGCGGAACGTCATGCACCATGCTGGTGGCTGCGATCAGTTCGTCGGCGGGATCACTCCTGAAATCCAACCGTGTTATCGCCCGACAAATATCGAGCGTGATCGGCCAGACGTGAGTCGCGGAAAGAGTTCTCAGGACCTCCGGATCATCGAGATCCATCTCGATGCGTCCAAGTTGCGTCAGTTTCACTACCTCCCACAAGACAATGGCGGAAATCCCCCACGGCTCCCGACTGAGCAGTCGTTTCTCCTTGGCGGTCAGCTTGCCGGCCAAGGCAAACACCAGAATGTGGGTGTCAAGATTGAGCATCCCAGTTCAGGCCCGTCGAAAAGATGTCACCGTGAATCCTGATCTTGCCTCGCAGGCTTCCGATCAGCGCCGAGGGCTCCGGCTCAACGCGGGTCAGTTTGGCCACAGGCTTGCCGTTCTTCGTGATGATGATGCCATCGGGGCCAACCTCATCAAGAATGGCAAGACATTTCTGCTTGAACTTGTCTGCGCCGATTTGCCTCATGCCATTAGTCTAGCTTCTCATGTAAACAGTGTCCACCGAGCCCTCGTTCACAACTCCGTTAATTTTGTAGGTCCAGCGTCACCTCATCCCCCTCCTTCTTGTCCGACCGCAAGGCGGCGTCGATGAAGGCGCAGATTTCGAGCGTGTCTTCGATCGGCACCGGGGGCTTCCGGGTGGTGAAGAACTGGATCAGGGCCTTGACCAGGCCGACATAGTAGTCGCCGGCTGCCTGCACCGGCACCAGTCCGTTCTCACAGAGGACCATCGCCCCATATCCGGCCTTGCCCTTGCGGATGCCGCGCATCGAGCCCAGGCGCCCGTCCTTCCATGCCCCGACAGCCAGATCGCCGTCTTCGGTGCTCATGCACTGCACCGCCTTACATCCGCGGCCCATGATGGTGTACAGAATCTCGATCCCGTGAATGCCGTACCAGAAGAACCCGGGATTGGTGGGCTCCAGATGAGCCGGGCCGAACGCATCGCAGCCGATGACCTTGCCGTGCTTGTCGTCGGCCACGAATTGCGCAACCTTGCTGTCGTATCGCAACGAAGAGCAACTGAAGGCCGGCAGTCTCGCTTCCTTGATGATCTTCACCATTTCTTTGGCGTCGGCCAGGCTGGCAGCGAAGGGTTTGTCGATGTAGACCGGTTTGCCGGCCTCGGCCACTGGCCGCAGCTCCCTCAGATGCCGGCGCCCGTCAACGCTCTCGAGCATCACCACGTCCACCTCCTTGAGCATCTCCTCGATGGACGCGGTCATCTTGACCTGCCATTTCTCGGACAGGCCCTTCTTATACTCGTCCACCCGGTCAGCGCTGCTCTTGAGGTCCGGGCTGAACGAAGGATGGCAGGCAACGACTCGGACTGCAGGCGTACCCTCGGCCGGCTTGGCCTCGTGAAACCGCTGGGTGAACGCCATACAGTGCGACGTGTCGCAACCGATCATCCCGACGCGAATGGTGTCTGGCATGGAGGCAAATCTCCTTTCGGTTTTCTCGTTCCGGCACTTTCATAACGGAGACCTGCGCGGAAATCCAGCGGCAACGGTTTTGACTTGGTCCGGTCTGTTTCCTATCCTGCCGCTCCAGGATCGCAAGTCTCCGTGGAGGTGTCCATGCGCACACGTACCGGCGGTTTTCAGATCGGTTTTCGTCGCGGGTGGAGCGATTGGCAGAAGGACCTGCCCGCCTTGGCAGCCTGGGCCAAGAATGCGGGTTTCGAGGCCATCGATCTTGGGCACGCAAGGCCTGAGGACATCGGGCAGGTCCGCGATGCGGGCCTGCAGGTCGTGTCCGTGGATATGATTGACTGGTCGGCCCTGCTGAGCCCGGACTCCGGGAGGCGCCGTGCAGCCGTCGCCCGCAACGCGGCTTATTTCAAGGAGATGGCCACACTGGGCGTGCGGGTCTTCTTCACTGTGGCCATTCCGGAAGACCCCTCACGGCCGGGCAAGGACAACTTCGACCTGGCCGTCGCCAGCTATGGCGAGCTGGCCCCGGTCGCCGAGAGCCTGGGGGCAACGATCGCCCTGGAAGGTTGGCCCGGCGGGCCACCCTTTGCCAATATCTGCTGTAATCCCGAAACCTGCCGGGCCATGTTCCGCGAGGTGCCGAGCCGCGGCCTGGGCATCAACTATGACCCCTCGCACCTCATCCGCATGGGCATCGACCACTCCCGCTTCGCCGCCGAGTTCGCCGACCGCATCGCCCACGTTCACGGCAAGGATACCGAGATCATCACCGACAACCTGTATGAAATCGGCCTGTATCAGCAGTCTATCTTTCAAGAGCCGTTTTTCTGCGGCGAGTTCACGTGGCGGTACACGATCCCCGGCCACGGCGTGACCCGCTGGAGCCACATTCTGGAGATCCTGGAGAAGGCAGGCTTCGGGGGGATCGTCTCGGTCGAACTCGAGGACGCCGACTACAACGGAACCGAGTTAAGCGAGCAGGCCGGGTTGTTGGCATCCCTGAAGTACCTGGAAACGGTGTGACCGGGGGAATTCACATCTCTCCATGGGGAGAAGATGACGTCAAGCAGGCTCCTCCGCGGTCCCCCGCAGGTTTTCCTGCGGCGTTCAACTCAAGCCTTCCGACTTTGAACCTCTGGCGGCACCAGGATGGCGAAACGGTTCTAACTTGAAACGCGGAGTCCTTCACAGTATGGGACGGGTTTCCAGCCCGTCGTTGACCAGCAAGATGCCGGTCCGACACCTACCGGGATAGGTTGTCAGTCATTCCACTTCCTGACCTGATCGAGCAGGGCGACCATCTCGTTGCGTCTCTTCTCGAACAGACCGAACACGGTGAGCATTGCGATGCCCAGGGCGATGCCGCTTGCCCACCATATCCAGACCCAGCCTAAATTGCTGCCCGCGTGGTAGATCATGGTCAGCAGTGACAGGCACAGGAACCCGGTGCCGAGCACCAGGAACGAGCGGATCCGCAATGCGATCCCGACGAAGATACCCGCCACCGACAGCAGGGCCAGAATCATCGGCAGCCAGGGCGCCTGGGCCACCCCGATCAGAAAGATGTCCGCGGTTGATGAAAGGTAGATGGTCAGCAGGCAGGCGTAATGGACGGTCCTTCGCCGCATCTCGTCGAGACGGTCGCGGTTCAGGTGCGTGGCGACGAGCACGGCTATCGCCGGCGGGACGAACCACAACTGGGGATGCTCCGTCAGGCCCAGCCCCGGCGTCCGATAGAGCAGATACCAGAGGCTGCCGGTGAACGATGAGGCCGCGACCACGGCCATCACCATCGATCGCCGCATCGCAGCCAGGATGGCGTACAAAACGCCCGTCGTGAACAGCACCACCGAGAAGTGGACCCGCGACGCGGCGATGAACAGCTCCAGCATCGACAGTGCCGGCAGAAAGATGCCTGTTCGTCCCAACGGCCGGGCCAGCACGCGCTGCCCGTATCGCTCGCAGGCTTCCTGCCCCGCCACCGCCGCAAATGCCAGAACAATGACCAGGAGCGGCCAATACTGCTCGATCACGCCGGTGAACAGCCAGGGCGTCGAAGCGCGGACGTGCAGCGTCAATACGCCGGCCAGCACCTCGGCGGCGTAAACGTAGGCCTCTTTGCGGGGAGCGTCGAGCTGCAGTGGATCGAGCCGATCGCGCGTGGCAAAGAGGATGCAGCAGACGATCATCAGTAGCAGGGCCAGGACCATGGCGACGACGGCCGGCCGAGTCAGCGGCAGGAGGTCATCGCCGAGTATGCTCAATGCGTCAGAGGCGCAACAGTACGCCAGACCCGCGACCGCCAACGCGTATGCCATGACGATCGAACGAGCCAGGGCCGTCGCCCATGTATCGCTTGCTGCAATTTGCGTTCTGACCACGGCCAGAATCGGCGTGGCCAGGGCAACGGCCGCGATGAGACCAACCGCCCGGTGCAGTACTCCGGTCGCCATCTCCGGCGAGACCCACGACCAGGCAAACAGGATGGCAGCCGCCACCAGCAGATGCACAGCGCAGGTCTGCATAACCAGCCGCCTCGCCTCCACGGCCGTAAGCACAGCCCATGCGGCGCACAGCAGCGGCGATATGACGATCAGCATCCGCCAAACCAGGGCGGGATGGCCCCAACTGACGTGCAGGGCCAGAAGCATGGAGATCATCGCGAGAATGCTGTTGGCTGAGGGCAACCAGCCGTCGGTGGTCTGCTGGGCGGCTGTCAGCGGCCCGGTCCTCGTCCATCGTCGCCAGGCCAAGGTCATGATCACCGCGTAGCCGACCAGTCCTACCGACATCGCCCACTCCAGGTCTCGCGACGTCATGCCCGTCTGGGCCATGACCTGGCTCATGCCCGCCAGCCCCAGAAGGTAGATGCCCGCAGGCAGTCGCGTCGATCTGGGATCGAGGCCACAGACCAGCACGATCGCCACTGCGGCCGCCCACGCCAGCCAGCCTACGACCATCATGTTGCCCGCCGGCTCTCCGATGGCCGCCAGGCAGATCGCTATCAATCCCAGGAGAGACACGGCAATGACAGAGACCGTCGCGACCCCGTGATGAAAGGCAGGCCAGCGCTCCGTGTGGCCGGAGGGGACGCGAGGCAGCACGAATCGGCGATCGACCAGCAACCAGGCGATTCCCGCCGCCGCCAGCGCGATCACGTTGAGATTCACCAAGTCGACCAGATTCGCCCCAGAGAAGGTGGCGAGCCTGGGCCAGAAGCACCATACCCACCAGACGCTCGCCGCAAGGCAGAGCTCGACGCCGGCGAGATAGGCGAGCGCACGACGGGGCGCCCATGCGGCGGTGGTCATACACAGCACTGACAATGCACACATGGTGCCCGTCGACCACCATGGACGCTGGGGGTCGTCAGCAGCCGCCCGCATCGCCAACAAGGTTGCCAGGAAAACGCAGACCAGAACGCCAGTCACGGCCTGAACGCGGGCCTGGGCGCGCTCGCCGGTTGACTGCGGCGTCAACCTGCTGACCGCGGTCTCGACCGACCCCGGTATCTCCAGGCCGCACTCCGGGCATCGACTGGAAGGAGAAAGCCCTCGCAGGTTATAGCCGCATCGTGTGCAACTCAGGTCATGGTCGATCTGCCGAACCTCGCCGCTCATGTCGGCCGAGGCCGTGTCGAACGTCTCCTGCCAGCCGGCCCCGACCAGTTCGCGGGCTTGTTTGTCACCGGTCCAGAGCCTGATCGCCGCGGCCGTCACAAAACCGGTCATCGCGACGTGGAAGCAAAGCCAGTTGCCTGTGTCCAGCGGTGCCAGGGCACACGCAATGACGGGTGGTCCGTAGAGCAGCCATACGCTCTCGCGGTGGCCCCTCCGGTTGGCCCACGATGGGCGGCACGAGGTCAACAGGGCGTATTCGACGAGAAGTGCCGCCGCAATGCCCCACAACGTACCGGTCGCGACGGTGACCGACGGCAGGAACTGCGGACTGATCCACATTCCGGTGGCCGCGACGGCAAGAAGGATGCCGACGACCACGCGGCCGGCTATCAGTGGTCCTGACGGATAGTCAGAGCGATCATCCTTCGTCTGGAACAGATCTCGCAGTACCTGCCAGAGAACGGGAATACCGGAAGAGACCATGACGTTCAATTGCACCAGCCAAATCAGAAACCCCGTGGAGAGCGGCTGCCTGGTTTGCCTGAGGATGTGCAACTCGGTCGCTGTCACGGCGGCGCACGCTAACCCGGCAGCCGCGACGGCATAACCGACCTGCCGCTCGCGGAGGCCGTAGCCGATTACCGACACAATCACAAGCACCACCGGGCCGATCAAGGAAACGTGCGGCCAAGGATCCGTCAAGACGGGTGAGATCGGAAGCCTCATCGAACCGGCGGCCGCCATGTATGACGCGGTCAGTAGAACGGCCGGCAGCGCGAAGAGACAGAACAGGCACACGCGGATGATGTCAGTGTTCCCTGATTGCCGCGCGGGTCGACAACGAGCCAGTCGCAACAGTCTGTCAGCCCAGTGGCCGCGCATCCAGAATGCGGCAGACATGGCAAGGAACACACATGCCGACAGCCAGCGCCAGGCATCGACAACCTGGTGCCGCGACTCGAACCTTGCGGCGATCAGGAGAAGTCCACATGCCGCCGCGGCAATGATCGCAAGCAAGGCCCATCTGCGCAATCCCTCCCAGATGTGAAGCAGGAGCGTCGTTGCGACGAGCGCCAGCAGAATCCAGGACCCTGCCCCGGCCGCATGAGTGTGCAGACCCAAGGCGACCCTCGATGGTGCAGCACCATGATCGACAACGAGCCCCGGCGCAATGCTCCAGCCGGCCAAAAACACCAGTGCGAGAACCGGAAGGGCGACCAGCCAGCGATCCGTTGCTGGGAACCACGGCTCCAGCAATTGTCTTGCGGCACCACGCCAAACTGCGTCGCTTGCCGCCGGTGCTTCCTGCGTGCCTTCGCCGCTCACCCGTGGGGCAGACCACTGCAGGATCGCCAACCGGGCCACGACCAAGGCTAGGCAGAACCCGCCGATCACCAGCAGATGCAACTGCCAGACCCATGGGTCATGCAGTGGTGACGGGAGCTCCTGATACCAGTTGAGGCTGCGAAGATGGTGTTGCATGGCAGCGCATGCTCCGGCAATCAGAGCCATTTCCGACCCGGTGAACAGGATCGGCCACAGGTTCGCAATCGCCAGGGCAGCCCACAACACGGACACCCACACCATCCGCAGCGAGAAGGCGGTGAGCGGGCTCGACGGCAGCGTGTTCAGCATCCACACAACGGCCAGCAGCGACACGGCCAAGCCAAAACTGGAGAGAGCTCTGACGTACGCACCTGTGAGATCCTCGCGAGCCCCGATGAGCCTGAGCACAACCACGACCAGGGCGCAGACGCTGGCTCCGATCAGCAATGCGGTCGGCCAGGGCAACTGTTGCAGCGGCCATGCGTAAACCGTCGCCTGAATGATCGCCATCTGAATCAGGATGCAGCCGATCCAGGCGACGCGCGTGCTCTGGAGTCGACCGGCACCCACCATTGCGGCCGCACCGTAGGCCAGGTACACCCAGATGATGTGCTGCGCGTCTCCCGGCACACCGAAACCGAACCATGTCACCACCCCGATGCTCAGGAGTGAGAAAACCAGGGCGCTCAGGTCATATCCGAGAGCCAGTTCCCGACGTTGACGACGATGGAGCAGGGCTGCGGCCAAGGCACATGCCGCGACAGGTCCGACCAATGCCTGGCCCGTCCGGGCGGAGAACAAGGCGGCAAGCATCGCTTTCGGCTCAACCTCAGACCAGGAAACCGCGCCCCAGATCAGGTGGATGCCCAGAACCCATGCGAGCGTCAGCCAGGTTGCCACGGCCGCGTGCATGGCGGGGTGGCGGATCGACCAACAGACGGCCGCCGCGGCCAAAGCGTTCAAGAGCATCGCGGGCAGCAGCCGTGACGGTGTCGGCCATGCCAGACCGACGCCGATCAGCATGACCGCAGCTGCGACCAGAGCGATGCTTGTGGCGGTCAGACGCATCTGGGCGGGCACGGCGGGCGTCAGCCGACCGACCAGCAGAAGGCCGGCCACCAGTGCGGGTGCGGCAAAAGCGCAAATGAGGGGCGACAGCAGATGCAGTGTTCCGGCCGGATGCCCCGATTCACCGAGCAGCAACCCCAAGGGTACCAGGCAGGCAAACGTCTGAACCCCTAGCTGGAGGATCAGCTTCCTGGCATCGATATCCTCGATACTTGCGGCTCGCGAGCACCGTCGCAGAGAAATGCCCATCACGATGACGTAACAGCCGACCGGCAGCAGCGAGACAGCAAGGAGTTCACCCGCCGACAATGGCGACAGAAAGCGAATGACCAGTGAGCATACCGACAGCGCCACAACGCCGGATGCGAACAGTCTTGGCGCGTCCGACATGACGACGCGACCGGCCAGCAGTGTCAGCCAGGCGAACAGGGCCACGGCCGGCAGCTCCACGCTGAGTGTCCAGCCGCTGATCGTGGGCCCGCGCGGTGAGAAGGCGGCAAAGGCCAGCAGGTTCAGCGGCACCAGCAACGACGAGATAATCAACACGGCGTGGCCGGTCGTGGGCAGCTTCCACCGATGTTGCACGAACAGCCCCACGCCGAACAAGGCCGCGGTTACGGCCGTGAAGATCACGAACTTGAGAATGGGGATGGCCTCGATCTGAGCCCACAGACTGATGACCAGCGCCGTCGAGCAGCAGAGAATCAGAAGCCCGCCGACCAGTTCGCCCCAGCGAATGTTCTTCTCGGCCATGAATGCGGCGACAACTTCGCCGAACGGCCGGCGAGGTTCAGCCGGCAGGGGTGCCGGTTGGGTGGGCGATGGGGTGACCGGCGACAGTGTCTCCTCCCCGATCGCTCCACCTGCCGGAGGCTGTGGCGGAGTCGCAGTCTGCGCTGGTATGAGCCGAGGGGTGGCAACCTGCTTCGGAACCGCCTCGTCTTTCGTACCCAGTCCGACCCATGCTGGCGGCGTCGCTGCCGGTGGGGCAGATGCTTGCTCTTGAAGGCTTGACGGTTTCTGCCACGGCCTGGCCGCGGGTTGCTTCGGTTCCGCGGGGGCGTGTTTCTTGTCCAGATACGCACGGACGGAATGCACGTCATCAGCCAAGAGCCTCGTCAGCCGCACGTGAGTCTCGGAGTCGATCAGACCGCGGGCCCGCAGGTGTCCGAGATAGCGTGCCGTCGCCGCACGGTCATCATCCAGCGTCGGCTCGAAGCTGCGCCGGTCGCTCTTGGGACGGCCGCCCCGCAGAACCCAGGCGATGGCCACCCACAGGCCGTGTCCGATCAGAGTGACGAACAGCAACACCGAGAGCAGGATGCACAAGAACTCCATCACCGACTCCCGAACCGCGACGGTACACGGCTACATGAAATGCCGCCTGCTGCTGCGCGACCCTCGGGGCATGTGTGAAAACAGCCGCGAGCATTCGGTAGTATTGCTAAGCTCGGGCGGCAGGTCTCCGCCCTGCTTCGTCCCTGGGACTTCGCAGGGCTGCGACCGTGCCCTACCCTTTTCACACGCGTCCTGGGAACCCGTTGCCCGCGCCGGCGTCATATCGGGACCAAGAACCGCCCACCATCATGCCGCAATGGTAGCTCATACCAGGGTAATCCCGCAAGCCGTGGGTGCGACAAGTGCAACCGCCAGACTGTGGCGGCTGGCCGTGTGGGCAAGCGTCGTCGTGTGCCACTGCTGTGCCAGCAGTGCCCCCAGCATTCCTCACAGAGCAGAGGCGCACGGATGAAGCCTGCCCCCGAACAAGAGATGCACCCAGGGTGTGACCGGCGAGGTGAGCCAGAGGATGCGCCCGGGGTGTGGGTTGCTGCGTGCTCTCAAGGCTGCTTCCAGTTGGCCTGGCGGCTCAGCGATTTTGCGTCGTGCAGCCAGTGCAGCAGGAACGCATCGGCCATGACCCAGCAGGTCATCTGCTCGGCTCCGCCATAGGTATCGAACTCGCCCTTGGCGAACATGCGGCCGTCCGCGTGCCGCGACTGCATCTTCAGTATGCGGCCGGCCCGCAGCCGCATCCAGTCGCCCGCCCGGTGGCTGAAACCCTGGTCCCAGCCGAACAGGTGCGCGTAAGCGTCGATCCAGTAGAAGATGTCGAAGCGATAGTCGCTCCAGTCGGTGCCTTCGGGGTAGTAAACCTCCACCTTGCCGGGGATATACATGGTGCCGCCCGGGGCCTTGTACGGTGGAGAAGGCCACCTCTGCTCGGCCAGTGACCGGAAGACCAGGGCGGCGTTGAAGTCGGCGCTCTGCGGTACCGGTTGACCCGCCAGCGAAAGAACGATGAAAGCGTGCAGGTTGAGCGTGACCGTGGTCATGTAGTCGCAGTGGATGATGTTGTGGTTGACCAGGGCGCCGTCATTGCGGATGTTGTAACCTTTGAGCCACTCTTTCACCGGCCGGCCGTCGATCACCGTGGTGTTTGACTCCATGTCCTCCTGGCGAGCGAAGGCCGAAACCATCAGCTCGCTGGCGATCTCCTTCCATCGGGGCACGCGCGGGTGTTGCGGCATCATGGCGACCGCCAATTGCAGCACCATGGCGTTCCAGGCGTTCTCCTCGGCCTTGCTGTCGCCGCCTTTGCCGTTCCAGTAAGGCACGGTGTAGCCCGGGCGAATGAACCGGTCGGCTTCGTATTCGATCATCGCCGCCGTCATGTGCCGCGTTCGCGGATCGAGGTGTTCCCAGAGCATCCAGGCGGCACGGCCGGCGAGCGTCGCCCAGAGCGCCGATTGCCAATGGTCGCCCCAGCCTTCGGCCGGGTCACCGTTGACCTTATGGACGACGGCGACACCCCTGATCAGTCTCAGCGTCCGCAACAGGGCTTGGTCTTTCGGCATGCCGCAGGTCTTTTCGTCGTAGATGCCGGCCGCGATGGCCGTGGCAATCCCGCATGCCGCGCTGGCCGGTGGACGAACACCGGGTTCGTTCATATCGGTGATCAGGTAATGGCCGCCCTCCGGAGCCACCTTCAGCGTCTCGCCGGCCCAGGCCAGGTTGTAGCGGACGCTGTTGAGCAGCATCCGGGCGGCGGCCTGCACATCTTCGTTCCGCAGGTTCGGGGGCGCGAATCGTTCCCAGCGGATCGGGACAACAAGGGCGGCGACGTCCTGGTCGGATGCGGCCGGCTTGCTGGCGACGGCGGCAAGACAAGGCGTCGAAACCGTTAGCAGGATTGCCAGTGAGGTCATCATGGCCGGCGGCTGGTCATTGCCGCCCCAACGGTTCGCACCGATCCGGTTGCATTTCCGGCGACGGATGCTCAAGAGCATAGTCTCTCCTCCGCATTCACCCTGACGTGCCCATGCCCTGCCGCCAGCTCACGGCCGGGGTGAAGTTGAGCACGCGCTTGAGGCGGGCACAGTTGATCAGCGGGGCCGTGGCGGTCGGCGCGGGCCCGCGCCATTCGAGTCGCGGGTTGAACCTCTGCAGATACTCGGGTGTGGGCGTGGCGACCCCGATCGTCTCGGCATTGACGAAGAGCACCTCATGCTTCAGGTCCCGGCGGTACAGAGCCACGTCGATTGCGCCGACCGCATCGGAGAAATCAAGGTAATCACCCAGCACCAGTTTCGGCGACGAGCTGCGAGTCTCCCTGGCAAACCACTTGTCGTGTCGAACGTCGATCAGAGCCGGGAACCGCAGGCAGATCGTCGGCACGCCGCTCAGCCGCGAGAAGGTCTCGGCGGTCAGCTCGTTGAGGCGTTTGCTTAAATCGTAGGCATGATTCGGCCGGCAGGGATGATCTTCATCGATCGGCAGGTATGACAGTCCGTGGTTCTCCGCCGACATCGGAAGCCCGATCGCGCACAGGCTGCTGGCCAGTACGACCATTCCCGCCCCGGCCCGGTCGGCCGCTTCGAGAACGTGATACGTTCCCTGCGTGTTGATGGCGAAAATCTCGGCCTGCGGGATCGTCGGCACCCGGCTGGGGATCGCGGCGAGATGAACCACCGCCTCGCACCCGGTGCAGGCCTCACGCACTGCCCTTGCGTCGCGGAGGTCCGCCTGAACGTAGCGAACACCCGCAGGCAGCCCTTGCGGCGGGTCGGCACGATCAAAAGCGACGATCTCGTGCGAAGCCGAAAATCGCTCCAGCACGCGAAATCCCAGTCGTCCCGCGGCACCGGTGACAAAGAGTCTCACGGTTTCACCTCGCCGGTGTCTTGACCCCGACGAACGCGTCATCGAAATAGGCGACACCCACTTTACCCTGGGTGTGCAGATTGAGCGAAAGCCGCTCGCTGCCCTTGGGCGCCGGGCCTTCCAGCGACACCCATGTCCAGCCGCTGCGACCGGTGACCTTGCGGCTCGGTCCGAGATGCCCGACCACCCCACCGCCGTTGTCGGTGGCGTCAAAGGTGATCCATGCGGCCCCCTCGTCATCCGGGCAGTCGGTCTTGATCCACATGCCCGCGAAGTACTTCGTGCCCACCCTGGCAGTGTTATAGTGCGTGATCTGGCGGATGACGGTTTCCTTCGGTGATACTCGCATACTCTGCGAGAGCCGCCCGGTGTGGGCCGTCTTGTCGCTCACGCCGCCGGGGTTGGATCTCATCACATCGCCGTCGACCTTCAGCGGCTCAAATCCCAGGGCGATCCACTCCTTTCCGCCGCCGCCGCCACCGGCCTCCATGCTCGCGTTGTTCAGCATGTTTTCGCCCGGCGGCAGCTCCGCGCGCTGACCGAGCCGCAGGTCATGCCGATTCTCCTGTTCGCTGGAGATGCGGACGTCGGCCGCTTCATACTGATAGCGTCCTTTGGCCGTGGCAAGCAGCCTGTAGCGCGCGGGAATGACGTCCTTGAGCACATACCGGCCGTTCTGGTCGGTCTTGGCTTGCCGATCACCCGGCTGGAGCGTGATTACCGCGTCGGTCACGGGTTTGTCGTCATCACCGCTGCTGACGACGCCGCTGAGCGTGGTCTTGACGGTCGCTTCCAGGGCGACGTCCGCGACGCTGTTCTTCGCCGCGGCGACCCGGACTTTCTGTTTGACGGCCTTGAAGCCGGGTTTGCCGATGCTCAGGTCATAGGAGCCGGGTTTGAGCTTGCCGAAGAAGTAGTTGCCCATCGGGTCAGACGCAAAGGGCTTTCTGCCGATACTCACTTCGGCACCGTCGAGCCGCACGCCCAGGCCGGCGACGGTGACCGTGCCGCTGATGGCGCCCGTGACGTCGGTCGGCTTGGCCAGTGCCGCGACCACCGTGTACTGGTAATGCGGCTTGGTGGGCGAGCCGTCCGGATTGATGCCGCTTTCAGGATACACGTAGTCGAACTGCTGCCAGCCCTCGTTGGAGAACTCAAAGGGAAACGCCGCCACGAGTTCGGGCCAGTTCGGGTAGTGGTCGCGGAAGGCCCGCATGGCGTAGTCCGCGCGGTTGTACTCGTCGATGATCGGGTGCCCTTCTGACTTGGTGTAAACGGCGTTGCCCAGGTTCCATCCCGTTTCGGTGATCATGACCCTGACATCGTTCCGCCCGAAATCCCGCAGCTTGGCCAGTTCCAGCAGGTACGAGTCGATGGTCAGGTCCGAACCCGGTTTGACGGTCTTGTCGTGGTGGTTGAGCGATGGCGGGCGATTCATCGGGTACGGATGACACGACCACAGGTCAAACGACTTGATGAACTCGGGGTTTGCCTTGCAGAGCTTCTCGGCCCACTCGGGGCTGGTTGCCAAGCCGCCGTTGAGGATCTTGATCCGTGAGTCGCCGATGGAGCGAATCGCCTTGGCCACCGCGACAAAGAAGTCGGCATACTCCTGAGGACTGGGCCGGCCGCTCCATTCAACTGCCAGGTTGGGCTCGTTCCACACCTCGATGTAAAGCGGGCACATATCCGTCCGCGGCAGACCGGCCACCACGCGTTTGACCGCCTGGGCGATGGAGGTGTAATCGCCCGGAGCGTCGGCCTCGGGCTTGCGCCAGCCACCGCCGCCGTAATGGCCGCCGAGCCGTAGCACGGGGATCAACTCAAGCTGGTAGCACTTGTTGACGTAGTCAATCCAGCCCTGTGGCGGCTGTCTGGTGTTCTTGTCGATATCCGCCAGCAGCGTTTTGGCATATCCCCAACGTCCGACCAGATACCGCGCCCAGCGGAGGTGTTTGTCCCCCTTCGTACCGTTAGCCCCGTCACCGACCAAAAGGTGTGCCCCGTAGAAGTTGTTCGGCAGGGCGTAGGACGACCCTGGCGGCGCGGCCTTCTCAGCGGCCAGCGCGGCCGTGGTCCACCCGGCAATCAGCAGCCATCCGACAGTACCCCTTGTCACGTGTCGCATGCAGGTCTCTCCGGTTGCCACACACAGGACTGTTGTCTTTTCAGGATCCTCTTCCTGTCGACCATAACCCCGTCCTTGCCCTGTGGCAATCCCATTTTCTCCCGCATGTGGTATCATGAGCGGTGGGCCGAGCGGACAGGCGGTCTTGTTCCCCCCGGGTGCTTTGGGAGTTGCTGAAATGAAGGCAAGCGAGCAGTCAAAAGTCAGAACCTGGGCGTTCACACTTTTGCGTGTCGCTGTCGGCTGGCACCTGCTCTACGAGGGGGTGGTGAAGCTGACGGCGAAGAACTGGACATCCGCCGAGTACCTGCGCGATGCAACCTGGATGTTCGCGGATACGTTTCGTCGCCTGGCTGACTCGCCGGAGATGCTGCGAGTCGTGGACCTCCTGAACGTCTGGGGCCTGACGCTAATCGGCCTGGCGCTGGTTCTCGGTTTCCTGACTCGTTTGTCGGCAGGGCTCGGCGCCGTGCTGATTGCGCTGTACTACTTGTCCAACCCGCCGTTCATCGGTTTGCAGGGAATGGCCGGCGAGGGCAGCTACCTCATCGTTAACAAGAACCTCGTTGAGATCGTCTGTCTTGTTGTCCTCCTGCTCCTTCCACGGACCTGGATGTACGGCATCGACCATCTGCTGGCGGCGTTCCGTGGGCGCAGGAAGCTCGCTGCCGACGCAGGCGCCGGCGGGCCGGCCCAGGTCCCCTGCACTGCATCCGAGGACGTGCCTCCGCCGCGCAGGCAGCTGCTCAAACACCTGGTGGGCCTGCCCATTCTGGGAGCCTTCGGTTTTTCCGTGTATCAGAAGCGCGAATACGACAGCCTGGAGGAAAAGTACCTCATCGAGGCCGGGGCCGACGGCCGGACATCGGCAACGCTGAAGTCGTTCTCCTTTTCCAGGCTGTCCGAGCTGAAAGGCACGATGAGCTTCGGCCGGATCGGGAACCTGAAGGTCAGCAGGGTGATTCTGGGGGGCAACCTTGTCGGCGGCTGGGCCCACGCCCGGGACCTGTTGTACGTCTCCGACCTGGTCATGGCCTATCACAGCGACGAGCGGGTGATCAACACCTTTCGGCTGGCCGAGAAGTGCGGCATCAACACCTTCTTGACTCACCCCAAGCTGCTGCGAATTGTCAGGAAATACTGGCACGCGTATGGCGGCCGCATCCAGTTCATCTCCGACTGCGGCGGGGCGGATTTGCATGAAGCGGTCAGGCTCTCCATCGACGGCGGAGCCCATGCCTGCTATGTCCAGGGGGGGACGGCCGACAGGCTGGTTGAAGAGGGCAGATTTGATGAGATTCGCCGGGCTCTCGATACCATCCGGTCGCACGGACTGCCGGCGGGAATCGGGGGCCATCGCATCAAGACGGTGAGGGGCTGCGTCGAGGAGGGAATCCGGCCCGACTTCTGGATGAAGACGCTTCACCACCACAACTACTGGTCGGCCAGGCCGGGGGAGAAAGACAACGACAACAACTTTTGCCTCGAGCCCGATGAAACGATCGCCTTGATGAAGACGCTCGATGAACCGTGGATTGCCTTCAAAGTGCTTGCCGCCGGAGCCATCCGCCCTCAGGATGGCTTCAAGTACGCTTTCGAAAGCGGCGCGGACTTCATCTGTGTCGGCATGTACGACTTCCAGATCGTGCAGGATGTCAACATCGCTGCCGAGGCGCTGGCCAACACGGCCAAACGCTCGAGGCCGTGGCGGGGGTAGCAGGGGTGTCGGAGGTCACCCCGATGCGGGAAACGCAGAGGAGGGTTTGTCGGCGAGGACTCCATTTTCCTTCTTGATCAGGAATAAGGCTGCCAACCCCTTTCGCTCGGCGAGATCAAATCCTTCCTCCGGTCCCAGAACCATCAGCGCGGTTGCCCAGGCATCTGCCAACGCACAATCGGTGTGGATGACGGTGACCGAGGCAAGGTTGTGTTCCACCGGCCGGCACGTTCGCGGGTCGATGGTGTGGGATATTCGCCGCCCGTCCCGGAGGTAGAAAACGCGGTAGTCTCCTGAGGTTGCGGCGGATCGATCGGCCAGTTCGATCACGCGATGCACCGCAGGGGCACCGGTGATTGGTCGCTCGATCGCGATGCGCCATGGTTTGTTGGAGGCGCTGCTGCCTTTTGCCCGCACTTCGCCGCCGATTTCGACCATGTAGTTGTGGATGTCCGACTCGTCGAGCAGCCCGGCGATGCAGTCAACTGCGTACCCTTTGGCGATCCCTGAAAGGTCGCACCGGATATCGTCTCTGTTCTTGCACACAGTTCGGGCAACAGGGTCAAGTTCGAGAAATCGGTATCCGATCCGCGCCCGGAGGAGATCGCCCTCATTGTCCCGCGGGGCAGAAGCTCGAAATTCGCCAGGGCCGAACCCGTAAGCCTCGACCGCGGGACCGACCGTGACGTCGAATGCGCCGCAGGTTTCTTCACTGACTCGCAGTGCCAGCCGAAGAACATGAGAAAGATCTTCCGAGATTCGCATGGGCGAGGCCGACGGGTGATGATTGAGTTGCGCAATCTCGGAATCGGGCAGATACGGCGACATCCGGCCGACGATCTGGTTGAGCCGGCTCTCGATGGCCCGGTGAAGCTCACCTGAGGAGGGTGAACGCCTGGACGCGATGTACTTGATGACGTAACGCGTGCCCATCGTGGCGCCGATCAGGCGCTGTTTGTCCCGGCGTCGAAATGGGAGCCATCGTGGCAAGGCCGGACCCCGAACTGCCGGCAAAAGAGACGCACTTCGACTGGCGGCAATACCTGTGGTGCGGCCGGCGCCAGTGAGTGTATCGTCCCGCTCGCGGAAGGAGCAGTATGGACAGGATGGCGGATGCTTGGGCTCCAGAGCCCCGGCAACGAACCACCGCCAAGTGTGTTGCCTGGCCTCCTGCACTTGATTGCCGCCAGCCCAGCCGCTAAGCTGTCGCATCCGCTGTCGGTCATCGGGGCCAAGCGTCCTTAACGTTATATTTCGCAGGTAATTAGGATGAGCAATCCGTTGGAATCCCGCGTCATCGAGTTGGGCAAGCACGTTGTGAGAATGACCACTGCCGCCGGTTCGGGGCATCCGTCGAGCGCTTTGTCGCTCGGGCACATCGTCGGGACGCTGATGTACGAACAGATGCGCTATGACCCGGGCAACCCCTGGAACCCGGCCAGCGACCGGCTGGTTCTCAGCGAAGGGCATTCGGTGCCCATCGTGTATGCCACCTACGCGGATCTGGGCGGGGTGGTGGGCAAATCGCCGGCCGCCAAGCGGGCCCTGACGCTCGATGATCTTAAGACCCTTCGCGAACTCGACAGCGTTCTTGACGGTCACCCCAACCCGGCCGAAGGGTTCCCGTTTTTCGACGCGGCCACGGGTTCGCTTGGGCAGGGCCTGTCGGTCGGAGCCGGCCTGGCGCTCGGTGCCCGGCTCTGCAAGATCGACAAGCGGATCTTCGTGATCATCGGCGACGGTGAGTCGCGGGAAGGGCAGATCTGGGAGGCGCTCGACTTCATCATCGACCACAAGCTGGTCAACGTCTGCCCGATCTTCAACTGCAACGGCCAGGGCCAGGCGGATTACGTCTCCAAGCAGCAGTCGGCCGACGTGCTGGTCGGCAAGCTCAAGGCTTTTGGCTATGACGTGCAGGACGTCGACGGCCACAAGATGGACCAGATCGCTGCGGCGGTCGCCAAGGTCGGCAAAGGCTCGATGCCGATCGCAATCGTGGCCCGCACGCAGAAAGGTTGGGGCGTTGATTCCCTCAAGGATAAGTCCAACCATGGCAAGCCGCTGACGGCCGCGCAGGTCGCCGACGCTGAGGCCAGCCTGGACAGAGTGGCGGCCGGACTAAAGCCCTCCAAGGCGTCCGGCCCGGCCCCCAAACCGCCGATGCCGCCCTCGGCTAATGGCCCGGCCAACAAGGACAAGATCGCCGTCATGCCTTTCGCCGAGGCGGTCGCCAAGACCGGCATGGCCGAAGCGGTAGCCAAGAATAAGCTCTCGACGCGGCGAGCCTACGGTGCGGCCCTGGTCGCACTCGGTCATGCCGACGAACGTATCGTTGCTCTCGACGGCGACGTCAGCAACTCGACTTTCGCCAATCTTTTCGGCAAGACGTTCCCGAATCGCTTCTTCGAGTGCAAGATTGCCGAGCAGAACATGATCTCGGTGGCCGCGGGTCTCTCGGCCGCCGGCTATATTCCGTTTGCCAGCAGTTTCGCCAAGTTTCTGGCTCGCGGCTATGACCAGTTGGAGATGGCCGCGATTACCCGAGCAAACGTCAAGCTCGTCGGTTCGCACGCCGGCTGTTCGCTGGGCGCCGACGGCCCCAGCCAGATGAGTCTGCCTGACTTGGCCTACTTTCGTGCGTACACCAGCGCGGACGACGGTCGGGGCAATCCGGCGCTGACCTTCTTCCATCCGGCCGACGCCGTGGCTGCGTACCGCCTGACCGAGATGGCGGCTAACATCAACGGCCTGTGCTATGTCCGAACCCACCGACCGGACGTCCCCCTGATCTATCCGCAGGATGCGACCTTCAAGCGTGGCGGCTGTGGCAAGCTGGCCGAGGGTAACGCGGTGACGGTCGTCGGCAGCGGGTATATGACCACGCTGGCCCTGGCGGCGGTTCGCGAACTGGAGAAGGCCGGCGTCAAGTGCAACCTGTTCGACGCCTACTGCCTGCCGATGGATGCCGAGCCGATCCTGTCGGCCGCGCGCAAGGCCAACGGAGTGATCCTGACGGTCGAGGACAATTTCGCCGGCGGGTTCAATGCCGCCCTGGCCGAGGCGGCCGCTCGCAGCGGCGATGTGAAGGTTTTCGCCATGACCTGCCCGCGGATTCCCAAGTCCGGCAAGGACGGCGACGTCGTCCTGGCCTCTCTCGGCCTCGGTGTGAAGAACATCGTGGCGAGGGCCAAAGAACTAGGGTAGGGCATGGTCGAGGTCGCCAAAGCGGCCGAGACCTGCCTTCGTTTTCAAGCGGCAGGTCTCGCTTCGCTCGACGCTGCCCTACTTGAGAAACGCGAACGGGCCTCCCTCTGGCACAAGCGGCGGGAGGCCCTTATTCTCTTCGCGAGTGTGCTGTTTGTGTGTGCCGCTGCCGATTTCGGCGAGCCTGGTCGAGCTGTGTCGGCAGTGCGAGAAAACCCCACTGCTCACAGAGCAGTGGCACACGATTGCCGACTCGCCGCAACGGAGGACCCAAGCCATGTTCGGTGCGCTATTCATGTCCTGTGTGGTGTCGATCGCTGCAGCCCAAACGCCACCCGCCGCGGAGTGGTATGTGGCCGCCAACGGCAATGACCAATGGTCGGGCCGGCTTGCTGCGCCGAACGACCAGAAAACCGATGGACCATTCGAGACGCTGGAGCGGGCCAGGGACGAGATTCGCAAGATGAGGAAGAAGCCGGGTGAGTCGCCGGCCGGCATCACCGTCTGGATTCGCGGCGGGGATTACCGTCTCGACAAGACCTTCGAGCTTGTGGCCGAGGACAACGGCAGCGAGACGATGCCGATCGCGTACCGGGCCTACAAGGATGAGAAGGTGCGTCTGCTGGGTGGCAGGAAGGTCACCGGTTTCAAGCCTGTGACCGACCAGGCGGTTCTGGACCGGCTCGAACCGGCCGCCCGCGGCAAGGTCATGCAGGCCGATCTCAAAGCCGCCGGTGTGACCGACTTTGGCGATCCCGTGGCCGCGGCCAAGCGCATCGAATTGTTCTTTGCCGGCAAGCCGATGCAGTTGTCGCGATGGCCGAACGAGGGCTTCACCAAGATCGTCGACGTCGTGGGCGGCAAGCCGATCAAGGTCCACGGGAAAGAAGGCGATTCCGTCGGCAAGTTTGCCTACGAGGGCGATCGCCCCAAGCGCTGGACCGGCGAGAGCGACATCTGGCTGCACGGTTACTGGTTCTGGGATTGGGCCGACGCGTACCAGAAGGTTGAATCGATCGACACGGATAAGCGCGTCATCAAACTGGTCACGCCGTATCACAACTACGGCTATCGCAAGGAACAGCGATACTATGCGATCAATCTTCTCTCGGAGATCGACAGCCCGGGCGAATGGTACGTGGATCGCAAGGGCGGCACCCTCTACTTCTGGCCGCCGGCGGACGTGGCGACAAACGAGACGTATGTCTCGGTTCTCGGGACGGCCGTCAGCATGGACAACGTCACCGATGTGACTTTCCGCGGACTGATCATCGAGTACATCCGTGGCACGGCAATCACCATCAAGGAGGGCAGGCGGGACCTCATCGCCGCTTGCACGCTGCGCAACATCGGCGGCCAGGCGGTGGTGGTCAGCGGCGGCGAAAAGCACGGCGTGGCCGGTTGCGATATCTGCGACACCGGCGACGGCGGCATCAGCCTCAGCGGCGGCGACCGCGCGAAGCTGATTGCGGGCGAGCACTTTGCGACCAACAATCACATTCATCGGTACAGCCGCAACAGCAATACCTACCGCACGGCCGTCAGTCTTGCCGGCGTCGGCTGCCGGGCGGCCAACAATCTGATCCACGATGCCCCGCACATGGCCCTGGGCCTGAGCGGTAACGAGCACGTGATTGAACTCAATGAGGTGCACCATGTGGTCATGGAAACCGACGATGCCGGGGCGTTCTACATGGGCCGCGACTGGACCTGGCGCGGGAACGTGATTCGCCACAACTACTTCCACCACATCGGCGAGTTCAAGAGCTGGGTCGGCACACAGGCCATCTACCTCGATGACTGGGCCAGCGATGTGAAGGTCTACGGCAACATCTGCCACAAGGTGTTCAGGGCTGTGCTCGTCGGCGGCGGACGTGACAACACCGTCGAAAACAACATTCTCGTGGACTGCAACATCGGCATCCACGTCGACTCGCGCGGTCTGGGCTGGGCTAAATCCTACTTCGACCAGAGGGACAACACGCTCACTGAGCGGCTCAATGCGATTCCCTACAAGGACACGCCATGGAGCACGCGGTACCCGCAACTGCTCACGCTCTACCAGGATGAGCCAGCCTTGGCCAAGTACAACAAGCTGGTGCGCAACGTGATGGTCGGCTGCGCCAAGCCCATCGACCTGCACGACAAGCTCACCGACAAGATCGTGACCATGCAGGACAACTCCATCGACACGGAGATGTACCTGAAGGACAGAGAGGCCAACCGCTTTCAGCTCAAACCCGACTCGCCCATGTGGGCCAAGGGTTTCCAGCGCATCCCGGTGGAGAAGATCGGGCTGCAGAAGGATGAGTACCGGCCCGCGCTGCCAGAAGCGCAATGAAGTGGTACCGACGCCCTCGTCGGCACTTGGGTGTTGAGCGAAGCCTCCTTGCCGGACCGATCGAGTGATCGAGGAGCACACGGTCTGCACCCGCAATGGGCCGACGAGGTCGTCGGTACGTGTTTAGCGTGCAAGACAGCGGGTCAGGCACTTTTTGCCGTCTTCTTGTCGCCAACGAGTCCCGCCGGACTGAGCCAACCTCTCCCAATTGCACCGCGAACCGCTTTTGGGCAAAAAGAGCCAGACCCCAGCACGCTAAACACGTACGGGCGTCGGCCCTACTTGACGGCCCGGCCCGAGCGTTGGGCCTACTGTGCCTGAAGCAGACGGTGTCCAGTGATGTAGCTGCCAACCGGGAGGCGGCGGGGCCGGGGGGTGCGGGTTGACCGGGAGGCCGTTCTCGGCTATTTTTCAGTTAGATTGCAAATTAGCCGATAAAGGAGCTGGCCATGTACTACCCCCGAGCCATTGACGACGCCTGGCGGAAGGCCGCGGAACAGTTCCCCGTGCTGCTCCTGACCGGTCCGCGACAGGTCGGCAAGACCACCTTTTTACAGCATGTGGCCGAGCGTGGCCGCAGGTACGTGACGCTCGATGACCCGGGTATCCGGGCTCTGGCCGTCCAGGATCCGGCGCTGTTTCTGCAGCGGTTCGAGCCGCCGGTCCTGATCGACGAGATTCAGTACGCGCCGCAGTTGCTGCCCCACATCAAGATGGCAGCCGATTCTCAGCGCAAGACCGGCCTGTTCTGGCTGACGGGCTCGCAGCAGTTTCACGTGATGAAGGGTGTCTCGGAGACGTTGGCCGGCCGGGTGGCGATTGTTAATCTCCTTGGCTTCTCCTCTCGGGAACGGCACCGACTCCGGTTGGATGTCGCCCCGTTCCTGCCCACATGCCAACGGCTCAAGGAACGCGAGGGCTCACATGCGCCTTCATCGCTCAAGCACATCTATCACGACATCTGGTTAGGCGGATTTCCCGCTCTGACCGCCGGGCCGGTGAAGGACCGCGATCTGTTCTACAGTTCGTATCTCCAGACCTATCTACAGCGGGACGTGAAGGACCTGACGCAGGTTGGAGACGAAGCGGCCTTCCTGAGGTTCCTCAAGGCGTGTGCCGCCCGGACGGGCAACCTGCTGAACCTTTCCGATCTGGCCCGCGACGCCGATATCAGCGTCAACACGGCCAAGAGCTGGCTTTCTATTCTCCGGGGCAGCATGCAGGTGTTCCTGCTCTCGCCGTACCACACAAACGTGACCAAGCGGCTGGTCAAAGCGCCCAAGCTCTACTTTCTGGATACCGGGCTGTGCTCTTACCTCACGGACTGGTCGTCGCCGGAAACACTCGAAAGCGGAGCGATGTCCGGCCCCGTCCTGGAGACTCACGTCGTGAGTGAGATTCTCAAGAG
The DNA here is from genome assembly GCA_030372985.1 of Phycisphaerae bacterium. Taxonomy (GTDB): domain Bacteria; phylum Planctomycetota; class Phycisphaerae; order UBA1845; family PWPN01; genus JAUCQB01. The sequence goes on from JAUCQB010000140.1 coordinate 64,360, forward strand.
CTGGTGGCACCGAGGACAAACGCCTGAGGTCTACTACTACCGGGACAAAGATCGCAAGGAGATAGATCTCATCTTCCTGCAGGACCGCACCCTGTATCCACTGGAGATCAAGAAATCCGCGTCACCGGGGCCGGATTGGGCGGCGTTCTTCAACCCGCTCGGCAAGCTCAAGATGAAGGCTGGTGAGGCCGGTGTCGTTTGCCTTTCGAAGGATCTCATTCCGCTCAGCGAAAACGCCAATGCGATCCCCGTTGGGTGGCTGTGAAGATCAAGACGACAGGTTCGAGAGCTGCAATTCTCTATCTTTCCCAGACTATCCAAGTTTGGCTTTGTTCCGTAAAACGAGGTGGCGGTGACGAACTGGGGGTTGTCGGTCAGATTTGGCTGGGCGAAGCCGTGGCCCGTGGAATGCCGACGGTTGACCGCGCGAACGGCGATTCTCCATTCTGCCTAACCTGCCTGGCTTTGGGTTCGTTTGGTAAAGAGCTATCAGCGGTGGGTCGTCGAATCGGACTCACTTGACGGGATGCGCGCCTTTGCGGCTGGTGATTGCTCCCTACGCGGTAGTTCACTTGTCAAAGAGCGCAGTGTCTCCCAGTTCCTGGATACGGAGGTAACACAGCGGGTGTTCCGGAAAGAGCTGATCGGAGCGGAACACGGGAGGATGGGCAGGCCCCCATCGCTTGACGCCTTACCGCAATCATGAATGGGACAACATCGCCGATTGGCTTGAGGGATGGTGCCGATGGCTCCGTCGGCACCTTTTCCCGTTCTTATGGTGGTTGGCGGCGGCACGCGCTGAGCCATGCTAAGCCATACGGCAGGTCTCGGTCGCTCCGGCGACCTCGACGCTGCCCTACCATGTGGTCCGGGTTGGTTTCCACACACGCTGTGAGACATTTCGCTGGTTTCGGGGTAGAATCAACAGGGGGCAAGCGATGGAGATCTGCCATGTCTGATGAACCCCGCGATCGTCAGAAGCCAGAAATGCCGGCGGTTCGCACGACCATCGTGGGTGGCCGTCCGCCGGGGTCCGGTGTGCCGCTGGGGTCGGTGCCACGCGGCGTCGAGATTCTCATCCAGAAGGCGGCGGTTGACCCGGATTTCAAGGCCCTGCTGCTCGAAAAGCGTTCGGCGGCCGCGGCCGAGATTGAGCTGCCCCTGCAGCCCGCCGAGGCGGCGATGCTCGACAACGTGCCGACCGAGCAACTGGAAGCGATCATTACAGGAACGAAGGTGCCCGAGAAGACGCGCAGGGCGCTATTGGGCACGGTGACGGCCGCGACGCTGGCCGTGCTGGGTGTCAGCATCATCGTTCCTTCACTTGCCCGTTCGAGAGGTATCGAGCCGGATGTGCCACCAACGACCCCTGGTGTGCGTCCCGATCAGATTCCCACGACCAGGGGTATCCAGCCGGATGTGCCGCCCAAGACCGGGACTGGCACTCGACCGGCCTCGGAGTCGACGGAACCGCAAGACAAGACACAGAAACCGAACCCGGCCCCGACCGGCATTCGACCCGACAAACCTCCAGCAGCGCGGTAACCAGATATGGCCGATATCACCCTCATCAACCTGAACATGCTTTTCATGCGCTACGGCGAGGAGATCGAGCGCGAACTGCACGTGCCGCTGGGGTGCCTCTACCTGACGCGGGCACTCGAATCAGCAGGGTTTGAGGTTGATTTCCGCGACTATCAGCTCTGCCCGGGCGACGATCCGTTCAACATGGGGGTGTTTCTCGATTTCATCCGCCAGCCCGCCCCTGTCATCGGCCTTTCGTGCATGGCGAACCTGCTTCCGTTTACGCTGTTGGCGGCGCGGGCGATCAAAGAACGTTACCCCGATCGCATCGTGGTCCTGGGTGGTGTTGGATCGACCGCTGTCGAGGATGCGATTCTTCAGAGGTTCTCCTCGGTAGACATTATCTGTCGTGGAGAAGGGGAGCAGACCGGCCCTGAACTGATGAGCCAGTTGACCAACGGTCGTGAGCTGTCCGGCATCGCGGGCATTTCCTACCGACACCGGGACGGTTCGATCCGCCACAACCCCGACCGACCCCGAATCGACAGTATCGATGACATTGCTTTTCCCGCATTTGAGAAAGTGGACCTGAAGCGTTATGCCGGCTACGGGATGATGACTTCCCGGGGCTGCCCGTATCTCTGCAGTTTCTGCTCCGTGGCTCCGGTGTGGAGATGGCAGAGCTTCTCCCGCAGTCCGAAGAGCATCGTGGAAGAGATGCGGCTGCTGAACTGCGAGGCCGGCGTCGACCTGTTCCTGTTTCAGGACGAGTTCTTCGTGTCGGGCAAGAAGCAGGTGATGGAGTTCTGCCGCGAGTTGTCATCCAGCGGCTTGGCCGTCGAATGGAAGGCGTTCGGTCGTGTCAACCTCACTGACGAGGACATGATGCGGGCGATGGCCGACTGCGGCTGTCTGGAACTGCGGTTCGGCATCGAATCGGGCTGCGACGCCGTCCTGCAGCGGATCCGCAAGGGTTTCACGGCCGCCGAAGTGCTTGCCCTGATCCCCAAGGCCGTGGAGATCTTCCCCCGGACCGACTGCTTTTTCATCTGGGGCTTCCCGTTTGAGACCATGGACGACTTCAACCAGACGTTGTTTCAGATGGTCTCGTTCCGAATGATGGGCGCCCGGATCCTGCCGAGCCTGCTCTCGCTGCTGCCTCAGACCGAGATCGCCAAGGAGTGGGTGCCCGGGTCCAGGCTGGAGTTCTGCCCGTATCTTCTGCCGGAGTTCGTCTTCACGGGCCACGAAGTGCTCAACGGGGGCGAGGTTGAGATCCCTGCGCGCTACGATGATTACTTCCGGCTGATCATGGACAACCCCCGACATTTTCACCGGTTTCTTCCACATCGATCTGCAGGGCAACGTTTTGCCCAAGCTCGAACTACTCCGTCAATTCGGCTTTTACCCAGACCCCGGGGCGAACGCCGAAAAAGGTGAATCGTGTGGGGCACACAGTCCGAAGACTGCGCCTCCCGAACTGGCGACAAGGACCGCTCGGGTGAGCTGAGACCTGCCACGATCAGCCGGTAGACGAGCCCTCCTGGGGCTTGATCAGCTTCGGATCGAACGCCGTCCCGCACTCCGGGCAGCGGGGGTCAACCTGGCCTCGGAGATCGTAGCCACATTCGATGCAGATCGGGACTCCCTTGGCTGCCAGTTGCTCGCGAAGATACCGTTGGCACGGCTTGCGCCAGCACAACTGGATCGCAAGGCCGAAGCACCCGCCGGCTGCTGCACCAATCAGCGTCGTCATGAGGAGATGCGGGACAACCGGAAACAGATGGCGGGCCAGCGGCGACGCGAACGCGAGGACGAAGACGCTGCACACAGAGATGGCAAGCAGAGAGAGCCGGTACTGCTTGCGCCTCAGCAGTTGCCGCCAGAGCCGCTTAAGGACCGCTTTCCGCTCCGCTTCGTCATCGAAGAGTGCCAGCTCGGGAAACCATCGCGATCGGGCCAGTTGATCTTTGCCCATGAACCTGATTGTACCCGGAGACCCGGCCTTTTGACGCATTCTGTGTTCTCAACTAGACTCACGTCGGCGCGGTACCCAACCGCCTGCGTGCGCGAGACCGTGACAGTCTAGGCGGGGAGGTGCCACGGCCTTTTCAGAACCGCGACCGTACTCGCCACGCCGAAGCCCGGCGAAGGCGGGAGGGAGCGGCCCCCTTGTGATCTGGCCGCTTTCCGGTTGGGCCCCTCGCTTACGCTCGGGGTTCTGAAAGAGCCGTCTACACTGTCACGGACCCCTGGCGGGGCGATCTGCAGGGGTGTGGTTGACACTCGGCACGGAGAGCGGCAATCGTTTGGAATCACGGACCATGAGCAACAACAAAGACACGTACGAGAACCCGTTGGTTTCCAGGAATGCCTCGCCGGAGATGTGCCGGCTGTTCAGTCCGCGGCACCGGATACTGACCTGGCGGCGGATCTGGCTGACGGTGGCCGAGGCCCAGGCCCAGCTCGGGTTGCCGGTTTCGCGACGGCAGATCGCCGAGTTGCGGCGGACGATCGAGAACATCGACTGGGACCGGGCGGCCGAGCACGAGAAGAAGCTTCGCCATGACGTCATGGCCCACCTGTACGCCTGGGGCGATGTCGCCCCCAAGGCACGCGGCATTCTGCACCTGGGCATGACCAGCATGGACGTGGTGGACAACGCCGACCTGCTGATCATGCGAGAGGCGATGGTGCTGATCCGCGACTGGCTGGTCAACGCGATCGACGCCCTGGGCACGTTCGCCCGCAAGTGGCGCAGCCTGCCCTGCCTGGGTTTCACTCACTACCAGCCGGCCCAACTGACCACCGTCGGCCGGCGGGCCTGTCTGTGGGCCTACGACTTCGTCCGCGACCTTGAGGAGATGGAAGATCGCCTGGCGCGGCTGCGGTTTCGCGGGATTCGCGGGGCGACCGGCACGCAGGCCAGCTTTCTCTCGCTGTTCGACGGCAACGGGGCCAGGGTGGCCCGTCTGGAGAAGATCGTCACCCGCAAGCTCGGCTTTAAGGAGGTCGAGCCGGTCACCGGCCAGACCTACTCCCGCAAGATCGACGCGCAGGTGGCCGCCACGCTGGCCGGGATCGCCGCCAGCGCCCACAAGTTCGCCAACGACATCCGACTGCTGGCGGGCATGAAAGAAGTCGAAGAGCCGTTTGAGAAATCACAGATCGGCTCGTCGGCCATGGCGTACAAGCGCAACCCGATGCGATGCGAGCGGATGACAGGGTTGGCTCGGTACGTCATCTCGATCATGTCATCGCCCTTCCAGACGGCCGCCGAGCAGTGGTTCGAGCGTACGCTCGACGATTCGTCCAACAAGCGACTCACGACGCCGGAGAGCTTCCTGGCGGTTGACGGAATCTTGAGACTGGTGACGGATGTCTCTCGTGGGATGGTTGTTTACCCCAAAGTGATCGGGGCACATGTGCGGGCGGAACTGCCCTTCATGGCCACGGAAGAGATCCTGATGGCCGCGACCGCCGGTGGACGCAGCGCAAAGGGCAAGCAGACTCGCACCGGCGACCGGCAGGCGCTGCACGAACTGATCCGACGGCATTCCCAGGCCGCGGCATTAGAAGTCAAGATGCATGGTCGTCCGAACGATCTGCTACAAAGGCTGCAGAACGACCAAGCCTTCGCGAACGTCGACTTCCGCAAGGCCCTCGACGCGAAGCGGTTCGTCGGGCTCGCGTCGCAGCAGGTCGATCATTTCGTCAGGGCGGTGGTCGGACCGATTGTGAGGCGCCATGCTTCTGCGCGCAACAAGCAGGTGACCCTGAGCGTCTGAGCAGACGGAAACGATGGCCATCGATCGGCTTCAGAACCCATTTGTCTATCCCCCCGGTTGGGCGGAGCTCGCGAACGATCTGGTCGGGGACCGGGCGCTGAATGTCGCCGGTTATGAGGTGACCGTTCACATCACGGCCGAGCAACTCGATCGCGTGTATCTGCCGCTGCTGGCGATCCTGACGAACTACCGTGTCGGCGGGCGGCGTGTTTTAGCCGGCTTGGCCGGGATACCGGGCAGCGGCAAGTCGACGTTCGCCGCCACGGTGGCGCTTCTGGGCGACCGTATCTGGCCGTCCGGGCGGCTGGCCGTCGTGGGGATGGATGGATGGCACTATCCGAACGCCGTTCTCGATACACAGACCGTGCCTGGTGAAGAGGGAGAGCCCATCCCGTTGCGCAAGCGCAAGGGCGGGCCGCAGTCGTTCGACGTCTGCGCCCTGGCCGCCGCGCTGGAATCGCTCCAGCCGATGCACCGGTTCGTCAACCTGCCGACGTATGATCGCAGGTTGCACGACCCTGTGCCCGACGCCATTCGGATCGCCGCGCAAACCCAGATCGTGCTCGTCGAGGGCAACTTCCTGCTCAGCACCCAGCCGCCATGGGACAAGGTCTCGTCCCTGTTGAAACCGAAGTTTTTCCTGGAGGCAAACCCGGCCCTTGCCCGCGAACGGATCATTGAGCGGCACGTCCGCGGCGGAGCGTCGCCCGAGCAGGCCGATGAGAAATTCGAGACCAACGATTTGCTGAATATCGACGCGGCGAGGGAGACAGCGACGAATGCCGATGTGATCATTCGACTCGATCCAAACCCGCAGCTTCGTGTACAAATCTCCCTGAGCGGCGGCAGCCTGTAAGCAGGTGGGTCTTTTGTTCAGGGGCAGGTCTTGTCCGTGTGCCACTGCTCTCTGAGCAGTGCGGAGTGGGGGCACTGCCGGCACAGCCGTGGCACACGACGGCGCCTGCCCATTCTGCCAGCCGCCACTGTCTGGCGAATGCACCCCCTGCAGGCACACCACCCACCGTCCTGTTGTGTGGCCGGCATCTTGCCGGTCTAATAGCGGCGTTGAAGGCCGCCCCGTGCTGCTCCGGGAGCCGCTCTTGGTAAGGAGTCGACCATGCGAGTGCTGAGCGTCAATGGAAGTCCGAGGCCCCAAGGCAACACCCACCTCATGTTGCAGCGGATTTGCGGCCATCTGTCGAAAGCGGGACACGAGATCGACGAGGTCTGCCTGGAGGAAATGGGCATCGCGCCGTGTCGGGCGTGCATGGTGTGTGCCGAGGTGAAGGACGGCCAGTGCCACGGACACGATGACGCCTGCAACGGCTTGCTCGACCGTTCGCGAGCGGCAGATGTCATTCTGCTGGGCTCGCCGGTCTACTTCGGTTCTGTGACCGGGCAGATCAAGGCTTACATGGACCGGGTCGGTTTCGTCAGCCGTGTGACCGACCAGTTTCTGGCTCGCAAGATCGGTGCGGCCGTCGTACCCGCCCGACGGGCCGGCGAGCTGTTCACCTTTGCTCAGCTTAACATGTGGTTCCTGATCAACGGCATGGTCGTACCCGGCAGCACGTATTGGAACGTCGGCCACGGCCTGCGGGAGGGTGAGATCGCCGGCGATCAGGAGGCGATGGTCACGCTCGATGAGCTGGCGAAGAATATTTTGTGGTTGCTGGAGAAACTGCGATGACGAGTTGAAAGCTGTCAGCTCTCAGCGGTCAGCTATCAGCTGTGCGCCCGGGTCAGAAGAGGTGTCGCCTGGGGAGACCCGCGTCTACTCTGTAGTTTCTCTTCACTGAACCCAGAACCCTGAACCCCGAACCCTGAACCCTTGTCATCGTTTCAGATCCGTGAATCGCCCCGGAATGGCATGGTACTTCACCGGGCCGGTGCTCGGTTGGCCGGTCAGTGAGTCGCGAGGCTCCAGCGTCAGGCCCTGAGCAGTGACCTCAGCGATGATGAATTCGACCGGCCGGCTGGCCGGATGGCCAGAAGCTTGCGTGGCGTAGACCTGAATGTTTGGGTCCCATTTGACGGACAGGTTGGCCCCGTTGTGCCAGTGCCCGCCAAACGCGGCGACGACGGTCTGCTGCTCGCGGCACTCCTCGAGCACGCGGCCCAGCGGCCGAGAATCCATTCCGCGATCGCCCGTCAGATACTCGGGGCCATGCAGAAACACGAGTGTCGGCAGTCGCCGCGGGTTGTTGGTGTGGCGGCAGAGGTCGTCCTTCATCCATTGCAGATGGGCCTCCCATCGTGGTCGTTCGCGGGCCAGGCGCTCGGCGGGCCAGTCAGGCTTGGGTGGGGGGATGTTCGAATCGATGATCGCGAAGTGCAGTCCGCCGCGGTTAAACGAGTAGTTGTACGGACCTCGGGCCTGGAAGGCTTGATAGGCCGGCGTTCGGGCCGACGCGTCGAACAAGTGGTTCAGTGGCAGCGGCGTCTGGTTCAGGAACCAGTTGACCTTGATATCCTGAACGCGGTGGTGGACATCATGGTTGCCCATTACGGGGTAGACTTCGATCCCGGCGGCAGTCATGCGGTTAAACGACACGCGAATGGCGGCGATTTCTTTCTCGCTGACCCCCGGCACCGCATCGTTGCCGATGTCGCCGAGCACGACCGCCAGCGCCGGCCGCAGTTTGATCACATGATCGGTCATCGCCTCCAGTTGATCGTATGCGCCCGGGTCGGGGTGCAGATCCGAGATGATGACGAACCGTGTCGCCGGCGTCGTACAGCCGACCGTTCCTGTCGGGATGCAGGCAACAACGAGTGCCACCGCCATTCGCTTGCCCAGGCTTCCGGCAAAGCATCCGATCGAGAACACAAAAGGTAGTCTCATCTCTCTGCACTCCAACGAAGAATCCACATCTCAGAGTACTTTACCGCAGCTTGAACCTCGCCAGAGGAGAACACAGCGTGCGGCATTCGCCGTCGATGAGCGCCCGCGAGAGGGCGACGACCTGCAGTTCTTCGGCCTCATCCGGTATTGTCAACGGACCAATCTCCATCCCATGAAACTTCTCTGACCGCTCGTAGACGATCGGGGTTTCAAAGGGGAATTCTGCTTCGCGGATCGTTTTGGGCGAGCCGCCGTCCGGCAGATGATTGACCGCCTCCGAATCCAGGAACCGATACAGCACCTGCGACGCCCCGCAGGGCACCGGCGTGTCCCAGGTCAACTGGGCGGTGCCCAGTTCCCGCTGGACGGTCAGGAGCATACTCTTGATGCGTGCTTCGACGGGCAGGTCGGCATTCGCCGGCACAAGTCGCCGCGTGGGCCAGGGCACCTCGCGCAGAGCCACAGTGTCCCAGTTCATCTCGTAGATAGGCTCATTGGCGGTGCGCTGACGAGGGTCGCAATAAAGGATCGCAGTGACGACGTCGGACCTCGCCTCGGCCATGACCTCGAACAAACCCCACTTGTCATAATCGTGAGTGTCGGACCACACGGTGCTTTCGGGTATGTCCGGCCAGTCGGGACCGGCCGTCTTGGGATCGTCTCCGACGCACTCGTTGTACGCGGGTGCGGGATGGCTGGTCACGTTCACGCCGTACTGCTCGCGGAGCTTGCCGAGCGGATCCAGGCCGATGCGGATCTTGGGATCGGGATTGTCGACCGTTTTGGCGAACCAGCCGTAGGCGGTCAGGCGGTACCAATGGCAGGGTTCGACGTTGCGGACATTCTGGAGCACGCCGCCTCGCCAGGCATGTGCCCACATGTGAATGCGAACGTATTCCTTGCCGGAATGCGGGATGTCCTTGCCCACCGCATGCTCGGGGGCGTGCCCGCCGCAGGTGAACCACTGGTACCAGCCGCTGGGCGACCAGCCGCGATAGCGCTCGTACCAGATGTGATTGTCGAAGTTGCCATTGAAGAGCAGGTTGGGAGCCAGTGTGGGCGTCGGAACGACCGCGGTGCCCAGAGCCGGCGCCGGCTCGGTGGATAAGCCCGCCACGGGGTACTCCGGCCGGCGATACTCCGAGAAACGGCCCGCACATTCCCAGACCGTCGTCGGGCCCTCGATCGCCGTGACCGGCTTGCCCTTGGGCAGCAGATACCGGTCAAGCTTGAGACGATCCTTGTACACCCGCAGCGTGAAAGCGTCGGAATCCCGATTCGCTCCCTCGGCCATGCCGGCCGAGGTGATGAAGGTCACCCCATGACGCTGTTCGTAGCAGTAATTGTGGTGGTCGCCGGAAAGCATGAGCTTGACGTTGTGCTTGCCGTCGAGGCCTTCCACGTATTTGGCCAACGGATCCACCTCATGCTTGTGCTGAAGGATGATCGTGACGGAACCGTCATCATTCTGGGTGATGAGATTGCGGACCCAGTCGCGCTGCTCGTCGGAGTAGTAACAGTCGCACACGATGAAGCGGATGCCGCCGCGTTTGAAGACGTAGCGATAGGGGGCCTTGGGGGCACCCGGCTGCCAGGCCGCATGCACAGCCACCTCGGGGTTCCAGATCGGCCACGCCGGGCCGGAGATGTCGGTCGTCACCCGGTTGTGATAGTAACCCTGCCCTTCGGCCGTTGCGCCGGTGTCGAGCAGGTAGAGCCCGCGCGTCGCGGCCTGGCGAAGATGGTTCTTGAGGATCTCGTTGGTCAGATCGTGATTGCCGGGGGCGAGATGAAACTCGATGGGCGGCGAAGAGATTCGCAGCAGGTTGAGCACGTCTTTCCACGCGCACTGGTTGGCCCATTCGAACCGCACGTCGCCGGTATGAATGACCATGCTCGGCCGATCGGCCTTCACCTTCGCGCACAACGCGGTGATCCACTCACATGACGGTGTCTGCGTGTCGCTGATCCAGGCGATGCTCCACAATGGGCTTTCGTCCGCCGCCGCTGTTGGTGAAACCAGGATTCCAAGCAACAAGCAGCACGCAATCAATAAGTTGAAGCAACGAACAGAAACACAGAATACAAACGAACCTCGCATCAGCGACCTCCTTCGAGGCATGGAAACACGCTGCCATTGTGCCGGCCTGCAGGCCATGCCGCAAGATCTGAAAAGCCCGTTCGGTCAGATCGCGCTGGCCAGCAGTTCCGCCATGTGCAGCGGATGGCGATCGGTGAAGTGGTTGATCTGGTGGCGGCAACTGGTACCCGAGGCGACCAGGATCGCGCCCGGATCCATGGCGTTGATTTTGTCGAGCAGGTTCTGGGCGACCTTGCGCGAGAGCTCCTGTTTGCTCTTGAGCATGCCGAACACCCCGGCCATGCCGCAGCAGCCTGTGTCGAGCAGCCTCGCCGCAGCTCCCGGGATCTTCTCGGCCAGTTTGGGCATGACGCTCACGTCGGTCAGGGCCTTGGCGTGGCAGTGACCGTGGATGCCGATCTGGAGTTCGCCCTTCTTGAATGGAATCGCGTTCGGTTTGCGCTGCAGCAGGTCGAACATGAACTGCTCGAACAGCACGCAGCGTGCGGCCACCTCGGAGGCCCCAGGGATCTTCAACTGCCGGTACTCGTCGATGAACATGGTGTAGCACGACGGCTCGAGGAAGATGATCGGCTCGCGCCCGCCGCGGGTGCGGAACAGCTCGACGTTGTGGTTGGCCAGGTTGCGCACCTGGTTCAGCACGCCGCGGCTGCAAGCCGGCCGACCGCAGCACTTGCGGCCGTCGGGCAGCACGACGTCGAACCCGCCCGCCTCCAGCACCTTCACCGCCGCCTGGCCGATGTTCGGCTCGTTGTAACGCACCCAGCAGTCGTCCCACAGGATGACCTTGCCGCGGACGCCCTTGCGAACGTCGGTCCGCCGGGCAAACCACTTGTCGAACCGCCGCCTGGTATACGGCGGCATAGTGCGGTCGGCGGCAAAGCCGAGCGTTTTCTCCATCAGCCATCGCGTGAGCCGCATTCTGAGGATCGTGTTGGTGATCGGAGCGAGCAGCCCGGCGTTGAGACGGCCGAGCAGTTCGGCGTTCGAGATCAGGCCATCAACCAGGGGAATACCATCGCGCTCGTGGCGGGCGTGGTTCATCTCCGCCTTGAGCAGGGCGAGGTCCACGTTGGCCGGGCATTCGGTCTTGCACGCCTTGCACGAGAGGCAGTTGCTCAGCGCCGCATCGAGCTCCGGCGAGTCGAGCGGGTCGCCGTTTTCCGTCCGATGTTCCAGGGCCGCCCGGATGATGTTCGCCCGCCCGCGCGTGACCATCAGCTCGTCGCCGGTGGCCAGGAACGTCGGACACATGGTCGGGGCATCCTTGCGGCACAGGCCGACACCGTTGCACTGCTCGAGATTGCCGACAAACGACTCGTCTCGCTCGATGAGGCCGAACACCGGCTCAAACGGCAATTCGATTTGATGCCCCGCCCCGTAGCGCAGGTGCGTGTCGATCCTGTGAACGCCGTCCGGGAGGACCTTGCCGGGGTTAAGCAGACCGCGCGGGTCAAACAAGCGCTTGATCTCGCGCGTAGCCTCGGTCAGCTCCGGCCCGAGGTGGTCGGGCATGTACTCGGCCCGCGCGAAGCCCACGCCGTGCTCGGCGGCCAGCGACCCGCCGAACTCTTGCACGAGGTCGGACACATCCTGGGCCACCTGCCGATACCTGGCGATGTCTTCGGCCTTGTGCAGATCGATCTTCGCCCGGATGTGCAGGAGCCCCGAGGCGGCGTGGCCATAGAAGGAGCCCTGCAGGCCGAGTCTGTCGAAGATGGCCTTCATTCCGCGCACATAGTCCGGCAGCCTCGCCGGCACCACGCACGCGTCCTCGATGCCCGGGACGGGCTTGGCCGGCCCCTTGCAGGCCCCGAGCAAGGACAACCCCTGCTTGCGGACGGAGATGGCGAGTTCCTGCTCGGACGCGTCCTTGCAGATCAGGATACGACGACCGAGCTTGCGTTTCTCCAGTTCGCTGAGCTTGTCGGCATCCTCGCCAAAGAACTTGACGAAGAGGATGGCCTCGCAGGGGTCTTCGTCCAGTCGCAGGAGCGCTCGGGCGGCCCTGAAGGCCAGTTGTCCCTTGGTCTGGTCGAACAGGAGCCGGTCGATGTGCTCGATGGCCGCGGGCTTGAGATCGACCAGCTCCACGGTGGCGGCCAAGGCCTCCTCGACCGAGTCGAAGAAGATCAACCCCATCCGCTTGCGGCCGGGGATCGGCACGACCTTGAGCACCGCCGAGGTGATCAGAGCCAGCGTGCCTTCGCTGGCGCTGACCAGGTGCGTCAGGTTGCCTCTGTCGCGAAGGTAGCGATCGAAACCGTAGCCCGGCCATCGCTTGCAGAGCACCGGCGGGAAGCGCTCCTCGATCTGCCGGGCGCATCGATCGATGATCTGGTCGACGGCCGCCCGGTGCTCGGGCAGGCCGTCACCACCCATGCCGATCGTGGCGGTGGTGCCGTCGGCCAGGACGACGTCGAGAGCGAGAACATGGTCATCGGTGGTTCCGTAGACCGGGGCGTGGGCGCCGGACGAGTTGTTGGCGATCATGCCACCGAGCGTTGCCCGGGCACTGGTGGCCACGTCGGGTCCGAACCACAGACCATGCGGCTTAAGATATGCGTTGAGCTGATCGAGCACCACGCCCGGATCGACCCTGATGCTGCCCTTGTCGCGGTCGAACTCGCTGATGCGCCGGTTGTATCGCGAGAAATCCACGACCAGGCCCTCGCCGACGGTCGCGCCGGCCAGTCCCGTGCCCGCCCCGCGCGGTATGACCGTCACCTCCGCCTCCGCCGCAGCCCGCATGAGGCTTGCCGCCTGGGCCGCGGTTCGCGGAAAGGCCACGCCCAGGGGCATGATCTGGTAAATCGAAGCATCACACGCATAGAGCAGACGCGCCAGATGGTCAAATCGAATCTCGCAATCCGTTGACCGGGTGAGTCTTTCCTGGACCGAATCACTCATGTTCGCTATTCTATGGGAAGCAGCAGCGCAAGAAAACGGCCGGGAAACATCCGTCTCCCGGCCGTCCAGAGTCTCTGTCAATCTCGACTCGACGCCCGTTGGCGTTACCAGGCGAAGTGGGAGAAGGCCTTGTTGGCCTCGGCCATGCGGTGCACGTTCTCGCGAGTGGTGATCGCCGTGCCCTCGCCCTTGAAGGCATCGATCACCTCGGCGGCCAGCCCTTCACACGTGGGTTTGCCCTTGCGGCCGCGGGTGGCCTCGAGCAGCCAGCGGATGGCCAGCGACTGCTGGCGCTTGCGATTCACCGGGCGAGGCACCTGGTAGTTCGAGCCGCCGACGCGCTTGCTCCGGACCTCGATGCTGGGCTTGACGTTGTTGAGGGCGGTTTCGAAAACCTCGATCGGGCTATGATCCTTCACGCGCTTGGCCACGATATCCATGGCGTCGTAGAACACGCGTGTCGCCACCGCCTTCTTGCCGTCATACATCAGGCAGTTGATGAACTTGCTGACCAGCTTGCTGTTGAACCGAGGATCCGGCCGCAGTTGTCGGGCCGAAGCCGTCCACTTCTTGAACGCCATTTCGAGTGCTACCTCACCAACTTAACAAAACCGATTCACCCGCCCGCGCGGCGAAGGCCGCCGGCGGTCAATGCCCGTTGCATAGTCCCCCTGCACAGGGTGCTATCCCTGCCCTGAATGGGAACCCACTATTATGCGGTACCCCTGCGCCGAAAGCAAGACGGGCTCGACAGGCCGGACCTGTGTGCGATTTGTGCCGTGTGGTTGCTGATTTCTCTGGACGAAGCATCTGACATGGCAACTTGTAAGTCCATTGCATACAAAGAGTTATGTTTAATGCCAAGACCGGATCATGGCCGGCCGGCCGAGTCGGACGCCCCTTGCGGGTGGAAGGTGGGATTGCCTCAGGGGTAGCTGCCGTGATAGGATGCTCTTGTCATGGCATCAGATCTGACATGCATACGGAGGATCATCGGCGACCGAATGGCCGTGCGCTCGGGCGGGCCTGTCGGTTGCCGCTTCAACCGTCCATGACCCTGTCTCCAAGCGCCGGCCGACCCGTTTGCCGCCTTCTCTGCCGGTGTTCAGTGGCCCGGCGGCTCATGAATCCGTAAACTGCCCGATTCTGGTTTGATTTTCGCCGGCCGTCGGTGCGCAAAAGGCCCCCGGCCCGGTTTAGACACAACAGGAGACGTTCCGTGGCGATTGCATATAACAAGCGTACTTGTGACTGCGGCACCTTGCGTGCTGCTGATGTAGGTCAGTCCGTCATTCTCGCCGGTTGGGTGAACAACTACCGCGATCATGGCGACAACCTGGTATTCATCGACCTGCGCGATCGCGGCGGCCTGACCCAGTGCCGGTTCAACGTGGACACCGATCCCGACGCGACCAAACTGGCCCGCACTCTGCGCAAAGAGGACGTCATTGCCGTGCGCGGCGAGGTCATCAGCCGAGGCGAAAACGTCAACCCCAAGCTGCCTACCGGAGAAATCGAGGTCAGCGTGCATGAGGTGCAACTGCTCAACAAGTCGCTCACGCCGCCGTTTGAGGTGGCCGACCACGTGGAGGCCAACGAGGACCTGCGCCTCAAGTACCGATTCCTGGACTTGCGGCGCGGCCCGATGCAGAAGGGAATCATCACGCGACACAAGGTCTTGCAGGCCTTTCGCGAGTTTTACTACAACGAGGGTTTCCTGGATATCGAGACGCCGATCCTGACCAAGTCAACGCCCGAGGGGGCCCGCGACTATCTCGTACCCTCACGCGTCTGGCCGGGACAATTCTACGCCCTGCCGCAATCGCCGCAGCTTTTCAAGCAGCTTCTGATGATCAGCGGCTTCGACCGCTACATGCAGATCGCCCGCTGCTTCCGCGATGAGGATCTTCGCGCCGACCGCCAGCCGGAGTTCACCCAGGTGGACCTGGAGATGGCCTTCGTGGACGTGGACAACGTGCTCGATGTCGTCGAGCGGTCGCTTTCTTACGTGTGGAAGCAGGTAATCGGGGCGGATGTTCCGACTCCGTTCCGGCGGATGGCGTATGACGATGCCATGCGCGACTACGGCAGCGACAAGCCGGACCTCCGTTACGACTTGAAGCTGATCGACGTGAGCGAGGTGGCCAAGAAGACCGAATTCAAGGTATTCACCGACGCCATCGCCAAGGGCGGTGTGGTCAAGGCCATCTGTCTGCCCGGCGGGGCCGAGATGACCCGCAAGGAGAGCGATGGCCTGACCGCCGAGATCCAGGGTATCGGTGCGGGCGGCCTGCCGTTGTGCAAGGTCGTAGCCGGCGCGGGCGGCAAGCTCGAGGTCCAGACCGGCACGGCCAAGTTCTTCCCCGGCGAGCTGGGCAGCGAGCTGATTCGGGTGGCCGGGGCGAGCAGCGGCGACATGATCTTCTTTGCGGCCGGCAAGTTTGCCGACGTGTGCAAGCATCTCAACTGGCTGCGGACCACGCTGGCCGAGCGCCGAAAGATGATCCCCCAGGACCGCTGGGAGTTCCTCTGGATCATCGACATGCCCGCGTTCGAGTGGTCGGACGATGAAAAACGGTGGGTCTTCATGCACCACCCGTTCACCATGCCGCACGACGAGGACCTGCCGATCCTGGAGAGCGACCCGGGCGCGGTGCGGGCCAAGTGCTACGATATCGTGCTCAACGGCGTAGAGCTGGGCAGCGGCTCGATTCGTATCCACGATCGCAGCGTGCAGAGTCGGATCTTCCGCATGCTGGGCCTCAGCGACGAGCAGGCCATGGCCAAGTTCACGCACCTGCTGACTGCTCTGCAGTACGGAGCCCCGCCCCACGGCGGCCTGGCTCTGGGGCTGGACCGCATGGCGATGCTGCTGGCCAACCTCTCGAGTATCCGCGAAGTGACCGCGTTCCCGAAGACGCAGAAGGCCTTCTGCCCGCTCACCGAATGCCCCAGCGAAGTGGATGGCAAGCAGCTTGACGAGCTGGGTATCGACCTGAACGCAGCGACGAAGGCGAAGAGGAAGGGGAAGTGAAGCTATTAGCTCTTAGGTTTGGGTATATCGGCAAGCACGGAGCATTGATCGGCGTCGGAGACGATTCCTGCGCCGACGTTGTATCGTAGAGGGACAGATGATCCTCTTTGCGCTCATGGTACTGCTGACATCAGGCTTTGGAGCCGGACAGCAGGCCCCTGCCGCGACGATCACGACAATGCCCGCGTCGGCCACCGGCCAGCGAGCCTGCGCCGCCCGACGAATGGCGGGTCACTGTCGCCACGCTCAATGTCTACTTTGGCAGGGCTGTCAGGTCGTTTTCAGGTAACCGCTGATACCAGCAATGACCGACGAGACGATCAGCAAGACCAGGCCCGCTGCCAAGCGTGTGCGGGTCCGCTTGCTCGTGCCGTTCCATTCTCCGAGCAGAATGCCCAGCAGGGTACTGAACAGAATCGCACTGGCCATGAGGACCGCCCAGCCGATGTATGCCCTCTGGCCCATGGCCGGCTCGCCGGTCTTGAAGCAGATGAACTGGCAGCACCAGATCGCCCCGGCCAGACCGGCGAAGAACAGGTTGCCGACCAAGGGCGTGTCTTTCTTGGCGTAGTCGCCCACGGTCTTGTTCTTGAGATTCAGGTAGAGGCAATAGAGGAAGTTGACTACGAATCCGCCGGCCAGAACAACGACCAGAATCGGCATGCCGCGCCAAGTCTGGGAAGTGGTGGATTCCCCCTCGGAGGCACGGGGGGCGACCCAGGTTTTGGCATCCTTGTCGTAGAATACGCCTGCCGCACCGACCAAATCCGTGGGAGGAACAACTGCATCTTCCGATTTGACCAACCGTGTCTGCGAGCCGAACCGGGCCTTGTACTCCGTGATCTGACCTCCCTGGAGGCCGAAGCTCATACCCGAACTCGCGAGGCCGGAGAAGATCGCAATGATGATGCCCTTCTTG
The DNA here is from genome assembly GCA_030372985.1 of Phycisphaerae bacterium. Lineage (GTDB taxonomy): Bacteria > Planctomycetota > Phycisphaerae > UBA1845 > PWPN01 > JAUCQB01. The sequence goes on from JAUCQB010000140.1 coordinate 81,481, forward strand.
AAGTTATACTCGGCCACGGCCTTCTTCTTCTCTTCCTCCGGCAGCTCACTCTCCTTGGACATGCCCGCCAGACCGACAAGGACGATGCCCAGCAAGGAGACCGCCACACCCACCAGTGCCGCCTGGGCGGAAGCCGTGGAATAGAGTTGCTCCAGATTGCCCTTGATGATCGGCGGAATCAGGGTGCCCGTGGCCGAGCACAGGCCGCAGCCGATCGCCAGACCGAGGCCGACGCCGAGGTAACGGATCATCAGCCCCCAGGTGAAGCCGCCAAGACCCCACAAGGCCCCGTAGCCGAAGCAGGAAGCCAGAACCGTACTCGGAGACTGCCGCAGCACGGCCACCACGTTCGGCGAGGTGGAAAGGGCCAACACCCACGGCACGACGATCAGGCCGGCGATCGCGTAGATCATCCAATAGCTTTCCCAAGCCCAGTTCCTGACCTTCTTGAACGGAAGATAGAAGATCGCCCCGGCCAGACCGCCGAGAACGAAGATCATCACGCCTAATGCGGGGTTGGGTTCCATGGAGCACTCCTTGTTGAAATTCCAATGTCCAAGCTCCAATGACCAAAGAATGACCAAGTCCGAAGGCCCAAGCGAAATAACCGACGGGCTGGGATGGGCCTAGTCTCGTGATTCGGATTCCGGGTTCCCTTCGTCATTCGGATTTCGTCATTCGTCATTGACTGGTCATTGGGACTTCGACATTGGTCATTCCAGTGCTCAGCGCTTGCTGAGCACCTTGGCCTCATAGTCCTTGACCTTGGCCAGCCACTCGGCCCCGACGGGCACGCCGGCCTGCAGGCAGTAGTAGTCCCAGACCGCCCCGAACGGCAGGGTTTTGTGCTCTTCGAGCAGGGCCAGACGGGAAGTGAAGTCGCCGGACAGCTCATACTTGCGCAACCGGTCGGCCGGCTCCAGCAGAGCCGCCAGCAGGGCCTTGATCATGTTTCGCGCACCGATGACCCACGCAGCCACGCGGTTGATGCTCGCATCGAAATAGTCCAGGCCGATGTGGATCCTATTGGTGTAATCGTTGCGGACGATCTCCTGGGTGATCGCGTAGAGTTCGTCGTCGAGAATCACCACGTGGTCGCTGTCCCAGCGCACCGGCCGGCTGACGTGGAGCAGTAGTTCCTTGGCGAAGCTGAGAACCGCCGTCAGCTTGGTCGAGATCACCTCGGTCGGGTGATAATGGCCGGCATCGAGTGTCAGCAACACGCCGCGCGAAATCGCATAGCCGAGATAGAAGTCATGGGAGCCGACGGTGTAGCTCTCCGCACCGATGCCGAACAGCTTGCCTTCGACGGCATCGAGGTTGTGTTTCGGGCTGATCTTGTCGGCGAAGATCGCATCGAGCGACTTGACCAGCCGATCGCGCGGGGCTTTCTTATCGACAGTGATGTCCTTGTACCCGTCTGGAATCCAGAAGTTGGTCACGCAGGTCGTGCCGAGTTTCTTGCCGAACGACTCGCCGATCTTGCGGCAGGCGATGCCGTGCTGGATCCAGAACTTGCGGATGCCCTGATCCGGGTGTGAGAGCGTGAACCCGTCGGCGGCCTTGGGATGCGAGAAGTACGTCGGGTTGAAGTCCAACCCGTGGAGCTTGCCCTTGGCCCAGTCCACCCAGTTGGCGAAATGCTTCGGCTCGATGTCGGTGCGTTCGACCCTCTTTGCGGCCTCGAGGTAAATGGCATGCAGGTTGAGGCGATGTTTGCCGGGGAGCATGCCGTACACCACATCAAGATCGGCTCGCAGCTCGTCGGCCGTGCGGGCTTTCCCGGGGTAGTTGCCGGTCGCCTGGATGCCGCCGCCGGTGAGGCCGGCCGTGCTCTCGAAACCGCCGACGTCATCACCCTGCCAGCAGTGCAGTGAGATGGGGATCTTCTTCAGTGCGGTCATAACCTTATCGGTGTTGACTCCGATCTCGGCATAACGCTCTTTGGCTAGCTCGTAGGCTTTCTCGACAGATGATGTTTTGCTCATTGCCCTGACCTTCTCCTCGGTTCGGGGTCCAAGAGGGGTACCGCGTCTCCGTTGCCTGTCTCTCGCCCGCCCAGGTGCCAACCCCGCCACCAGCGGCAAAGGGGCCATTCCGCCTGACCGATAGCGATCCGGGTTGACGCAGCAGGCGACACGATCGCGGAGAGAATAACGCCGGCCGAAAGACGAGTCAATGCAGACGGAGGATTGGCTGCTGGGGGGCACGGGCGGAGAATGCGGCACGTCATCCGCCCCGCCACGTGGGAGAGAATCGCCGGTTGACGTACAATGGCATCCATGGCCGACGACGCGACCCTGCTCTGCCATTCCTGCGGCGCCGAACTCCATCCCGGCCGTGGTGATCTCTACGTCGTGCGGATCGACGCCTTGGCCGACCCTACGCCCCCGGTGATCACAGAAGATGATCTGAAACGCGATCTGCGGGCAGAGATTGACCGGCTTGTCGAAAGCCTCGACCGGTTGTCGGCGCAGGAAGCGATGGACCAGGTCCATCGGCGGCTGATCATCCACTTGTGCGTACCCTGCTATCGTCGATGGATCGAGGACCCGGTTCCCTGAGTGACCGGTGCTGTGTCCGCCGGTCGGGAATCTGGTCCGCGCACGGCCGTGAGTTCGACGACCACCGCTCGGTGATCGGAGGCGAGTGAGTCGCGGACAACCCGACGATCAGCGCGAAGTCCGTCAGAAAGATACATATGGTCGATCGGGAGTCGGGGCCGGTCGCTGGGAAAAGTCGGCTGGGTGGTCGGGACGCGTTTGAGTCCGCCGGCCAAGGCCACGTGTTCCGGCGAGCCAGGGATGGCGTTGAAGTCGCCCGCAACCACCACATCCTCCGTCCATTTCTTGAGTCGCGCGGCCAGATCCGAGGCTTCCTTGAATCTCGCCCGGCTGGTCTCGGCGGCGTGTCGCAGGTCGACGCGATACGTGCTGGTCAGATGGATTGATACGACACGCAAAGGCCTGCCGTTCCAGCGGGTCACAGCGGAGACGCCGTAGACGCGTCCCGTGCCGGCGTCGAGCGGGCCGGTCTGCTCCAACTCGCCTCGGGCGAGAATCGCCATGCGCTGCTCGCCTCCTCCTTCCGCGAAACGCGAGCCGGCAGAATACTGCTTCATGCCCAATCGCTCTGCGATCAGGGCAGCCTGATCGGCACCCTCGGCGCGGGCCGTCCCCACCTCGGCTTCTTGCAGGCAAATGATGTCGGCATCGATCTTCCTGAGTTCATCCACGATCCCGTCGACACCGGCGGTACATCCGTGGATATTCCAGGTGACGACGCGCAGACGCGGCTGCTGCGACGAGGGTCGAGTCTGCACCTCAGCCAGCGACAGAATCGGCAATAAGCAGACTACCGGGACTGCTCCAAGAGCCAGAAACCGCACAAGAGGTCTCATACCTTGGGCATTCGGATTTGGGCTTTCTTTGGGCATTGGAATTTTGGCATTGGCCATTTCCTCGCTGCCTCGGTCGTGCGAGAAACCTGCGGCGACGGATTCATCTCGCCACGGCAAGTCGCTTCCGGCGACCTTCTGCCTTCATACCTCATTTTTCGCCTCGCGTCCTTTCCCGCTCAACCATCCAAATGATGCCGCCGATGAAGTAGGCCACGGTGGCGACCATCAGGCCGGTCTTGTACGAGCCCATGTTCCGCTGGTACGCAGACGGGTCTGACCCGCCAATGAAAACCAACAGGGGCAAGACCAGGCAGGCCATCAGTGCGAGGATGGCAAGCGTCCCGCCGATCCACGCAATCGGCGGCAACGGTTCGGGCGGCCGGACCGCAGTCGGCCCGGTGATCCCTGTCTGGGCTTCACGTCTGACTTCGGCCTGCTCACCGGGCTGTCGCCGCGCGCCGGGCATCAGACGACAGAGCAGAAGGTAGACGATCACCGTGACAAACCACGCCGGCAGCCAGCGGAAGAACAGCCCGACGCCCATCAAATCCATCGGAGACCTGACCCGCCCGGCCGTGAAATCCTCAATTGGGAAACAGAGGACCAGCACGGTCAGCCAGGCGATCAAGGCGGGCGGGTTCACGCTGAGACGGCGCCGCTCGGTCCAGTACTGGATCAGGCCCATCTTCGGGAAAAGCCAGTGCTCGGCGAAGATCACCGCCCCGATGGGCATCAGCACAAGACCGTAGATGGCCACGAAATTCAACAGCTTCATGAAGATGGCCGGGGACAGGCCGACGATTGTCGTGACCGCTCCCGCCAAGAGCGTCACCTTCCAGCGAGGCCAGTTTGGCGTGATGATCTGCAGGGCCAGCCCGGCGCGGTAGATCGTCGGGTTGGCGGTCGTCCAACCTGCCAGCAAAACCGCCAGCACGCCCGGCACACCCGCCGCAAGGTCGGCCATTTCGCCGGGATTCAGCCCCTCGCTGACCGCCGCACCCATGATGCCGGCGCAAATCCAGGCCAGGTAGTGGCCCAGGTACATCCCGAAGGCGGAGTAGAATCCGTATGTCCAGCGGCGGGCATAGCGAAAGATGGCCATGTCGGACAGGCCCACATGCATGGCCAGGTTGCAGAACCAGGCGAAGAAAGTGATGTGCCAGAAGCCAAGTCGCTCGGTGCCGGCCCTGGGCGTCTCCAGCCAGATCCTCGTTTCGGCGATTTGCCAGAAGTCGTCCAGGCTGTGCACGTCGCCCAGACGAGGAAGAGTCGCTATCGCGCCGGCGATGAAAACGAGGAACATCCACGGCGAGCAGACGCCGGCGAACTGGCTGAGTTTCTTGAACCCCGCGATCGCCACAACGGTCGTCACCGAGCCGACAACCAGAACAACCACGACCCATCCCACACTGTTGGGGCACACATCGGTCAGCGCGGGATGCCTGATATGCACGCCGAATCGCGAGAGACCAAGGATCACCGCCGAGGCGGACACGCCGATCATGGCCGCCGCCAGGCAGCAGTAGAGGATGCCGCTGATGAAGTTGTAGACCACCGTCAGGCCCGGTCCGATGACCTGGCGAGCGTACCAGTAAAGCGTCAACCGGGTGCGGACCGCAATGGGGGCGCAGATGAACGCCCAGCTCAACACCGCGAGCAGGTTGCCCAGGAGCAACCCGAGGACCAGGTTCCGAGCACTGGCTCCCCACTGGACGAACAAGGCCCCGATGACGAACTCGGTCGCGGCGACGTGCTCACCGGCAAACAGCCCGGCGAAGTATCTCCCGTCGTGCAACCTGTCCGTCGTGACCGGCGCCCGCTCGAATTCGTAGAGTCTGTCCAGACGGCCGGCAAGGCCGGGTGCCTCGTGGCTGGAACTCACGCATGCCTCCTTCTCAATCGCTGTCGGTGCCCGCGTTGGGTTTCCCAATATGCCCCGACCACCGGCCAATGCACAACAACCGGTGCACCGGGGCGGTGCCCACGGGAAGCTCAAGCAGCGTAAAGGAGAGGTGCGCGGCCAGTCAAACGAGATCGGGTGGGATCTTCAGCGGCTCTGCCCGACACGGGAGTCCGCCCGGAGGCGGAGTCAGACCGCTCCCGGAGCGGAGCACTTGAAGCGCAGGTGGTCGTCGGCTTACCGCGATTCCCTGATTCGCCGCAGCAGGATCGCCGCCGCGACGAGGAGTGATGAGAGAATGACGATCACCGCACCGGCCGGCATGTCGGTGGCGGCGGCGATCAGGAAACCCCCGAGTCCGCTGACGCCCCCGAGCAGCGTGGCAACCACTGCCGCCCTGCCCATGCCTCGCACCAGTTGGAAGGCGGCCGCCGCCGGGTTGGTGATCAGACTATAGATCATCAGGCCGCCGACCGTCTGGAAGTTGACCGTCACCAAGATGGCCGCGAGAACCAGGAAGCCGGTCCAGACGGCCGTTGCGTGAATCCCCGCCGCGAGTGCATCCTGCCGCGAGAAGATGATCGCCCGCATCTCCTTGCCGAAGAGCATAACAAAAGCCAGCAGACTGACCGATGCGATCGCCATCAGAACGACGTCGGCCCATCGACAGTATGCCAGGCTCCCCCACAGCAAGCTGCGTACGTCGTTGTCGCTGCGACCGAACACGGCGAATAACCCGAAACCGAGGAATGCCAGCCCCATAGTGAGTGAGAAGAGCAGGCCCAGAACGACGTTCGTGTCCATTCGAATCTTCCGCGGGTCGGCCAGCCCAAGCGCGACGGCGGTTGCGACGGCGGCAGCCATGGCGGGCAGAAGCAGCGATTGCCCCTCCAAACCGGCCAAGGCTCCGAACACCGCCCCTGCCAACGCGGCGTGAGCCACACAGATACCTAGAAACGGAATCCTCGCGCCGACCACCAGCACGCTGAGCAGGCCGCTCGACGATCCGGCTAAGGCTCCGCTGACCAGCACCGGTGCCCAGAAGACGAAGTCAAGCACGGAGCACCTCCGCCGGCACGGCCAGCAGTCGGCTGCCGTGCTTGAGGACGGTCAAGCCCGGACCGTAAAGCATCTCCAGGCACTGGTCGGTGAGCACCTCATCAGGGGAACCGTCGGCAACAAGTCGGCCCGTCTGCAACAGGATTACCCGGCCGCAAACCGACGGCAGCACCTCCAGGTCATGACTGACCAGAATGACCGTCATGCCGGACGACGCATAAAGATCCTTGACAATCGTGACGATCCGCTCGCGCCAGCCGAGATCCAGATTGGCGGTCGGCTCGTCCAGCAGCAGGATCTCGGGTTGCTGAACCATGGTTCGGGCAATCAGGACCTTGCGCTGCTGGCCGCCTGAGATCTCGCCGTATCCCCGACGGGCCAGCGAGGCAAGCCCCAGGCGCTCGATCCACTCATCGATGATTCGCCAATCATCGGTCCGCAGCGGCCGGAGCAGGCCGGCGATTCCCGTTCGGCCGATGGAGATGACCTCTCGCACGGTCAGCGGAATCTCGCCCGGCAACGAAATCAGTTGCGGAACGTATCCGATCCGCCGTCGCAGCAACCCGAGACCCCGCATGCTCAGTCGCGCGAGAGGCTCGCCAAGGACCGTCATCCGGCCGCAGGCATGCCGCTGAAGGCCCAGCAGACAGCGGAGCAAGGTGCTCTTGCCGGCGCCGTTCGGGCCAAGGACCCCAATGAACTGTCCTTTGGGGATTTGCAGATCCTCTATTGCCAGGATGCTCTTGCGGCCGGCTCGAACGATCAGATCGCGAATCGTGATTGCCGTATCACTCAAGGAGTCGCCGCCTTGACCAGCGAGGTGACATTGGCCGTCATCAATGCGTCGAAGGAGGCCTTTCCGCCGGCGCCGTCCGGGAAGTTGCCGAAAACCACGACCTTCGCTCCGAGTCGCTGCCCGAGTGCATCAGCCAACCGCCGTCCCTCCGGCAGGTTGGCGACCACGATGCCAACCTTGGCGTGTTCACCTTCGCGGATGGCAGTCTCGATATCGCCGATCGATGCGGAGTCGGCGCCCGCGAAGGTGGCCACCACGTTCAGCCCCAGCCAACGGCAGAAGGCTTCCTGACGTGGGCTGCACACGGCGTTTTTTCCCTCCAGAGCAGCCTGCCGCATCTGCCGACGACACCACTGCTCATGCTCGCCCATGCGTGACTCAATCTCTGCGATTCGCCGTTGCACGGCTTCGGCCGACAGGATACCCGCGTCGACAAGCGGCTCAGCCACCTGGCGGCAGGTTGCCAGGTAGCTCGACGGTTCACACAAGCCGCCTGCCGGGCGAATGGATGCGATCTGCAGGCCGTCGCGGGAAAGCGGCCTCAGTTTGTCATCCAGGGACTGCTGAAAATCAAAGCGCACAAGCACGCGACAGGCCCGCAGCGCCGAGACCTGGCTCGGTCGAATATCGAAATGGCCCGGACACATACCCGGCTCGGCCAATCGCAACGGCTGGGAGCCCTCGCCAACCAGATCGATCAATGCCGCTTCGAGATAAGAGTTGCTGGCCGCCACATGGGCGAGTGGGTTGGGCGGCAGCGTGCCGGCCGGGGTGGCCGATCGTTCGCAGCCAAAGGCCATTACGACGGCGCATGACAGATGGAGAAACACGAGTGTCCGGATGGCTGATCGGCGATTCATCGTGTCGTGGTACCCGTTTGGCCGGCTGAGGCACAGCCAACCCAGGCAAACTCCCTCTCACGCATGGATGTAATGCGAAACAGATTCGCCACATCCTCACGAGCCAGCTCCCTGGAGGCCTCTTCCATGCGCTCGGGTTTGAGGTTCTCCATCCAGCCGTGAAGAGCACACGTGGCGGTGTAGCTGAGCCCTTCGGCGGGTCGATCACTTTCGGGCAATCTGACGACATGAACCACGGGCCAGCCATCGGCGAGGACTTCATGCGATTCCCTCAACCAGAGGTTCCGTTTGCCCATCGTCGCCCCGCAACCTGCCTGCAACCCGTCGAGGATGCAGGTGAACGGCGTCCGGTGCTTGTCGGCCGGCATCCAACACGTCACGTTGATTTTCCACTGTCCAGGTGTCTCCAGTTTGCGGATGGCATCGTGTCCGACCATCGCCCCAGCGATTAGCCAAGGCCCCAGGTGCCCGTGAAACAAGGCTGCTCGCACAACCCAATCCGGGTCTTCCACGCACTTGCTCGTGTAGAAATTCACGCGTCCTCCGATCTCGCCAATCAAGCAGATGCCTGAAAGGCATTTTTCACATTATCTCAGTTTCCGTCTCGATGACCATCCTTGTCATTCGCCCTCGTCATCCGCCGGGGACAAAACGGCAGGTCACGGACTCATGTGAGTCACACCTTTGCGGGCTCTGAAGTGGGTAATGAGCCCGGTCGGACGGCCATCGTTGAGCAACCAGCAGGACTTGGGCAACGGGAGTTTCGCTTCGTCAATCGTACCATCTTCCCAGCGCGGGAATTTCGGCGACTGCGGGTCCGGGCCGACGCTCCAGACGGCATAGGTCACGGGGCTCTTCGGTTCGCCGTTGCGATCGGCGTAGTAGTCCCCGTCGGGGCTTTCACAATTGGGTGCGTCATCGGGCACCCAGATCTGCGCACGCGGTCGCCACGTGCTGTCCGGAAAATCCATGAGAACCCCGTTCTGCCAAACCGGTCCGGGAGCCCGATAGCGATACGTCTGACCCGGGTTGAACGGGTCCTCCAGATACGCTCGCTTGAGCTTGTCCGGGCTTTTCGGCAGGTATTTCTTTGTCGCCAGCTCGAAGGGCAACTGATACAGGATGTCTGTCCCGCAGGATTGCCGCGTCGGCGGCAGGCGGTCTTTATGCTCCAATGCATACGCGTCCAGGGCCACAGTGACCTGCCGCAAGTCGGAATGCACGACCACGACCCTGGATCGAAGTTTCGCCCTTGCCAACGACGGGAGCAGTATGGCCACCAGCAGGCCCAGGATCGCAACCACCACAAGTACCTCGATCAGACTGAAGCCCCCGACGACGACGTTCCGCACGCGGCCGGCGGCGTCGCGAGGCCCAGTCGATCGAGTCCCCTGTTTGTTGTGCATCATCCGGCACACCTCAACGATCACAGGTCGGGTCCGGCAGTCCATCGCTGCCGGAGAAACACCTCTGAAGCACGCCGAAGTCGCTCTGGTCCACGTCGCTGTCGTCATCGAAGTCGGCATTCAGGCAGGACGGATCGGTCTGCTCGATTCCCGGGGCGGAGGCACAGGCCTCAAAGTGATCGAGGTCGGTCTCATCCACGTCGCCATCCCGATCGAAATCGGGTTTGACGTATCGGTAGAGCACGAACTGGTCGCCATCGTAGTCCATCACCCACAGCCGATAGCCGCCCTTCCATCCGTCGGTGGAGATCTTGTCTTCTTGATCGAAAACACCCACGATATCGAAAGACCCGGTCGGTGACGGATACTCCGTAAAACCGCTGCCGAACCCGAGCAGGACGGGCAGCGTCCGCCCCGCGCCGTCGGTGATGGTCATCGATTGATTGGGGCCCCAGGTGCCGGCGGTGAATTGCACGTCTTCGAATCGCACGAAGCTGCCTTGGTAGTGCTCCGCGCCCGTCGCGCGCGACTGATCGAAGATGAACTCATCAACCGAATCTTTTACATCCGCGAGCGTGATCGTCTGCGGTGCAGGCAGCGTGTAGTTTGGCTGCAGGAGAACCACGTCGAAATCCGCCAGTGTCGTCTTCTGGTGCTGCTCGTTGATGTTGGTCTTGCCGCGGAAGAAGAGACCCGGCGCCCGGGCTCGCACTTCGACCAAGTCGCCTGATCGGAAGGCGCGACCGGTGATCGGGTCATGGTTCAGGCGATCCAGCTCGGCGAGCCACTCTGCATCCGTATAGCTGCCGGCCGGATGATTCCCGACGTTCTTGCCGATGTTCTGACCCATGTACAACGCAGTGCCGCCGAAATCACCCCCGTCGATGGTCTGAATGAACCGCTGCCACTGACCGCCCATGTAAGGATCGAAACCGGGTGTGGGGTTCAACATATCGGAGGGACGATTCAGGATTACGCCTTTCATCTTGATGGGTGAGGTGGTGGGAAAGGTACCTTGCCCATTAGCGTCGACGGCCTGGTAATCCTGGTGGGGCGTGTAAACCATCGATGCCCAGTCCGGCTCCTGTGCGGTTGTCGCAGTCGCCCACGCACAGACCAATGCTACAATCGCAAGCCATCGCGCAATTCGGGAGTCCATCTGTCGTCTCCTTGTTCCTTCCGCTCCAGGCGGCCGGAATCAACGCGAGACCGGGGCCCGTAGTGTTACGACTTACTAAAAGATAATACGTATGCGCATGGCCGTCAAGATAATCGACTCTTTGGCAAAGAAAAACAACATCTGGGCCGCAGGCCGATCAGAAGATTCGCGGGAGTCCAAAGCGACGGTCGCCTCTACCCCCTTGAGACCCACGCAAGTGTCGCGGCCAGGGCCGCCAAGTGCCATACAAACCGGTCAGCCACCCTTTCATACGGCCGTAAAACCTTGTGTGAAAAATAGTTACGCTTTCTTGTCCTGAAGAACGCCCAGACAACTTGAAACCTGTCTGGTCTTGTGTGCACTGCAATACGAGCGCGCGGCATCATCGATCCTCGATTTCTGGATTGCTCTTGGCGTGTCTGGCCCCTTTCTCGAGCGGCCTAGCTCTGTGGGTTCACTATCGCCTGGAAGAAGGGCATCACCCGGACAGGGCTGGTTGCGCAGTGTCTCAGCAATCGATCCTGACGCCTGCGGTCTCCCTGCGTTGAAGACTGCTGCCAAGAAGCGGATATTGACTGCGACGGCGACGTGGACCAAACGGATCTGGGGTTTGTTCAGCGCTGTCTCAGCGGTCCGGGGACGCCGGCGGATCCGCATTGTACCGATTGAGTGCGTGCCTCGAAGTGTTGGTCCCCGACCGCCGCCATTGTCCGTTTCGGCTCAGCCCTGTCATGGTGCGCTCTTCCGGCGATGCAGTCTGGAAGAGATCATGGACAGGGCGAAGTACACGATCCTGAAGACCGCGGCAACGAATGGTCTCAATCTGCGGATCGTGATCGCCTTTGCAGGACAAAGCTCCTGGCAGCAGAAGCATCGGATGCAACCCTTGAGATCAACGCAGGGTTTGCCGGTCTCCATCGCGATCACGTGGGCCGGGCAACTCCGGGCACATAGACTGCAGCCCGTGCAGGTCGCGTGGTTGAAGACGGGGCGAGGTTTGGTCCACTGTGCCAACCAACCCAGCAGCCGTCCTTGCGACCAGGTGATCGCAAGCGTTTCGTTCAGCGCGGGCATATCGAATCGTTTGACGCCAACGTCGTCGACGGACCGGCCCATGATGGTGACGTCGTCAAGGCTTGCCGGACACAGGCTACGTTCGATACCGGCCTTGATGACTGGTATTCGCATGGGGTCGGCGCCGAGGATGCGCACGGCGACATAGTCGAGCGAGAAGGGGTCTTCGCCGGCCAGGAGCAGGCCCAGGTGCCGAGGGTCTCCGGCAGAAGGACCCGCGCCTTCCATGCCGATCACGGCATCCATCAGATTCAAACCAGGCTTGGCAGCCAGGCAGATGTCGATCAGTGCATCGGCGAATGCCTGGTAGTCCGCCATTCGCAGGTGAAGGTCGATCTTGTCCGTGCCTGGGATCGCGCCGAACAGGTTTTTCACCGCACCGGTATAGACCATCTGTCCGTGTGTCTTGAGCTTGGGCAGGTTGATCACCAGATCCGCCTCGGCGACGGCCCGGATGATGCGCACTCGCTTGAGCAACTTGCCCGAAGGGTTGGTCACTTCCGTGTCTGCCAGGTCGTGGTTGAGGACCAGGCCGGTTTCCCGCGCCACCTGCTCCATCCCCGTCTTGGCGTAGACGGCCTTCAGATAACTCGCTACGAAGGGGCCGCCCGGGCTGTCGGCCGCGGTTACGATCCCGCCGGCCTCCTGCACGAGTCGGGTGACTGCCGCCACGACGGCCGGGTGGGTCGTGGTCGCCTCGGATGGTGCCCGCGGGGCCAACAGATTGGGTTTGAGCAGAACACGCATGCCGGGCCGAACGAACCGGGACATGCCGCCCAGGTGATCGAGCGACTGCCGAACCGCGGCGTCGACCGCATCGGCCTCATAGCTCGCACAACCAACGATAGATACGGTACTCATGGCCAAGATTATGTGGGGTTTTGGTCGGCGGTCCAGACCCGGATCTGCGATTTGAGATCTCCCAATCTCAAGTCCGAGGCTCAGCAGTCTGTCCAAGCGAACCCTGCACGAAGTGGCCCACGCGCATTAGCCCGACCCCGCCCCGAAGAGGCGCAGGTTCGTAGCCAGGGGCGCGAGCCCCTGGTACACATTTGCCTCAGATCACCGCCGATCTCCGCGAGCGCCTCTACGATTACATGGGCGGAATCATCAAGGGCGAGCACGGCCATCTGCTCGCCGCAGGCGGAACCGAAGACCATGTTCATCGTCCGCTCGGCCCGGAATCCCTTCCGGGCCGACTCCTCTTTTTCGCGCGCGGGAGATCCCGCCCTTTGAAAACGATCTCTTTTGCTCGGCTGTTTGACATGAACCGGGCCACGTCGGTATAAGAGCATTCGCCCGTCGGGTTGTCTCGGGAGTTGGCAGGTGGTCGAAGTCGAATCAACACGGCGTGGACGGTCTGGACCCGCACGAAGCCGGTCGTTCTGGTTTGTGCCGGCCGTGTTGGTTGTCATGGCAGGCCTGTTGCTGGCAGACCCGTGGCAAGAGGCCGTACCCATCCCGCCCAGAGCAGACGTCCCCGCGTGGGCCACCGATACGACGCCCGTTCGATCCCCCATGCTCAAGCCTGAAACCCTCATCGCCGGCATGACCTACCGCTGCAGCGAATGCCACGATCTCTTTCCTTCACCTCCTGAGACGGATCGACCGTTGACGCAGCATCGCCACATCGTGCTGGAGCACGGCATTAACGCACGTTGTTTCAACTGTCACAACCGTCAGGACCGCAATGCGTTCGCCGACGACCGGGGAGACCCCATCCCCTTCGATCAGCCGCCGCTGCTGTGCGCCAAGTGTCACGGCCCGGTCTATCGCGATTGGACCCACGACGTCCACGGGCGAACCGACGGTTACTGGAACGACTCGCTCGGGCCGAGGCGACGCTTGAAATGTGTCGAGTGTCACGACCCCCACGCTCCGGCATTCCAGGCTCTGCAGCCGGCTCCGGGACCCAATACGCTACGGATGGGCGATCAAACGCATCATCCTGCGGGCACCGAGAAGACCAAGAACCCATTGTTGATCTATCGCCAGACACCGTCAGGCAGGGACGTCACGGATGAACGGTCCGAATGACAGGCAGGACGAATCGCAGGCCGCATCGCCTGGCACTCCGGGAATGACCCGCCGTGGTTTCATTCGCAAGAGTGCCGTCGCCGCCACCGGCGCGGCGGCAGTGGCGGCCGCGCTTTCGCCTCTGCGGAACATCTCACCGGACCACATACCGACACTCGAACAACTGCTGCAGAAGCATTACAAGGAGATGACGCCCGAGGAAATGAAGACCGTGCTCGAGCGGATCTCTCGCGAGGTTGAGAAACGGTACGCCGTCCACCCGCAGGTGGCCGACGTCAAGCCGATGACGGGCGTGGAATTCGTGTACGCCCTCAATATCAGCCGTTGCATCGGGTGTCGCCGTTGCGTGCATGCCTGCGTCAAAGAGAACAACCAGTCCCGCTCGCCCGAGATCCAGTACATCCGCGTGCTCAAGATGGAAAAGGGCAGCATCGACGTGGAGACCTCGGACCATCACTACGATCCGCCGAGGGTGCCCGAGCACGAGAGTTACTACATGCCGGTGCAGTGTCACCAGTGCGCCAATCCGCCGTGCGTCAAGGTGTGCCCGGTCGAAGCCACCTGGCAGGAACCGGACGGCATCACGGTGATCGACTACGACTGGTGCATCGGGTGCCGGTACTGCGAAGCAGCCTGTCCCTACTGGGCGAGAAGATTCAACTTCGCCGAGCCGGGGCTGACCGCGGAAGACTTGAACCCGAACATGGCTTACCTGTCCAACCGCCCGCGTGCCACAGGCGTCATGGAGAAATGCACCTACTGTCTACACCGCACTCGTGTCGGCCGCATGCCGGCCTGCGTCGAGGCCTGCCCAACCGGGTCCCGCAAATTCGGAAACGTTCTCGACCCCAACAGCGAGATCTCCTACATCCTCAGGCACAAGCGGGTGTTCGTTCTCAAGCAGGAAGTGGGCACGCTCCCGAGGTTCTTCTATTACTTCGACGAGCGCGGAAGCCGATATCACGAGCCGTTGGATCCGGCTGTCTCGGGAGGTGACGCATGAAGCGCTATCTCACCTTCCTCTGGCAGTGCCTGCGGATCAGCTTCGTCGGCGACTGGCGTTACTACGCGTGGATGAGCGTTCTGACGGTGTTCGCCCTGCTGGGGCTTCACGCGTGGTGCAGGCAACTGGTCGGCGGCCTGGCGACCACCGGCATGACCGATCAGGTGTCCTGGGGCGTCTACATCGCGAATTTCACCTACCTGGTGGGCTTAGCGGCCGCGGCCGCCATGCTGGTGATCCCCGTCTACATCTATCGCAACATGCATCTGCACGACGTGGTGATCTTCGGTGAACTCCTGGCCGTGGCGGTCATCATCATGTGTTTGCTGTTCGTCACGGTGGATCTCGGCCGCCCCGACCGCTCGCTGCATCTCATCCAGCGGTTCAACTTCCCCGTTTCCATGTTGACCTGGGACGTGATCGCCCTGAACGGCTACCTGCTGCTGAACCTGCACATCTGCGGATATCTGATCTACTGTGCCTACTGCGAGCGCAAGCCGTCCAGGGCTTTTTACGTACCGTTCGTCTTCATCGCGATCGTCTGGGCGGTCAGCATCCACACGGTGACGGCTTTCCTGTACGTCGGCCTCGGCGGACGGCCGTTCTGGAACTCAGCGATCATCGCCCCGCGCTTCCTGGCCAGCGCATTCGCGGCCGGGCCGGCCTTCATCATTCTGACCCTGCAGATCGTCCGGCGATACACCTCGTATCGCGTTGGTGACGAGGCCTTGCTCACCCTCCGGCGTATCGTCCAGGTCGCCGCGATCATCAACCTGTTCCTGCTGGGCTGCGAGCTGTTCACCGAGTTCTACTCGGATTCCGCGCATACGGCCTCCTCGCGATATCTGTTTCTCGGGCTGCACGGTCGAAACGCCCTGGTCCCGTGGATCTGGACGGCGGTTGTGTTCAACTCTGTGGCAACCGTGCTGTTGGTGCTGCCGTCCTCTCGCGGTCTCAAGGTGTTGAACGTGGCGTGCGTCCTGGCCATCGTGGGAATCTGGATCGAGAAGGGGATGGGCCTGATCGTTCCGGCTTTCATTCCGACGCCTTTGGGAGAAATCGTCGAGTACGTGCCCACGATCAACGAGGTTCTGATCAGCCTGGGCATCTGGGCGTTCGGGCTTCTGCTTTACACGGTGTTTGTGCGCATGTCGGTGCCGGTTCTGTCCGGCGAGCTGACGTATCGCAGGCTATACGGTCCATTGCGTCAGGATCACCCTCGGTCGCAAGCCGAGACCGCTGCTTGAAAAGGAGTGACGATCACATGCACAACGCAAAGACAATCGCCGGAACCGCGGCCGCAGCCATTTTGGCCGCCGCGACGCTCGTCGGCGCCGCCCCCTGGGGTTTGCCCGAACTGTCCGCCAAGACCAAGGCGTGCGTTGAATGCCACCGGACGGAGAACACGCCGATTTATCAGCAATGGGGCTCCAGCAAGCACTATCGGGCGAAGATCGGCTGCTACGAGTGCCATGCGGCGCAGGAGGGCGATCCGGACGCCTTCAAGCATGAAGGCGAGTTGATTGCCACCATCGTGTCGCCCAAGGATTGTGCCCGCTGCCACGAGATGGAAACCAAGCAGTTCGCCGAGTCTCACCACTCCAAGGGCGGCCGTATTCTCGGCTCACTGGACAACACCTTGGCCGAGGTTGTCGAAGGCAACACCGCGATGAAGACGCCGGCCTTTCCCGACGGGGTCAGCGCCGCCGTGGTCAACGGCTGCTGGCAATGTCATGGCTCGGAGATCAAGGTACTGCCCGGCGGCAAGCTCGACGCCGCCACCTGGCCCAACACGGGCATCGGCCGCATCAACCCGGATGGCTCGGAGGGGTCTTGCGCGGCCTGTCACAGCCGGCACAGCTTCTCTGCCTGGCAGGCCCGCCACCCCGACGCCTGCGGCAAGTGCCACATGGGACCGGATCACCCGCAGAAGGAAATCTATGAGGAGTCCAAGCACGGCATCGCCTTCAAGGCATTCCGCGAGAAGCTCAATATGGATTCCCCCAAGTGGATCCTCGGCGAGGACTACAGCTCCGCCCCGACCTGCGCCACCTGCCACATGAGCGCCACCAAGACACAACCGCTCAACCACGATATCGGCCTGCGGATCAGTTGGAACAACCGGCCCGGCCGTTTCGATCCGGCCCGAGGTCAGCGACAAGAAGATGGGACTGCCCGGTGCCAGCATCGACTGGAAGACCCGCCGCGCCAACATGCAGAACGTCTGCCTCAACTGCCACGAGAAACAGTGGGTGGACAACTTCTACGTTCAGTACGACAGCCTGGTGGAGCTCTATCACGACAAGTTCGCCAAGCCGGGCCTCGAACTCTACGCGCTGGCCAAGCCGCTGCTTGTGCCCGTGGAATTCGCCAATAAGATCGACTTCGTCTGGTACGAGATCTGGCACCATGAAGGACGGCGGGCCCGGCACGGGGCTTCCATGATGGGGCCGGATTACACCCACTGGCACGGCACATACGAGGTGGCCAAGCATTTCTACAGCGAGTACGTCCCCGAGTTGCGCGAATTGGCCCACGCGAACGCAAGCTCCGGCGATGCCGCCAAAGCCGAAGCTGCCAAGAAACTCCAAGCCAAGCTGGATGAGGTGTTGAGTTCCACCAACCACAGTTGGTACATTAACAAGCTGGATCCGGCCGAGAAAGAGCGACGAGCCAAGGCCGCGGAGGAGTTCCGCAAACGCTACGGCAAGTGAGCCAGGAGAACAGGGCATGAGTCAGAACAAACCGACCCGGCGTGAGTTCCTGAAGACCACTTCGGCAGCGATGGCCTCGGTGACCCTGGCGGGCCAGGCCTCCGCCGCCCAGACCCGACCGGCCGATACGTCGAAGATCCTCAACCACAACCCGAAGATGGGATATCGACGACTGGGCAAGACCGGGCTGATGATTTCCGAGATCAGTCTCGGCGGCCACGGCGGGCATACGGTCGAGGATCGCGTGCCGGTTTTGCAGCGGGCCGTCGAGCTGGGCATGAACTACGTCGACAACAACATCGTCGAGGAGTGCGCCCTCTACGGAAAGGCGATGAAGGGCAATCGCGACAAGTGGCACATCGGTTTTGCCTCCTGGCCGGAGAAGCTGACCAGCGAGTACGAAAAGGAGCTGTCCAAGGAAGGCATGACACAGGCCATCGAGGATCGGCTCAAGGCCTACAACACCGACATGCTCGATCTCTGGCGGCCGGTGGGGGCGACCTGGGGCGACGGTCAGACCAAGCAGGAAACCATGCTCGAAATCAGCCCGCGCGTGCTCGATATGGTGGTCGAGGTGTTCGAGAAAGCCCGCAAGCAGGGCAAGGTCCGCTTCCTCGGCGTGTCGGCTCACAATCCCAAGGTCTTCCGCCGCGTGCTGAACGACTATCCGCAGTTCTCGGTGATCCTGTTTCCGTACATGTTCCTGACCACCGCATTCAAGGGTGACAGCCTGCTCGATCTGGCCCAGAAGAAGGATGTCGGCGTGATCGCCATCAAGCCGTTCGCGGCCGGGGCGACTTTCGTGGGCGGGACCCCCACCAAGTTCGAGGGTAAGGTGGACACGCGGGCCAGCAGCCTGCTCAAGGCCATGCTGGCCGAAAAACGCATCTCGGCCGTCATTCCGGGTGTGACCTCTCCCGAGCAACTCGATCAGAACGTCAAAGCTTCATACGAGCGTGATAAGCCGCTGACCGAGAAAGACAAGCAGGCCCTGCGCGAGTGCACGGAGAACTTTCACGCTCACCTGCCGGCCCGCTACCAGTGGCTGCATGAGTGGAAGACGGTGTGAGGGTTCCCGCCTTCGCCGAGGCTTCGGCGTGGCGAGCAGGGTTCAGCAGGGTAGGGCGGGCTTCGCCCGCGCGGGTGCCCCATCGCGCCAGCAGGGTAGGGCGGGCTTTGCCCGCCGCGGAGCGAGGTAGGGCGGGCTTCGCCCGCCGCGGAGCTTGTGTCAGCGGAAACGATCGAGGAGGATGACATGAGTCCAGCTCGTCTGATCATCAGCATCCTGGTGCTTGCGTCCTGTGGTCTCTGTGGCTGCGCCCCCAGCCGCAGACCCAGTCCGGCCCAGGTCGACGATTTCTTGAACAGAAGGGCGTTCGTGATCTCGGCGGTCAATGACATCAAGGACCCGATGCCCGGTACTTCATACTCGGGTATTTCCGAACGCTACGCGGCCATCAGCGCGGACCGGATTCAGCGAGAGCTGGAAGCGCCCGGCGTTCCGAACAAGGGGGTCCGGGAGGAAATCGAGCGGCACGGTCTGTGCTTTCTGCCGCCCGGCCTGGGGCTCGAGTTCGACGTCGATCTCCCCGACCAGTCGGTGAAGGACACGGATCTTGGGATCGTGGCTCAGCGACTCAATCACTACTATGGCCGCAAGCTGGAGCAAGCCGGCTGGTATGTCTGCCAGGTCTGCAAGGGCGATACGAGCCGCGTCGCGTTAAACTGCACCTACATGTGGACGGATATGGGAAAAGGGTTTCACACTTACAGTCAGAACTCCATGACCGTGTCCAGCTCGATGCGCGACCCCGAAGACTACCGCCGAGGTTTCTTCCACGTCCTGATCGCCGTCCGTATCGACACGGACGTGAAGCGAGCCCACGTCACCATCAACCACTGGGGCAGAATCGGCTGACGAGGCGACTCGTCCTTCGGCCTAACAGTCGAGAGGCCCAGTGGTCTAACTGTCTCTTCTCACGCCTCGATCTTCGTCCCCAGCACCTCCAGGAACTTGGCCAGCCATGCCGGGTGCGCCGGCCAGGCCGGGGCGGTGACCAGGTTGCCGCAGACGTGGGCTTGATCGATGCCGATTTCGACGTATGTGCCGCCGGCGCCGGCGATGTCGGGTCCGACGGCCGGGTACGCACTGCAATTCTTGCCCTTCAGGGCTCCCGCGGCAGCCAGAAGCTGGGGGCCATGGCATAGTGAGGCGATGGGCTTCTTCGTCCGGACGAAATGCTGCACGATCTTGATCACCTGCTCGTTGAGCCGCAGGTATTCCGGAGCCCGCCCGCCGGGGACGACCAGCGCGTGGTAATCATCCGGCGATAGCCCGGCGAACGTCGCGTTCAGCGTGAAGTTGTGCCCCGGTTTTTCGCTGTAGGTCTGATCGCCCTCGAAATCATGGATGGCCGTCCGCACCTTCTCGCCCGCCTTCTTGCCCGGGCAGACGGCGTGGACCGTGTGCCCGACCATCTGCAGAGCCTGGAAGGGGACCATGACTTCGTAGTCCTCGACGAAATCTCCGACGATCATCAGGATCTTCTTGACGCTCATGATGGGTGTTCTCCTTATTGCAGTACCACGTCCGCCGTCTGCGTCTTGCCGTCTCTGAGAAAAGTTACTTTCACCGTGTCGCCCGCCTTATGCTTCTCGATCACGTTCAGCAGGCCGTCAATCGAATCGATGTTGCGGTCATCGATTTTCTGAATAACGTCTCCCGGCAAGATGTCACCTTCGGGAGTCTGTCGAATGCCTCGCAGCCCGGCCGCCGCGGCCCCGAAGCCCTCTTCGACATCCGCGATCATGACGCCTTTGACGCCGAGGCGGGCGACCAATTGGGCATTGATCCTCTCGCTCGGGAGGCTGATGCCCATGCGAGGCCGAACAGTCTGACCGTGAGCGATGAGTTGTGGAACCACCCGGCTGACCGTATCGACCGGCACGGCGAAGCCGATGCCAGCGCTGGAGCCCGACGGGCTGTAGATTGCAGTGTTCACCCCGATCAACCGGCCGGCGCTGTCCAGCAGCGGCCCGCCCGAGTTACCGGGATTGATCGCAGCGTCGATCTGGATCACGTCGTCGATGGTCCGCTGGGTCATCGATTGGATTGTCCGGCCAAGAGCACTGACCACGCCGGTGGTGAGAGTGTGGTCGAGGCCAAAGGGGTTGCCGATGGCGAACACGGCCTGGCCGACCCGCAGATCGTGAGACGTGCCGATAGGAATCGCCGAGAGCTTGTCGGCCGGGGCGTTGATCTTCAAGACCGCGAGATCCTTGTCCGGCTCGCTCCCGACCACGGTCGCGTTGTATCGGGATTGGTCGCTGAGCGTCACCCTCAGGGCATTGGCTCCGTGGATGACGTGGTAGTTGGTAACGACATGACCGCTGCCGTCCCAGATGAATCCGGATCCGGCTCCTTGGGGAATCTCCATGACGTTCAGCCGCCAGCGGTCGCGCCGCAGAGCCACGTTGGTGATGTTGACCACTGAAGGGGCGGCATTTTCGAACAACTCGATGGTTGTCTTCTCGGCTTGCATCAGATCGCCGCGCGGGGTGATCGCCCGAGGCTCCGGCGGCGGACCGAAGTAACCCAGAAATCGCAGCAGCACAATTCCGCAAAGGATTCCGAGCAGCACGGCGATGACCATGCGTCCCAAAGACCTTCGTGGGTGGGAAGGATGGGTTTGCGGCGGCGGGATGGTTTCATACATGCGTGGTTTCCCTCGGCGGTCAGGACCCGGCCATGGGGTCCGCCGGCCGGAGATTGTACCCTCGGTCTCCGGCTGTCCCAACGAGGTCGTCAGGCTTTGCGATCCTGCCCGGTTGGGCTACCTTATCGGCGTGCCAAAGGAGTCTAGAACAACACCGGACGTCCGGTCGGATTCGTCCCCCGTGTCATGCGCCTCCTCCTCCGCCGGTCTGATCCTGATCGTTGGAGTAGCTCTCGTCGTGGCCATGATTGCCACCGAATCGATCGCTGCCCTTGCCATCGCAGCACTTGACGGCGGCGGGACGGTCCTGGTCCTTGCAGCAGCCTCGTTAGCCGGGGGCTGGATGGTCCCCTTGGTCGGTTTCGGCCGTGCGCCTTGGCACGAAAGGCTCATCATCGGAGCCGGGCTGGGCACGGGGGGGTTGTCGCTGCTGACGCTGGGGCTGGGGTCGGCCGGATGGTTGAACCGGCCGGTGGCATTGGCCCTGGCAGGCATCCTGGCTGTGGTCGGCATTGCCCGACTGGCGCTGGACGTGCGGAGGCAGCAGGCAGGCCCGCGGCCCAACACGCAGCAATCCGGCCCATTCAATTGGCTCTGGCTGATGGTTTGTCCCTTCCTGGCGATTGCGATTCTGGCCGCCTGCCTGCCGCCGGGCATGCTCTGGGGAAGGCCCGGCACGGAGGAGGCTTACGGCTACGATGTGCTGGAATACCATCTGGCCGTACCGAAGGCCTTCTTCGAGCAAGGCCACATCGGGTTTCTCGCGAACAACACTTACAGCAACTTTCCGCTGAACAGCGAGATGCTCTCTTTGCTCATGATGGCCCTTCGAGGCGACGCCGTCGAGGCCGCCTTCATGGCCCAGATGGTCAATGTCTTCTTTGCAGGCCTCTTCGCGGCCGCAGCGTGGTTGGCGGGCAAGGCCTTCTCCGAGCGCTCGGGGCTTGTGGCGGGAGTTCTCGCCCTGACCGCCCCATGGACGGCCTATCTGGCGGGAATCGCCTATGTCGAAGTGGGCATGCTGGCGATGGGCATGTGCGCGTTTGCCGTGGTCCTGCGTACCGACGTTCGGACAGAAGGAGCAGGCCGTCGAGGCCTGGCGGCGGGCCTGCTGGCAGGTCTGTCCGCCGGTTTCAAGTACACCGCCATTCCCCTGGTTGCCCTCCCTGCTGCCCTGTTGGTCATTTTCTGTCGCCGATCACCGCAGAAACGTCTGCTCGCCCTCGCGAGCTTCGCGGTTGGTCTCCTGATCAGTTTTTCACCCTGGATGTTGCGGAACCTGATCAACACGCGCGATCCGGTGTTTCCGATGGCTTATTCTGTCCTTGGAGCCAAGCCGGGGTTATGGGACGCGGAGCTTGAAGCTCGCTGGCAGAAGGCCCATGGCCGGCAGGGCATCGCCGAAGCCGACAAGCCCTTGTTTGTCCGACTTGTCGGCCGGACGATCGGAGATTACCGGATGGGCGGCATCCTGGTCGCTCTTGCGGTCGCGGGGGCGGTGGTGGCTCGCGATCGTTGGACGGTTGCTCTGTTGCTCATTCTGGTGTTGCAGGCCGTCTTCTGGATGTTCGCCACCCACCAGTACGCCCGCTTTGCCGTGGTGATGCTCCTGCCGCTGGTGATTCTTGCCGGTCGGGCGTTCGAAGCGGGCTGTAGCGGTCGACAATGGCTGCTCGGTCTCTTGATCGTCGGCGCCGCCTGGAATCTTTACCGCCTCGGGGGGCTTTACTATGATCACACCCGCGTCGAGACGGTCGCGGGGAGTGTCCGGCTTGAGGCCTACGGTCACACGAACTGGTTTGTCAGCGGGCAGTGGCCCAGTACCCGGGTATTGAGGCCGGTTAACGCCAGACCGCCCGGAACGGTGGTCATGCTGGTGGGCGAGGCTCGCTCTTACTACGTGACGTCGCCGTGTGACTATGCGACTGTATTCAACCGCCACCCGTTGGCTGACGCCGTTCGTGATCAGCCTGATCCGCAGGCGATCATGCATTGGCTCAGAGGCCGCGGCATTCGATACATTCTGGTGGACTGGATGGAAATGGAGCGTCTGCGGGATACATACGGATTTGATCCGGAGATCGATGCGGGGTTGTTTGAGAAGCTGGAACCGGCGGGTCTCGAGCCGATCGAAGAGTTTCTGCTGCCCGAGACGGAGCAGGTCCATGCGACCTTGTATGAGGTGCCTCCGCGATGAGTGACATCGTTAGTGTTGGGATCTGTTGTGTGGATGCGATCGGCCAGACGATCGACGATTATCCTCCGCCGGGCGGTCTTCGCCTGTTTGACAGGCTGACCCTGACCACCGGCGGCAACGCGGTCAACTGTTCGATCGCCCTGGCCAAAATGGGCATCGCCTGTGACGCGGTCGTGAAAGTGGGCAACGACGCTCTGGGCGAGTTTGTCGTGTCCGAGTTGAAGAAGTACGGGGTTGGGACGGCCGGCGTCATCCACACCAGCGGCATTCACACGCCGTTCACCTTTGCCTCCATTTTCACCGGGGGGCAAAGGAGCTTCTTCCATACCATGGGGGCCAACGGCACCCTGGCATATCAGGACATCAACCTCGACATCATTCGTGGGGCGAAGTTCTGCTTCGTCACCGGCACGATGGTCATGGCCACGTTCGATGGCGAACAGACAGCCCATCTGCTCAAGGACGCACAGAGGTTCGGGGCCAGGACCCTGCTGGACACTGTCTACCTCGACAGCGCCCCCCGCGAGCTGTGGCACCGGAACATCTACCCGTCCCTGGCGGTGCTCGACTACTTCATCCCGTCACAGCCGGAGGCCAAGGCCATCACCGGCCTGAGCGACCCGTCCGACATCGCCAAGGTATTCCAGGATCGGGGTTGCAGGAACGTGGTTATCAAGATGGATGAAAAAGGGGCTTTTTGCCGGGATGCCTCCGGTGCCGAGGCCCTCGTGCCGGCCTACAAGGTGGATCAGGTTGTCGACACCACCGGCGCCGGCGACAGCTGGTGTGCCGGCTTCATTTGCGGGCTGCACGAAGGGCTGAGCATGCCCGACGCGGCTCTGCTGGGCAACGCCACGGCTGCTCACTGCATCCAGGCGCCCGGCGCATCCACCGGCATCGTGGCGCTGGATCGGATCCGCGAGTTCCAGAGAGTCACGCCGCTCAGAAAACCCTGATCAACGAGAAAGGCCCCGGGACCGGTCGTCACGGGGCCTTTCATTTTCACCGGTTTACGTGCCTTAAAGAGGCAGATCCACGTCCAGGATGACCTGCCCGTTGATGTCCCGGACACCCGTGACCCGCAGGACCATGCCGGATTCGGCGATCAGGTCAAACTGCAGGTAGACCGTCATGCCGTCATTGTCGAGCGAAACCGCATAGGGTGTGTAGGTGGGAGCCAGCGGATCCGTCGGATCGGCGAGCAGCAGGTAGTTGTAACGCATTTCCGTGCTGGTCTCGTCCATGGCTTCGCTGAAGGCCACCATCATCTGCCCGAGTTGCGCACCGGGGCCTGCCGTCAGAGCCTCGGGCGGCGTCGTATCCTCCGGGTTCGGGTCGATCATCAGTTGGGATACCTGCGGCATGCTGTTGCCGCTCATGTCGGTGATCGATCCGCCGACGCTGGCTTCAATCGTCGTATTGATGTTCATCGGCTTCGTGGTGAAGGTCAGAAATGAGGTCCGGCCGGCGTATATTCCCCGCGGCAGGTCGTCGATGCCCGACAGTCTGACATCCGTCGGGTTGACGAAAGTGTTCGTGACCAAATAGTTGTACGGATTCTCCGCTGAGCGGGCATCAAGGACCTCGCCTGCGAAGGTGACCGTCAGACGGTAGCCACCCCCACTGAAATCGGCGGCCCACGTCGCGACAGGCATCGGCAGCACGATGGCGGCCATGTCCAGCGGGTTCGCCCCGACCGTCGTGAAGGTGCTCGACAGCCATCCATGCATGTCCATCACCCCGCCCAGGGCCTGGATGACGTTGAGGATCGCCTCTCTGTCCAGCGGGCTCGGCGGCAATTGCCCCGGCATCGGGTCGCCGAAGTATGCGAAGACCGTCTCCGCGGTTGTCCCACCGGGCAACAGCGTCGCGCTGGTGGCTTCAACCGCGCCCGAGTCGCCAATGGCGATATAGTAACTGGGGATCTCCGCCGTTGTGACATCGAGTGATTCGTTGAAGGTTGCCAGCACGCGGTAGTCCAGCGAGTCCACCGCCCAGATCGCCGACGCCAGTTCCGCCGCCTCCCGATCATCCTCGGGACGGGCGTTCGGAGCGGCCGGCAGAACCACCTCGCCGTGGGAACCGTCATAGGCGTTCCCGTTCACATCCTTCACCGTGCCGACGAGACTCAGCTCAAGCAGCGGATGGAGCACCGAGTCGCCGAAGACCAGCACAACGGTCTTTCCGTCCGGCTGTATGATCGCCGCCGTCGGATTCAAGCCGTCGATCGTGTAGGCGGCCACGTTGGTCGCGGACTCGGCGTCCATGACCTCGTCGAAGGCGATGGCCACCTCATAGGGTCCCTTGTTGATGCCCCAGAACATGTCGTCGATGCCCGGTGGCATGATGTCATCGGGCAGAGGCTGGATCGTCAGCGACACCACGCTTGAGGTCCGCCGCCCGTTGATGTCGCGTACGTTGCCCAGAATCTGCAGCTTGTCCGCAGCCAGGAGCCCGCCGGGGGTGTTTGCGAAGGTCAGGACCAATTTGCGGCCAGTTGGGTCGAGCACCAGCGAGGTCGGATGGACGCCGGCCAGATAGTAATTGGTCGGGTCCATCGTCGAGGCCGCATCCATGGTCTCAGAGAATGCCACTGACAGGACGTATGCGTCTCCGTGGTAACCGTCTTCCGAGAGGATGTCGCCCCACACCGGCCCGGGGAGCAGGCCGCTGCGCGGCGCGGTCACGATCGGAGAAACGGTGTCCCCAAGGTGGGCCCCGATCGCGCAACTGACTTGGGCCAGGTTCTGTCCGTTAATGTCGGTGATCGAGTCGCCGACGGACACGTCAACCTTGGTCGTGCGGCTCATGGTCGTCTCGCTGTCGCCGAAGTCGCCGAACGTCACTTTGGCGGTACGCCCGGCAATCTCGTCGCCCACGGTTTGCGTGCTCAGAACGACCGACGTGGGATGAATGTTCGTGCCGCTGATCTGCCAGTTGTCCGTGTCTTCCACGGTGCTGCTGTTCATCGATTCGTTGAACCGCGCCAGGAACTGATAGCCTGTCGACTCGCTGCCCTTGAGCCACGTCAGGACGGGTACGCTCGGGATCGAACCGCTGCTGGACGCCGGCAGAATCGCCAGATTGGCTCGGGCAGCGAGATAACGGCCGTTGATGTCCTTTACCTTGTTGCCGACGATCGAGAGCTTGCTGTCCGGCGAGTGCGTATCGTTCGCGCAGGTCAGCGTGACGTGCCGGCCGTTGTCGCCGAGCTTCGCCGCCGAGGCGGCCAGACCGTCGATCAGGTACGCGGTCGGGTCTTCGGTCGAGACGCGGTCCATGGCCTCGTTGAGATCGAGTACCACCTGATATCCGCCGGACGAGTAATCGACCACGAACTGGATCGAGTTGTCGACCACGAGCGGCGGGTCAAGGTCGTAGCTGTTTGCCGCGATGGTTTTTTCGTCCACCCGCTGCAGCTTCTGCCCGTTGATATCCCGGATGGTCAGCAGGCCGACGGTGAGTTTGGCGGCCTGCGACAACGGCATGCCATAGAACACCAGGTTGACGGTCTTGCCGTCCATGCCCATGACGGCGTCAAAGGCAACCGCGCTGACGCCGTTGTCATGGATTTCATACGTCCGGGCGTTTTCCACCGACGACTGGTCCATCGCCTCGCTGAAAGCCAATTCGACGCCATAGCTGCCGTTATAGTTGACGGCCCAGCGGATCAACGCGACGGTCGGCGCGGTTGTGTCTTCCGGATTCGACGCCGGGGCGAGGCCCTTGACCTGCGGAACTCGGGTTCCGTCGGCGTCCAGGACGCCGCTGCCGATGCTGATATCGAACTCGGACCTGGCAGTCAGTTTCACGTCCGCGAAAACCAGGACCACGGTCCGCATGTCCGAAGACAGCACGGCGCTGACCGGGTTGGTTTCCGTCCCGCTGATACAGTAATTGGTGAGCCGCTCCGCGGAAGCCTTGTCGACCGCTTTTGAGAACTCCGCCAGAAGCTGGTAGCTCTCGCCCGCGAAGTTCGCTCCCCACGTAAGGCTGCTCAACGAAGTCATCGCCGAGACGGCCACGAGCATCGAGTCCTGCTTGCTGGCACCGGTGCTGTCGGTGACGGTCAATGTGAAGGTGAAGTCTCCGGCGGACGTCGGCGTGAATGTCGGGGTCAGCGTGTTGGAGCCTGCCAGGGCGCCGGCGGGCGACCAGGAGATGGTGAAAGGCCCCGTGCCCCCGCTGAAGGAGCCCTGAAGCAGCATCGAGGCGCCCAGCGTTCCCGCACGATCCGGCCCGGCATCGACGACCAGGGGTTCCGGCTGTTCGGAACCGCCGTTGCCCGTGTCGCCGTCGTCATCTCCTCCGCCGATGTCATGGTCGGTGTCGGAATCGTCGTCGCTGACGGTCACAACGAGGCTGTCGTCGATGGCGCAGCCTGTCGTATCGGTGACGGTAACGGTAAAGGTGACCTGCCCGGCCGCGGCCGGGGTGAAGACCGGTGTCAGCACACCTGAGTCGCTCAGGCCGGTGGCCGGCGACCAGAGGACGGTGTAGGGGGCGGTTCCCCCGCTGGCTGCCGCCTCGAATTGCACATTGCCCCCCAACGTGACGGTCAGATCATTCCCCGCGTCCACCGTCAAGGGGTCAACCAGTGTCGGACATCTCGGCTCCACCATCTGGCCTGCACCAAGCAATCCGAGCAACCACAGACCTTCACAGCATCCCTGCCCCATCAGCAGGGGCGTACCGAGGCAGAGAGCCCACAGGACCAGAACGACTCGCTTCCCCACGTGTTTTCTTACCATGGAAATTGTATCCTTCGATGCAACGCGGAATGCTCGCGATCCCCACCCACAGCGGTCTGGCGCATGCCAGTCAACATCACCACTGACTATAACCACCGGCATTTTACGAAGAGCCGGGTGTCTTCACAAACGATCCTCCCTCCTTGGATAGCCAACGCAGACCTGGCCCACAACACGGCGGGCGATCAGCGGTGCCTCGGTCGGCGGACCGGCCTGGTTGGATCCGGTTGTCACATCGGACCTTTGTCGGTCCCGGCGACCGTGTTGCCATTCGGGTCCGCGATCGAATCCAGGGCACTGACTCGGAGCGTCAAGCCGGCCACCGGCTGGTCAAAGCTCAGGGTGACCGTCCGGCCGTCGGTCTCCAGTACGGCCGTCGCCGGGTTCAGAGCACTGCCCCCCGGATCCAGGACGTAATTGGCCCGCGTCTCGGCGGAGACCCGGTCCAGCACTTCGCTGAACACCACCTCAATTCCGGTTCCGCCCGCGGCGGTCGCTTGCACCACTGTCGGGGAAGTCATGTCGTCGGGGTTGGCCTCGATGTCCACGGTGGCCTGCAAACCGAATACGCCGTTGACGTCATAGATCGAGTTGCCCGCGCTGGCGTCGAGCGTGTCAAGGGCCGCCAGGCTCCGGTACAAAACCGTCGGCGGGAAGGTCAGGGTGACCGTCAGTCCGTCAGCAGGGTCAATCGTCGCTGTCGTCGGCTTGGAAAAGGTGCCGGTGATCTGGTAGTTCGCCCCGCGTTGCGCCGTGAGGGCGTCAAGGACTTCCGAGAAACGCACAACCACCTGATAACCCTCTTCCTCGGGGACATCGCCGAAATCCGCCGCCCAAAGCGCCTGGAGCGGTGCTGGGCCGATCATGTCCGACGGGTTGGCGGCAACGTTCTGCAACGCGGCCGCGGACACGTGCCCCGCCATGTCCTGCACGGCTGAGACCTCGATTCGGGCGTTGCGGTTGAAAACCGCCGGTGTCACCGGATCGGGGAATTTCACGGTGGCTTGACTTCCACCGCCGGCAATCACGATGGAGGCAGCGGCAATCCCGTCCAGGGCGAAGGTTCCTGGATGGTCGGCGTCAATCGCTTCGCTGAACTCCACGAGTACCTGGTAGCCCTGGCTGGAATTCACCGCCCACGTGGTCGAAAGAACGCGCGGCGCTGCCAGGTCGCCCGGGTCCGCAGAGGGCACTGTCGGCAAGATGACCCCGGGGCCCGAGCCGTCATAGGCGTTGCCGCTGACGTCACGAACTTCGCCGTCCAGGGAAAGTACCGCGTCGGTCGCGAAAACCCCATTGCCGAAGGTAAGAACCAGCCTTGTGGGGTCCGTCGGATCCAGCAATGCGATCGTGGGGTTCTTATCGTTGCCAAGGTGGTCCGGCAGAACCCACTTGCCGCGCACCTCCACGGAGTCCCGGTCCATGACCTCGCTGAATTCAACGATGATCTGGTATGGCTGGCTGTCGCCCAGCCAGTAGACCGACGCAATTCCCGGTGCCGTCGTTTCACCGGCCAGGATGGTCATCGATCCCGCGCTGGCGTTGGCCCGCCCGTTGATGTCCCTGACGGTGCTGTACAGAAACAGTTGGTCCGTGCTCCCCACGCCCGCCCCAAGGTCTCCGAAGGTCAGCACCACGGTGCGGCCGTCGAGATCCAGTTGGACCGACGTCGGTTGAACGCCGCCGAGCAAGTAGTTCTCGGGATTCGTCGCCGAAAGACCGTCCATGACTTCGCTGAAGGCCAGAGAGATCGCGTACTGAGTCTTGCCGTACTCGCCGGTCAAGATGTTGCCCCAGATGGGCTCGGCCTCGGCCTGGCCCGGCAACGGCACAAGATTCGGGTTTGTGACGTCGTCCTTGCTCGCGGCGATCGGCGAGCTCACTTCCTCGATGGCGTTTCCGCCAATGTCCACGATCGACCTTCCGACCGAAACATCCAACCGCGTGCGTCGATTCAAGACGGCGTTCGAAAAGCTGATCAGCGCGGTTCGACCGGCAATGGTGCCGGCAGCGGCATCCGTCAAGGAATGCAGGATCACCGAGCTCGGATGGACATCCGTGCCCGTCATCCGCCAGTTGTCGACATCCTGGACCGTTGCCCGGTCCATGATCAGCGGGAACTCGGCCCAGATCTGATATCCGGTGGACTGATCGCCCGGGAGCCAGGTCAGTGTCGGGATGCCCGGTGGGGCGATCGACTCATCAGCGGCAAGGACGCTGACACCGATCTGGGCTGCCAGCGAGACGCCGTTGATGTCTTTCACCTTGCCGGCCGGAATGCTGAGAGTGCTGTCGGTGGTCGCAGTGAAACCTTCAAAGGTCAGAACCACGCGCCGGCCGTCGCTGTCCAGCACTGCCGTCGAGGCAGCATGACCATCCAGCAGGTAGTTGGCGGCCGTCTCGCAGGTCATTCGGTCCATGGGCTCGTCAAACGTAACCTCCACCTGATAGCCGTCATCGCTGCTGTTCACGAATCGCACCGAGTCCGCAACGATCTTCGGCGCGGTCTTGTCATCGGTGTTGGCCGCAACAGGCTTGCTCGTTTCCAGTACCAGGTCGAGGCCGTTCATGTCGCGCAAACGGGTCAGCCCGACGTCGAGCGTGCTCTCCTGGGACAACGGCCCATCGGTGAAGATGAGCGTGGCGGTTCGGCCGTCGTCTGCCAGTTCCACGATCGCCGGAGCGTATCGGTTGGTGCCTTCCTGGATTCGATAACCGGCCGGATTTGTGGCCAGGACAGGGTCCATCGTTTCGCTGAAGACCACCTCGATGAGGTAGCTGTAGGATACCTCGGTATGGACTCCGCTGTTGTTCCAGATCTCGTCTTCCGCCTCGGTCTCGGCGCTGCTCACGCCCGCTCCTGTCACCCATCGGCGACTGGCGACGGTCGGGACTTTCGTGTCGGCACTGTTGGCGACGGCGGGCAGGCCCTCTATTTCTGATACCGCCACCCCGTCTGCCCCGAGAATACCGTCGCTCACGCTGATGTCGAATCGCGTGTTTCTGGCCAGGGTTGCAGTGTCGAACAGCAACGTCACTGTCAGACCGTCGGCAGACAGCGTCGCGCTGGTCGGCTTCAGGCTCACCTTGGCGACGATCTCCCCCGGCAGAGCTGCATGCGTATCATCCGCCGTTGGTGTCGTGCGATAGTTGTTGACGTTCTCGGCGGTGGGTTCATCGAGCGGCTTGGTGAATGCCGCGAGCAATTGGTAACCGCCGCCGGCATAGTTGGCAGTCCACTTGAGGTTGGCCAGCGTCGCATGATCGAGAGCGTTGACCTTTACCGTGCGGCTCCCGCTGAGCCCCTTGCGATCCGAGACCGTCAGCGTGAATTCGTATTCGCCCTCGGCCGGGGGAACGAAGGTCGGCGCGAGCGTTTCGGCGTCGGACAGCACCGAGGCGGGTGACCAGGCGGCGACATAGGGCTCTTCTCCACCCTCGACCGTGGCGCAGAGCATGATCGCGGCGCCGACCGTTGCCTCACGATCGGGGCCGGTATCAATCTTCAAGGCGGCGGATGTGTTGTCGCCCGGCGAATCATCCGGTGGCTGCCCGTCTGCGGGATCATTGTTCAGCGGTATCGTGATGGGGCAGCTTGGTCCCATCAGCATCGGGCAGAGCAGACAGATTACCGTCACAGCCTGGACCGTGCGGCTGAGCAAGCGTTGCATCAACATCTCGTGTGTCCTCAGATAAGGCAACGTGAACTATACTGCGAAACCACCCCTCGCCAGCCAATGCCATGGCTGACCTTATCTCCTTATTGGCCATAGTACCGGGACCCCAGTGTCTCAGCAACCGCAAGAGTCTGCCAATAAGGGTGCAGGGGGCCTTGTACTGACCCCGCAAACGTTTATAGGACCAGATCTTACGGCTCGCTTGCCCCCGTTCGATCACGTGGGCTTATCGGGTCGTGAGCCAGGAGCCGTTGCGGCGCGCGAGCCATGACGTTCTAATGACCGCCGTGGCGTCCCAGCGGCTCATTTTGTTCCCCGGCATGGCCTGCGACGAACGCCTGTTCTCCGCTCAAAAAGTCCTTGGCATCCCGTTCGAGTCCCCCAGGCTGCCTTTGCCGCAAGAGGACGAGCCTCTGCCGTCCTACGCGGCCCGGGTGGTGTCCGCATTGGGGCTGGGCCGGACGCCCTGCGTTCTGGGTGGGGTGTCCTTCGGGGGCATGCTGGCGTGCGAAATGGCTGCCCGGTGCAACTGCAAGCGTGTGATCCTCATCGCCAGCTGCCGCAGTTCGGCCGCTGTTCCAAAGCGGAACTGGTTGGTTTTTCACACCGCCAGGCTGCTGCCCGATGTGGTCATCCGTCGTCTCGCTGGGCCGGCAAGCCGGTTGGTTGCGAGGATGGAAGGGATCAGTGATGAGCATCATCGGCTTGTTCTTGAGATGTGTCAGGACACGCCGACTGCCCAGCTCCGACGACAGGCGGCAATGATCCTGGCTTGGAAGGACCCGTCCCGGGTCGACTGCCCGGTGCATCAGATCCACGGCCGGCGCGACCACATGATCCCCCTTGCCGGTGTTCAGGCTGATCAGGTCATCGCTGATGGAGGACACTTCATCAATCTGACGCATCCGGCGGAGGTTGCTTGCTTCATCGCGCGGCATTCATCCTGAGAATCCTGCCGCGGGCTTCCGAGTCTTGTCGTGACGAAAAGAATTCTCAGGCGAATTCCTTCGGCAGCTCGTATCCCGCTCGCCTCGGGCGCGAGAGTTCCTTGTTGGCTTCGTCGTCGCCGATGAACCTCTCGGCCTTCGGGTCCCATCTGAGCTTGCGGTTCATGTCGCGGCAGATGTTCACCAGATAGCACAGCGTGGTGGCCCGCTGAGCGGCCTCGACGTGGGCGGCCGGTTGCTTGCGGCTGCGGCAGCAGTCGAAGAAGTCTTTGATGTGCCAGACCACCTCACCGTTGGTGGCCGCGGGGTAACCCGGCGGGGCATCCTTGATCAGTTCGGGATGATCGCACATCAAGCTGCCCCGGCGGATCTCCAGGGTGGCCTTCTCGCCGACGAAGATCGCCCCGAGGTCGTGGTACACGTTGTTACCCTTATCGTCCTTCTGTCGCAGAGGGTTGTGCAGCTTCAGCAGAATGCCGTTGGCGTATTTCATCGTGACTCTGACGTTGCCCGCCGCGTCGGCTCCCTCCGGCCAGATTTCGACCGGACCGGTGTCGTCGGCGCCCATTCCATCCTGTGCCTGGTCGAAGGAGTGGGTGCCCCAGCCGGTAACGCCCCAGGACCTGCCGCCGCCGTCGTAGTCCCACCACTTGGCCCAGCCGTAGTGCAGTTCCTTGTGGTAGGGCCGCAACTCGGTCTGGTTGCACCACAGGTCCCAGTCGAGGCCCTCGGGCATTTCCTGGGCCGGCAGCGGCTTCCACCGGTCCGGCGCGATGAAGTTGGGGGCTTGTACCTCCTTGAGCTTGCCGATCCCGCCGTCGCGAACCAGCTTGCTGGCCCAGGCGTTGATCGGAATGGTTCGCTGCTGCGTGCCGACTTGCAGCACTTTCTTGTACTTCTTGACCGCCTTGACCAGCGAGCGGCCCTCGGCGATCGTCAAAGCAAACGGCTTCTCTGCGTAAACGTCGCAACCGGCTTGCATGGCCGTGATGCAGGCCAACACGCGGGCGTGCGTGGTCGTGGGGACGAAGACCGCGTCGAACTTCTCCTTTTCGAGCATCGTGCGGTAGTCCTGGTACTTCTTCCACTTGTCGCCGCCGGGGACAATCTTGGCCTTCTCGTCGGCGCGCGGCAGGAAGCAGTCGGCGACGGCCACGATGTCGGCGTGGTCAGAGAGTTTCTCCGTGGTCATCAGGGCGCCGGCCCGGCCGCCGCAACCGATGAACCCGACCTTGAAACGGTCGTTTGCCCCGCGCCTGCCGGGGGCGGCCAGCACGTGCCCGGGTACGAAATACGGAAACGAGAGCCCCGCCGCCGCAGCGGACGCCGAATTACGCAGAAAATCACGTCGTCTCATAGATGAACCTTTCTATCGTGGGGGCTTGCCGGGCAACCGAACACTTCCGGTCCTGCCCTGATGAAACAGGATCACATTATCCGAAAGCCTGCGAACCGTCCAACCCTCGCGCACGCGAAGGGGCTGCGAGGCGTCCAGGCCTACATGGCGCCGCCGATTCTTGCGGTCCCCTTCCTCGGCGTTCTTGTCAGGCCCATCAACGGCCTGGTCGAATTTGATCTTGTGCATTCAGAGCCGGTCGAGAAGCCCCGTTGACATGCAAGCAAGAGCCCGTTTCATCGCGTCAGACCGCAGACGCCTTGACGATAGGCTAGACGTGGCAAGAGGGCGCTCTATAATGTCGAGATAAAGCCCGGTGGTGTAGCCCGGCAAGCCTGTCTTGGACAATCTTAGATGAGGCTATTTGTAGCGACCGTTGCGGCTTTGGTTCTCGCGGCCCTGCCAGGCGGCTGTACGGCTGATTTTCCCGACGGCTCGTCCGATCACCAACCGGTCGATCTGATTCGGAGCGACGGGGCTGAGCTGCTCCACGCGTCGTCATACCCGGCCAGCGCCCAGAACGCGCTCTATTCGCCGGACGGCCAGACGATTGTTTTTACGCTGTTCCATCGCGGCTATAACGAGGGGCCTGCCGGGCTGTTCCGGATGGACATCGACGTGCGTCAACCGTCGGCTTTGCTGGACGAGCCGGATCAGGACGCGGTCAATGCGCCGGGTACGGCCTGGCGGGCGGACGGCGGCCTTATCGCGTTTGCCTCGGACCGGCGCGACGACTTGACCGAGATCTGGACGATCGAGCCGGACACAGCGGCGGTTTCGCGGGTCACGAACCACGCGAGCCTCGGCACGAACTACTACTTCCTGGAACCTACCTTCTCGCCCGACGGCGAATGGATCGTATTCGAGGCCGACCTTGGCGTTCCCGACGACAATCAGCAGGGCATGATCTGGAAGACGCAGGTGAGCGGGGGCGATCCGATCCCGCTGACCGGCGGGCCTTCGCACAACACGGACGACCGGCTGCCCAACTGGTCGCCGACCGGAGATCGCATTCTGTTTCAGCGGCGCGCCCTCGGCAGCGACGAGTGGCACATCTTCACCATGACGCCGGAGGGCACGGACGTCCGGCAAGTCACGACGCAGCCTGGCGGGAATACCGATGCAAGCTGGTCGCCGGACGGGCGCTGGATCTGCTATTCGTCGGCGGCTGGCGGGTTGACGCAGCCCGCGATCTTCGTCATCGCGGCCGATGGGGGCGAACCGGTTCGGATCACCCACGAAGACGAGCACGAAGATGGTGCCCCATGCTGGTCGCCGGACGGGCGCTGGATCGCCTTCGAGTCGCACAGAACGGCCGACGAGGACTCTGCCTCGGTCATCCGGCGGATCCGCGTCCCTGGGTCGATCGCCGCAACGATAGGACCCAGCGGGTGATACCTGTCTTGGGGCAGGCACGGACGGCCCGTGAGCCCTGGTCTGCGGCCCATGCAGTTCCGGTTGTGAAGGGCCTGATCGATGACAACGGAGGAAACGCCATGAACACCGATTTAAATGAGGCCTCGCGAGGATCAGAGCGGGCCGCTGGTGTTTGCAGCGGCCACCCGAACGACGGTACGGCCTGGATCAGCCGCCGGAGTCTGCTGGGTGGTATCGGCGGGGCGGCGGCGGTGGGCGGGCTGGCGATGATGGCCGCCTCGCGAACTCGGGCGGCCGAGGCGGGTCAATCGGCCGGCGCCGGCTTGCCGGCGGGGGCTCCGATCAAGGTCAAACCCGCCCTGATGTACAGCATCCCGCAGAGGCGGGAGAAGACCAGTTGGCGGCCGTACGGCGGCATCCTGACGAACGACGATCTGGCCAAGGAGGTTGCGCGCGTCGAGCAGGATCTCGCGAAGCTGTCGGAGCAAGCGGAATTCAAGCTGGAGATGCAGCCGCTGGCGATGGTCGCCGGCCCTGACCAGGCCAAGAGCGTTGCGAGCAGTGATGCCGACGCGATCCTGCTCTTCGCGGCTGGCGGCGACCAGGCATGGCTTGAGACCATCGCCGCCTCCGGCAAGCCGGCGATCATGTTCGTGCGGCACAAGTCCGGTCCAGTCTATCTCTACTATGAAATCGTACACTGGCGGTGGCTCCGCAAGAACGAGGATCTGATTAAGGAAACCCGAATCGGTGTTGACGACGTCGTGGTCGATGATCCGGGCGAGGTGCTGTGGCGGCTGCGGGCTCTGTATGGGTTGAAGAACGCCAAGGGGACAAAGTGCGTGGCCATCGGCGGGCTGCAGGCGTACAGCGCCCCGGGCCAGCAGAAGGGGCCGGACCACGTCAAGGAGGTCTGGGGTTACGAGCTGATCACCGTGCCGGACGAGGACCTTGCCGAGCAGCTTGCCAAGGCCCGCCAGGACGAATCAGCCTTGAAGGAAGTGCGCCGGCAGGTGGACGAGTTTCTGGCCCAGCCTAATGTGGATCTGGGTATCGAGAAGCGCTTCGTCGAGAACTCATTCCTCGCCCTGCGTGTTTTCAAGGAGATCATGAAGGACAAGGGCGCCACCAACCTCGGCGTCGCCCACTGCATGGGATCGCTGATCGGTTTGCTCGACACGGCCCCGTGCCTGGTGCTGGCCATGTTGAACGACGAGGGCCTCACCGCCTTCTGCCACACCGACTACACGCACACAGCGCCGGGCGTACTGATGCGCTGGATTTCGGGCAAGCCGTCGTTCGTCTGCAATACGCATCTCCCGCACGACGGCGTGATTACCATGGCCCATTGCGCCGCCCCGCGACGAAT
>JAUCQB010000141.1 GCA_030372985.1 Phycisphaerae bacterium
TTCGGAACTCGTCGGCAGCGTCAGATGTGTATAAGAGACAGGTTCCGGGGTGGCGCCGGCGGGATCGTTGAAGTGCACCCCACCCTTCCCGTCAAAACCCGTGATGACGAGCAGATGGCCGTTCGACTCGCGATACGGGGCGTTGCGCAGTTGACCCTTATCCACGCGGATGCTGGCGATGACCGGGCGACCGGCGGTGATGTGCCGTTTGACCGCGTTCCAGTCGCCGAAGCGCTCGATGTAGCCGGGCACGCCGAAGTGGCAGGCGGTCTGCACCGCGCGGGCCCAGTTGCCGTACAGTTTGAATTCCGCATCGTAGACCAGCTCATACACCCGCGAAGTGGGGAGCTTCACGCCGTAGTATTCGAGGACCATCGAGACTGACGTCGGGCTGCAGACGCTCCCGCGGACCTCCTTGGCTTCCCACTTCTGGCTCCGGAATGGTACGGGCAGCCGGCGGGCCCATTTCTCCTGGGGACCAGGGTCCACCGGTTTTCGGAACCGCCGGGCCAGATCGGCGTCGTTCAGCGTGTTGCTGTAAGCCAGGCCGATTCGCCTGAGCACCGGCAAGGGCCCTTTTCTGGGCGAACAGAGGTGAACGCGGTACTGCAGCCGGTCGAAACGGTTGGTCGAGCGGAAATAATCCGTGTCCACGTCGCCGTTCTGGTCGTGCTGGATCTTGACCGCCGGCGCGGGCGCCGTCCCCCATGTGCCCAGATAGTAATAGGGCGTCCAGAGGTCGTCGTTTGCCCTGCCGAACCGAAGCTCAACGATGAAGCCGGCGCCCAGCGGACAGTCCACATTCCACGAGGGCACAACATCGTTGAACGGGAAAGCGGCGGAAATCACTCGCGAGGTGTGCACCCCCTTGAAGGGCGGGCGAGCCTGAGTCCCGGCCGGGGGCTCTGTCTGGAGGGTAACACCCACGGGATCGCTCACGACGACGGTACCCGAGTTCGCGCCCTGCTCAAAAACCTCGGCCGCCTCGTCAAGCAACAGGGCATGAACGTCGTTCGGCGTCATGTACAGCTTGTTGCCCGGACCATCCTGCTCTTCGGTGAGACTCGGCGGCGGCTCTTTCATGCCACACCCCGCCAGAACCGCAATCAGTAGGGAGTACCTGAACATGCTCATGGCCCGCGATCATCCTCTTTGCGTTACCTGTGACGTCGATGCCGGCTTCGTCGGCCGTCCCGCCGGCCTCGCCGCGACATTATAGCCAGAACGCCCCTGACACACGACATCGCCAGCCACATTGCCAGGCACGCGTGCGCCGCCGACAATGGCGGTATGGGCACGATACGCTATCAGAACATCCATGGCCGTCGCTGGGGTCGAGGGGCGCGGCCCTACCTGCTCATGGCCAAGATCATGTTTGTGGCGGTTTTCGTCGGTGGGTTGATCAACCTGCTGGCGCTGGTGCTGATACCACCTCTGCCGGCAACCAACGAGGGAGGACACATCTTCGCAGATGCCTTGAATCGGGCATACACATGGCTAATTGTGCCAAGCCTGGTCGGGGCGATGGTTGTCGGCCTCGTTCTGTTGGCATCGTTCTGGCGAGCGGCGGTTCGAATGCGATGGCTGCAGGCCAAGGTCCTGCTCATCGCGGTGTGCGTCCCGATGCTGCACGTTTTCATGAAGAACCGGTCGCAGGCGCTCCAGGCGCTCGCCCGGACGGATGGGACGGATGCCCAGGTCCTCGCGAGCCTGCGCGACGATGTTCTCATCGGCACTGCCGCCGCGCTGGCGTTTGCCGTTCTGGTTTTGGTCTTGGGGCGGGTCAAACCGAGGCTTGGGCAATGATCGGAGCATGAAGACACCACGGATCATCCGCAGTACAATCGACCACATGAACGGGAAGCCGGTTCTTCGGATACCCGAGAGGCTGCCGTCGGATCGGATGAAACCGAGGGCAAGTCTCGCCGAAGGACGAAAATGTGCGTTACTGTGCCCCTCTGGTGACAGCTTCCAGACTTGTCTCTCTGAGAGCCACACGGAGGCGGATTGGCCCATGCCGCCGAGACCTGAACAAGATCATCATTGGGAGGACCCATGACCATGGCAGATCGACTCGACCGCAGGGAGTTCCTGAAAATGACGACGGTAACAACGGCCGGAGCGGCGTTGGCGGGCACGATGGCAGCCCGGGCGGCGGATGAAAAGCCCGAGAAAACCGTTCGGATCGGCATCATCGGCGCCGGCGGGCGCGGGCGCGGCCTGACCGGCGTCATGCTGAGCATGAAGGGCGTGCAGGTGCCGGCCGTCTGCGACATCAACCCGGCCGCTGTCCAGGCCGCCAAAGACCTGATCGTGAACGCCGGGCATCCCGAACCGGCCGCCTACGGCGACGGCCCCGAGGCCTACAAGAAGCTCCTGGCCCGCGATGACCTCGATGCCGTGCTGACCGCCACTCCGTGGGACCTGCACGCCCCGATCACCGTCGCGGCGATGAAGGCCGGCAAGTACGCCGCCAGCGAGGTGCCCTGCGCCATCACCATGCAGCAATGCTGGGACCTGGTGAACGCGCACGAGGAGACGGGTGTCCCCTGTATGATGCTGGAGAACTGGAGCTATCGCCGCGACAACCTCGCGGTGCTCAACATGATTCGCAAAGGGCTGTTCGGCCGAATCGTTCATTGCCACTGCGCCCACTCGCACGATTGCCTCGATCATTGGTTCTACGACGGCGAGGGCAACAAGCGCTGGGGCGGCGAGTATCTCATCCAGCGGAATTGCGATCAGTACCCGACCCATTCGCTCGGGCCTGTGCTGAGTTGGATGGACATCAACTGCGGCGATACCTACGACTACCTGACGGCGACGGCCAGCGACCCGGTGGGCATTTACGAACATTTCCGCCGCAAGTTCGGACCCGATCATCCGGCCCTTCAGACCCAATTCAAACAGGGCGACATCGTCACGAGCGTGATCCGAACAAAGAAAGGCAAGACGATCGTCATCAATTATGACATGCAGTTGCCACGACCCTACGACAACCGCTGGCTGATCCAGGGCACGCTGGGCCTGTATCGCGAGGACCCGCCGACGGTGTACATCCTGGGCAAGAGCCCGAAGTATCATCAGTGGGAGCCGTTCGCTCCCTACCAGGAGGAATACGACCACTCGTGGTGGCGCACGTACGGCAAGACGGCCGAGGCGGCCGGCCATGGCGGCACCGACTACATCGAACTCAAGACCTTCCTGGACGCCGTTCGCAACAAGACGCAAACGCCGATCGACGTGTACGACTCGGTCATGATGAGCGTGATCTCGCCGCTCTCGGCAGAGTCCATCGCCAAGGGCAGCGCCCCGATCAAGTGCCCGGACTTCACCAAGGGCAAGTGGGAGACGAGGAAGCCGAGCTTTGCCTTGGAAGGCTGAAGGATGATGGCGGAAGGATGAGTCAAGACGGGACTTGCAGGCCCCGGAAGGATTCCGGGGCCAGCGAGGCTGACAGGTGCTTGTTCCTTGGGGGTCGAGCAAAGGTCCAGGGTTCAGCGAGAAAGGATGAAGGCGGAAGACTGAGAGCTGGGGAACAAGGCAAGACAAGCTGCTCACAGGTTCCTGTGCAAACCGGTTTGATTCACCCTTTGACGCTCCGTCAAACGGCGTGGCCCGTTTCGCTCGCCTATTCTCCGCGTGGTTTGAATGCCTCTCGTCGAGTATCATGAACCGGCGAAAGGGATTGTATGCCGAAGGTCACCATGTTTCCCCGTATCACCGAAGCCACCCCGATTCGGGAATATCGCCTCAAACTCGTTTTCACCGATGGCACACAGGGAGAGGTCAACCTTCAGGACTGGGTCGTCGGACAAGGCGGGGTCTTCGCACCCCTTGAGGATATCGGTTACTTCCAGCATGTCACGGTGAACACTGAGCTCGGAACGATTCAGTGGCCAAACGGAGCAGACTTCTGCCCCGATGTCCTCTACAGCCTCGTAACAGGTAAACCGATTCCTTTGCCCGAAGGTGTGTCCTCCTGAGACCGCAGCTATGGAGGGCAGGTCAGAGTCGCCTAAGGCGATGAGACCTGCCGACCCGGGTAAGCCATGCCTGACATCAGGCACATATCAGTCCTTGGCAGCGTCAGCTTCGGATGGCTGCATGCCCACGGCGGCTTCCTGTTCGACGAAGGCTTCTTCTTCGACGCCCACCGGCGGTTCGATCAGGAGCGGCGGATGCGGGAATTCATCGCTGAGCGCTTTCCCGATGTGCCCATCTACTGCTTTGAGGCCCACCTGGTGCAGGTCGAAGGACGACGACGGCCGGTGGCTTTGGTCGGCGGCCTTCAGCCCAACCTCATCCTCGGTGCGGCCGTTGGGGCCCGTTTTGTCATTTCGCCTGAGAAAGACCCGGATATCTCGCCCGAACCGCTGGCCGGGCTGACCGACGTCGGTCCTTTGTGGAACATCGATTGGCTGGACACCTGGCCGATCAGCTTCCTGCTCGCCCAGATCCGGGAGATGCGGCGGGCGCTCGGCCCGGATATGGCCGTCATCCCGCCCTTCTTCTGGGACACCACCGGCCGGGCCACCACCCACGGCATCATCACCACCGCCCAGAAACTGCTCGGCGAACGCGTCTTTCTCGAAATGGCTGACAACCCGGAGTTCGTCCGCGAGCTGTTCGCCTGGATCGTTGACGCCTACGTGAAGCTGATCCACCTGTTCGCCGACGCCGCCGGAATCAGCGTCACCGGCCTGCACACCGGAGAGTGTTCCGGCTGCATGATGGGGCCGGACCAGTTTGCCGAGTTCGCAGTGCCCTGCCTGAATGACCTGGCCGACCGCGTCGGGCCGCTGCGACTGCACTCCTGCGGCAACTCCAATCACCTGCTCGACGTTCTTCGCGAAGTCCGAAATGTGGCGATCCTGAACCTCGGCAGCGGCACCAGCGTCGCGGCCGTCCGCGACCGATTCGGGCCGATCCGCATCGACATCATGCCCGAAACCCATCTGCTCACCGCCGGAAGCCCGCAGGACATGGATGCATGGGTCCGCCAGTGTGTCGCCGACAATGGCGACGCCCGTATGCAGTTCGAGTACCACCTCGACCTCAATCAGCCGGAGGAAAACTGCCTGCAGATACACAGGACGCTGGAGGAGATGGGGGTACACTCGCCGCGGATGGAAGTGCATTGAGCATGGGATAGGGGTTCAGGGCTCAGGAAGAAAGGATGAAGGCGGAAGGATGAGTCAAGACAATCTGTCGCCGGCTCTCTGACAAAACGGCTTAATTCATCCTTCATCCTTCCTCCTTCATCCTTCTGCCTTTGCCCGATGGCAGGTCTCGCTTCGCTCGACGCTGCCCTACCTGGCCTGAACGCCTGTCTGTGACGGGGACAGCATCTCGTTGAGGCTGCCGCTGCGGAAGCCGCGGATGTCGACGGCCACGTACTGATAGCCGAAATCGCGGAGGGCGGCGTCGATCTTGGCTCGTGTCGCGGGTTCGCACAAGCGCTCGATCTGATCGGCGGGAACCTCGATCCGGGCCATGTTGCCGTGATGGCGGACCCGGCAGACGGCAAAACCGATGGAGTGCAGGAAAGCCTCGGACCGCTCGATCTGCGCCAGCTTCTCGGGTGTAATCTCTTCGCC
Source organism: Phycisphaerae bacterium (assembly GCA_030372985.1). Lineage (GTDB taxonomy): Bacteria > Planctomycetota > Phycisphaerae > UBA1845 > PWPN01 > JAUCQB01. The sequence goes on from JAUCQB010000141.1 coordinate 5,601, forward strand.
ATAAGGCAGGCGCGAGGCCAGGCACGGGCTGGAGGGCTTGTCATAGGTCGGCAGGCCCATCTGGCGGCTCAGTTCGCGGACGTCGGCCTTGCTCATGCCGGCCTCGGCCGCGGGCATGCGGACGCCCTTCTCCTTGCTGGCCTGCAGGCCCGGTCGCCAGTCGGCGAAATCGTCGGTGTTCACGCCGATGACCATGACCATCGACCCCCGCTGGGCGCCGAATTCGTCGAGCTTGCGAAACAGGGCCTGCTTGCAGTAATAGCATCGGTCGGCGGGGTTGGCCCGATAGTTGGGGTCATCCATCTCGTCCGTGCGGACGATCACGTGTTCGACGCCCATCTGAGCGGTCAGCTTGCGGGCCTCATCGAGTTCGGCGCGAGTCAGGCTCTCACTGTCGGCAGTGACGGCCACGACGTTGTCCGACCGGAGCGTATCCGCAGCGACCTTGAGCAGGAACGTGGAGTCCACCCCCGCGGAGAACCCCACCGCCACCCGCTTCAATTCGCGGAGGATGTCTCGCATCTTTGCCAGTTTCGCCTGTAATCCGCTATCGCTCACACGAATCCTCCCATACGCCCGGCGACAAACCGGGGAATCGGAGATTCCTCACCCGTGCCAGGGGGGCCCAGGCGTTTCTTTTTGGCAATGAGTCCCCGCTGCGCAGAGATTATAACCCGGCCAAGGCCAGTGACCATGAGCTGCAGGCGGCTGCCCTACCCCTTGTCGCCGCCTGCGGGCGCAAGACAATGGCATCCGCGCGGTGATGACACGCACGGCAGAGCCTCGCGAAACACCCGCCCTGGAAACGCAGAAACCTACCTGTCGGCGATCTTGATGTTACCGATGTCATCCCGTGTGCCGTACAATCCGTCCGGACCACAGGATAGCAGAATAAAAGAATCCGGCCGCTGAGGGCGTATGATTGTCGAGACACTCGAATCCCAAATCGTATACGCAAATGACAGCTTGCTCTTGGGGTCGTTAGGGTTGGGGCCCTGAGCAGGATTATTAAGATTCCCCAATCTGGCCAGGGGATGTGCGCGACCCGCGCCAAGATCAAGCTGGGTAAAAGCAAAATTGTCGTTTAAGTTATAGACACAAGCAGCGTTGGGCGCGTTACCGGCCATGGGTATACCCATCGAAACCGGATTCGCCCGAAAGTACAGGATGGGGCGATCGAAAGTGTCCAGGAAAAAACTGGAGCTGAAGTACTGCTCTGCTGGACCAGAGTACTGTCTGTACCTCTCGATCCGAAAGCCGCGCAATGGGCCGGTCACCGGTGGGTCCCGCACCTCCTCAGCCGCTCTCATGTTTTCAATCGCGACAAACGGACCATACCGTGTGTGAAAAGGAACATCGTCAGACCTGTCGGGCGTGCCCCTGTCATTAATGGCGTATAGATTGTTCGGCAAATCGGTGGGACTGCATCCCGTATTATCGCGCCAGGTCCCGTTGCCGTTCGGATCGAGAAAACCGGGGGTACCAAGACCGTCGGCCCCAACGAGCGCCCATAGCAGCAGGGACGCACCAGAAGGCTGAATGGTTGCATTCGGCACATGAGGGCTGGCGGTATTCAACACCGCAGATTCGGGATACGCCCCGCCGACGGCCATGTCCGCCTTGAACGTTTCGACGGCTGTTTCAAGAACACGAATGGTGTTGAGTGTTGCCGTCGACTTGGCCCTGCGGGTAGCCACATTCAGCGACGGAACCAGGATGGCGATCAGCAGCGCTATGATGCCGACGACGGCCAGCAGTTCGACGAGGGAGAAACCTTCACGGCGGCGAGAGCTTATGCGGCAAGTCATCGCGATGCTCCTTGTTGAGGACCGACAACCGGAGGCTTACGGCGGTTTTCAGGCAAGCCGGGCGGGCATCCCAATCATCCCGTCCCATTTGATCGTAGCACACAATGGCGGGCAAGTCATCGCCCAGGCCGGCTTTCCCGACTCAGACACGAGCCCACTCCTAAGGGCCTGCTCCGCGGCAAGTCACTGCCCACAAACGATTTACGGCGTTCTGCATCCGGAGCCGGCCAGCGTACACTCCTCGGTTGCCGGCCCGCATGCCGGGCAGGACCGCCGGTTTACGCGCCCTCCTTCTGCCCGCCCGAGGAGACCGAGTTGATCAGCTCGACCAGCGGGAGGAACAGGGCGATGACGATGAAGCCGACGATCGCACCCAGAATGATGACGATCACGGGCTCGAGCAGGCTGACCAGGCCATCGACCAGGGTCTCGACTTCCTCGTCATAATTATCGGCGATCTTCATCAACATCTTGTCAAGATCGCCGGTCTCCTCGCCCACGTCGATCATGTTGATGACGATGTTGTCGCAGATCTTCGCCGCCCGCAGCGGGCTGGCGAACGACTCACCCTCACGGATGTCATCATGAACCGACTTGAGGGCTCGGGCATAGACCTCGTTGCCGGAGGTATCGCGGGTGATGTTGATCGCCTCCAGAATCGGCACGCCGGCCGCCAGGAGGGTCCCCAACGTTCGCGTAAACCGGGCCACGGACGATTTCGACAGGATGGTGCCCAATACGGGAATCTTGAGCTTGAGCGTATCGATGGCGAATCGCCCCGACTCCGATTGTTTGATCAGCTTGAGCAGCAGGAAAAACGCGATCGGCGACAGCAGAACGACCGCCCATCCCGGAGGCGTCCCGTGGACGAACCATTCCGAGATGGAGATCAGCACCACCGTCGGCTTCGGCAACGTCGTGCCGAAGTCGGCGAAAATCGTCTTGAACTTCGGGATGACCGCGATCATCAGGCCGGACACGATGCCGATCGCGAAGGTGATCACGGCGATCGGGTAGATCATCGCGCCCATCACCTTTCGCTTGAGCCGTTGGGCCTTTTCCATGAAGTCGGCCAGACGCTGTAGAATAACGTCGAGCACGCCGCCGGCCTCGCCCGCCGCCACCATGTTGCAGTACAGACGGTCAAAGGCCTTGGGCTGGGCGGCCATGGCCTCCGAGAGCGTCGAACCGCCCTCGACGTCATCGGCCACGTTGCGAAGAATCAGGCGGAGCTTGCCGGGCTTCTGCTGCTGCTCCAGGATACGAAGGCAGCGCAGAATCGGCAGACCGGCATCCTGCAGCGTTGAGAGCTGACGAGTGAACTGGACGATTTCCTTGCTCCTGACCTTGCCGAGGCCGCCGACCGACTTTATCTTGCCCTTGGCACCGGCACCGCCGGCCTCGGCGGCTTTCTGGGCTCGCTTGCCGCCTTTCTGGCGGAGCTTGGTCGGGTAATAGCCCTGTTGCCTGATCTTCGCCAGAGCGTCTTCCACGGACTGAGCTTCGATCTCGTCCTTGACTTCCTGGCCGGCCTGGTTCATGGCCTCGTATTGAAAGGTCGGCATGGTCAACCTCCACGCGGAAAGACCCGGGGCTCGCGGGCATCAACCCGGGCCGGTCCGACCGGCCGAGGGGCAGATACCCGACGCCCCTTACATGTCCTCCATGATCGTCTCTTTGACCACCTCTTCGATGGTCGTGATCCCCTCGAAAACCGCCAGCAAGCCGGACTCCCGCAGCGGACGCATACCCAGCTTGCGGGCCGCGTTCCGCAAAATGTTGGTCGAGGCGTGCTTCATCACCAGGTCCCGGAGATCATCGTTCATCAGCATCATCTCAAACAGCCCCATCCGTCCACGGTAACCGGTGTTGTTGCAGTAGTCGCATCCCTTTCCGTACATGAACACCTTGCCGTGGACGTCCTCGGGCTTGAGGTCCAACTCCATCAGCATCTCTTCGGTCGGGTGGAATTCCGCCTTGCAGTTTTCGCAGATCCTGCGGACGAGCCGCTGGGCGACCACGGCCTCGAGCGTGGCGGTCAGCAGGAACGGCTCCAACCCGAGATCCATCAACCGGGCCACAGCCGATGGGGCATCGTTCGTATGAAGCGTCGTGAACACCAGGTGTCCGGTCAACGAGGCCTCCACGGCGATCTTGGCCGTCTCCAGGTCACGGATCTCGCCCACCAGGATGACGTCCGGGTCCTGGCGGAGAAAGCTCCTCAGGCACCGGTGGAAGGTCAGGCCGATGTCCGCGTTGATCTGGCACTGGCACAGACCGTCGATGTCGTACTCCACCGGGTCTTCAGCGGTCAGGATCTTGGTCTCGATATCGTTGAGCTCCGCGAGCGCCGCGTAGAGGGTGGTGGTCTTGCCCGAGCCGGTCGGACCGGTGTTGATGATGATGCCGTTCGGCTTGGCGATGAGCTGGTGGAAGATGCTCATGTCATCGTCGCGCAGACCGATCCGGGACAGATTGAGCTTGACGTTGCTGCGGTCCAGCACGCGCATGACGACGCTTTCGCCGAACATGGTCGGAAGCACGGACACACGCAGGTCGACCGGGTTGGCCCCGACGGTCAATTCGATGCGGCCGTCCTGCGGCAGACGGCGTTCGGCGATGTTCAGGTTGGCCATGACCTTGATACGGCTGGCGATGGCCACCGCGATGTGCCGCGGCGGCGGCACCATCTCGTACAACACGCCGTCGATCCGATAGCGGATCTTGTACTCGTCCTCGAAGGGCTCGAAATGAATGTCGCTCGCCTTGTCGCGGATGGCCTGCAGAAGCACGAGGTTGAGCAGCTTCTTGACCGGGTTGGACTCGGCCGCCTCCTTGAGTTCCTCCAGGTCGATGCTGTCGCCGCGGCCTTCGAACTTGGCGAGATCTTCATCATCCGCCAGCTCGCCGATCAGGTCGCTGATCGACTCGGCCTGATCCTCGGGATAGTACTTGTTGAGACCGGCGGCGACATCGTCGGGGTTCGACAGGAAGGGTCTGATCGCCAGGCCCATGAGCGTTTTCAGGTCGTCGGTAGCCTGGAAGTTGGCCGGATTGTCCATCGCGATGGAGAGCGTCTTGGTCGAGGGCTCGTAGTCGATCGGAATGATCTTGTAGGTGTGAGCGACCTTGGCCGGGACCAGGGCCAGGACCTCCTTGGGGACGTCCATCTTGTTGAGATCGACCGGCTCCATGCCCACCTGGGCGGCCAGGGCGATCTGCACATCCGATTCCTCGACGTACCCGAGTTCCACCAGGATCTGGCCGATCGGACCGGGGTTCTTCTTCTGGATGTTGAGCGCCTCACCGACCTGGGTACGAGTCAGCTTGCCCATCTTGATCAGGATTCGGCCCAGGGTGCGGCCCCTCAACTGGCCGATGGGGGGGATTTTGGGCTGCGGCAGCGGTTTGCGCTCGGGCTTCTTCTCGGGCTGCGGTTCAGGCCTCCTGCCCGACGGCTGCTCGGGCGTGCGGCCGCGGTCCTCGTCAGGTTTTCGTAAAGGTTCAGCCATGATCAGCGTCCGTTGGTCGGTTAGTCCATTGGTCTGTTGGGCTGTTGGTCCATTGGTCTGTTGGTCGGTCGGGCGCCGAGCGCGGCATCCACACCAACAGACCAATAGACCAACAGACTGACAATCGACTCCTCATCCTTTCGACATCGGCGGCAATTCCGGCTCGTCGTCCGGTCCTTTCGGCTTGCCGGGCGGGCCGCCCGCCGCACCGCCGCTCTCCGGCGGCAGACCCTTCTGGATCGCCTCGATCTTGTCCTGCATCTCGCCCGGGTTGCGGGCGTGGTCCATGGCCTCCTCGGCCGAGATCATGTGATCCTGGTACAACTGCAGCAGGTGCTCATCGAGCAACTGCATGCCGAATTTCTTACCCGTCTGAATACTCGAATCGATGCGGAACGTCTTGTTCTCGCGGATCAGGTTGGCAATGGCCGGGGTGACCACCATGAACTCATACGCAGCAACGCGGCCCTTGGGAACCTTGGCACACAGGGCCTGGGACAGCACCGCGATCAGGTTGGTCGAGATCTGCACGCGGATCTGCTCCTGCTGCTCGTGCGGGAACTGGTCGATGATGCGGGTAATAGTTCCCTGACAACCGGTGGTATGCACCGTGGAGAACACCAGGTGGCCCGTTTCGGCCGCCCGGAGGGCCGCTTCCATCGTTTCCAGGTCGCGAAGCTCGCCGACCAGAATCACGTCGGGGTCCTGGCGCAGCACGCGACGCAGGGCCTCGGCGAAGCTCGGGACGTCCAGACCCACCTCGCGCTGGTTGATCAGGGACTTCTTATGCGAGTGATAGTACTCGATCGGCTCCTCGACGGTGACAATGTGCCGGTCGAAGTTCTCGTTGATGTAGTTGATCATCGTGGCCAGCGTGGTGGTCTTGCCCGATCCGGTCGGTCCGGTGACCAGGAACAACCCGCGCGGCCGCCGGCAGAGGGCCTGGCAGATCGCGGGCAGGCCGATGTCCTTGAAGCTCAGCAGCTTGTACGGAATCAGACGCAGAACCAGGGTCACGTGCCCCTTCTGCCGGAACACGCTGACCCGGAACCGACCCTGGTTGCCGAAGGCAAAACCGAAGTCGGTGCCGCCTTCCTCCTGCAGCTCCTGCTGGTTTCGGTCGGGCGTGATGGCCTTCATGAGCCCCACGGTGTCATCCGGCTCAAGCACCTTGGTTTCCAGCGAACGAAGATGCCCGTGAACCCGAATGACCGGCGGCCTGCCCACCGTCAGGTGGATGTCGGACCCGTCTCGCCGGATGCACGTCTCAAGAATACGGTCTATGTGCAGCGTACCCATAACACCTGCCAGTTCTTCCCCTGATGACTACTCCTCCAGCACCACGCCTTCGACCTGGGCGTGTTTGGCCACCTCGCGAAGGGTGGTCACGCCCCGAAGCACCTTGATCCTGCCGTCTTCCAGCAGACCGCGCATGCCTGACGCCCGTGCCGTCTTGCGGACCTGGCTGGTGGAAGCCCGGTTGAACGCCAGCTCGCGCAGTTCATTGGTCATGGTCAACATCTCGAAGATGCCCAGACGCCCGCGAAAGCCGGTACCCAGACACCGCTTGCAGCCCGCACCCCGCTTGAGCCGCCCCCGAAGCTCATCCGCGGTGAAACGCAACAGGCGCATCAGTTTCGGATCGGGGTCCGGATCGTCCTCCTTGCACTCCTCGCAGATCACCCGCGTCAGACGCTGGGCCAGGATCGCCTGGATCGAGCTGGCCACCAGGAAGGGCTTGATACCCATGTCGATCAGACGGGTGATCGCGCTGCTGGCGTCGTTGGTGTGCAGGGTGCTGAACACCAGGTGGCCGGTGAGGGCCGCCTGGATGGCCACCTCGCCCACCTCCAGGTCACGAATCTCGCCGACGAGGATGATATTGGGGGCCTGACGCAGCATGGCCCGGAGAATCCTGGCAAAGGTCAGCCCGATGTCATCGCGGACCTGGCACTGGTTGATGCCGCTGAAGTTGTACTCGACGGGGTCTTCGGCGGTGATGATTTTCCTGTCCGGTCGGTTCAGCTCCTGCAGCGCCGAATAGAGCGTGGTGGTCTTGCCCGAGCCGGTGGGGCCGGTCACCAGGAAGATGCCGTTGGGGCGCTTGATGGTTTTCATGAACGCGTTGTAGTCGTCCTGCTCCAGACCGAGCGAGGGAATTCCCACGCGAACGGATTCGGGGCGGAGAATACGCAGCACGCAGCTTTCGCCGTGGTACGCCGGGCAGGTACTCACGCGGAAGTCGATGTCCTTACCGCCGATGGTCAGCTTGATACGGCCGTCCTGAGGCAGCCGGCGCTCGGCGATATCGATGCCGGACATCAGCTTAAGACGGGCGATGACGGCCCCCTGCACGGCCTTGGGGATCTTCTGCTTTTCGAGGCACTCGCCGTCAACGCGGTATCGGACGCGGACGCGGTCGGCCATCGGTTCGATGTGGATATCGCTGGCCCGCATGTTAACCGCTTCGGTGATGTACTGGTTCAACAGCTTGATGATCGGGGCGTCGGGCTCTTCGCCGGCGATCTTAATGCCCTCGGCCTCTTCCTCCTCGCGGTCCTCGTCGATGCTGGTGAGGGTGCTCTTCATCTTCTCGCCGACCTCGGAGAGGTGCTTGTCGATGAAGCGTTTGATCTTGCTCGGGGCGGCAATGACGATGTCAATGGTCGGGTTGACCGTGAAACGCAGCAGGTCGAGCAGTTCCAGGTCCAGGGGGTCGCTGACAATGACGCGAAGCCGGCCGTTCTCCTGGCCCAGGGGGAGGATCTGGCGATCCTTCATGATCTTGCCGGGGATCAGGTGCATATTGGCGGCGATGGCCGCCGTCTGGTCCACGTCGACGTAATCGACGCCGAATTCCGCGGCCAGGGCCTTGGCCACGTCCTCCTCCCGACAGAGTTCCAGCTCAACCAGCGCCTGGCCGATCCGTTTGTGGTGCTCCTCGGCATACTTGAGGGCGTCCTCAAGCGCCTTAGGGCTGATGATCTTCCAGTCAACCAGAATCTCGCCTAGTTTTTTCTTATGTCGGGCCATAGGCTCGCGGCAAGTACAAATCAGGTAAGGAAATAACGTCGGCTTTCGAGGCCGGCGGGCGGCAACGGCCCCGGCAGGAAGTCCGCAGACGGCCATTGTACGTCCGCCCGACTCATTCTATCGACAATCGGACCCCAACATCAAGTCGGGCGTTCCGCGGACGGAATCATTGTCCCGCGGGGCAAGCCTGGGAGGATGTCACGGCTCAGCCGGGCTCTCGGGCGGTTGGCCCGACGCCTGGACAACCGCGCGGCCGCCAACCTTACGTCGGCTGGGGTAACAGTTCGGGGTTACGGATCTCGGTCCCGCACTCCGGGCACCGGCCGCTGACGTTGCCGGTCAGGTCGTACCCGCACACCCGGCAGTAGCGCCCGGCCGGCGCGAAGGGCTCCCGGGTACGATATTTGAGCCACACGATTTCAGTCTGGGCCCATTCGTCGCCCCAGCGGCGCCCTTTCATCATGGTCAGCAGCCCCCCGATGACTCCGATCCAGTTCACATACGGAATCGCCAGGATCAGGTTTCTCTTGAACGACTGCGCCCAGCCGATGGGTTCACGGCTTTGAGCGTCGACCACCTGCAGGCCAAACAACCACTTTCCAGGAGAGCGACCGTTGTAGGCATCCCTCAGTGCAAACAACAGGGGCAGAAGGACCAGGAGCATGATCCCGAGGACAACCTCAGCCGGTGACACCTGCGTTGCCGCCACCGTGGTTGCCAGACCGGCCGGTACCGTGACCGCCGCGGGAGCTATGGTCCCGGATGTCCCTGCGAGGAACAACCCGGAAATGAATGCAAGGGCAAAGACCAGAATCCTGAACAACACAACGTCAAAGAGATACGCCGCCTGCCGACGATTGGCGAAGCCGTTGCGGCACTTCCTGCAGACCAGAGCGTTGTAGAGCCGCTTGTGGTCCGGCGGGCGCCGCCGCTGTTTCAGACAGATCGGGCACTCCCAGGACTCGTGTCGATAGGTCTCACTCATTCTCCATTCTCAATTCTCAATTCTCGATTCCTACGGCCGTATGATCCCGCCGCCGGCCACCGGGCGGACTCGCCAGATGGACGGTGCCAGCCCGAGCGGACGGTAGTACTCGCGGGCCAGGGTGGCCCTGACCTGCGGGACCGCCGATTGGCGTGCCAGGATGGCGACACAGCCGCCCAATCCCGCCCCGGCGAGCTGGGCGCCATAGACGCCGGGCACCGCGGAGGCCAGGTCGACCAGGCGGTCGATGTTCGGGGTGCTGCACGCATAAGCCCCGGTCATCCGCCACAGATTCTCGGCCTTGGGTCCGGCCCCGGTCGCCGCCCTAGCCGCGGGCGACCCGCTGACCCGGTCGCCGTCATGCGACAGCAGGACCATCTCACCCAGACCCTTCAGGTCCTTTTGATCCAGCAGATCGGCCGCCAACCGGCTCCTCTCGCACTCGCTGACGCCGAAGACCACCACGTCGCGAACGGTGTACTGACCGGGATCGGTGTGCGAGGCGAAGACTCTGGCCAATTGCTGCTCAAACGCCGGGCCGAGCCGGGTCCTGATCTGGCGGCGCGAGATTCTCTCGGGCAGGGCCTCGAGCACCGCATCCACCTCGCGAGGCTTGAAAACGCCGCAGGCCGGGGTCAGATCGCGCACGTACTGGAGCTTCTTCGCCAGACGCGTGTACTTTTTCTGCAAGAGCATCATGCCGATCCGGTAGCAGGCCACGCGTTCGTTGAACCGGTCGCGAGCCCCGGCGCTCTTCACCGCGTGCTGACCGCTGTAGGCGACCAGAACGGCGACATCGGCGGGAAGGCGAACATAGCGTGACATTGAGAAGGGATGGAAGCCCATGCGAGCCACGTGCCCGGCCTTCCCGAGCCGGATGGCCGCATGATCGCCGGCCCCGCCCCGCGATCCGACAAACCATTCAGCCTGACCGCAGGCCGGCACGATCTCCGACGGGCTCATGGTGATGCCGTTGACCGCGGTGATCGCCTCCATCGCGGCGACGACCATGGCCGAGCTGCTCGACAGGCCCGAGGCCATGGGCACGTTGCCGCTGACGGCCACGTCCATGCCGCGCAGCCGCCGTCCGCGATGGGTGTACTGCTGGTAAAGCACGGAGGCCAGGACATAATTGCTCCAGTCCCCGGCGGTCGACATCAGGTGCGTCCGAACCGTCTGGCCGTCCACGAAGCTTAACCAATCCGGCGTCCGCAGGGCCTTCAGCCAGTCGCCGATCACCAGTTCGCGAGCGGGAAAGGCCACCGGGTCGGCATTGACCAGTCGGATGACATCATCCTGCCGCGGACTGACCGCCATGACCACCTCACAATCCAGGGCCATCGAGTGGACGAACCCGCCCTGGTGGTCGATGTGGCGACCCATGAGGTTCAGCCGCCCCGGCGCGCGAACCAGGAAGATCCTTCGATGTCCGTCGAAGGCCCGAGTCCACAGCCGCGCCACGCCTCGCAGTGGACCGACGCGGCGTTTGACGATGGAGCCGTCGACGCCGTACGTGCGACCCACGAGCCTTTGAGCACGCTGCCCTGCCGGGCGAAGAATGGCCAGCCACTCCTCGCAGGTCCGCATGGCGGGGGCAAGCTTCTTGAGCGCCTTATCGATCCCGCGGTCTCGCTCCCGCTGGTGGACGTGCTCTTCGATTTTGTGGAGTTCCGCGCGCGTATTAAACGCCATGATCTGATCGCGCCGGGCCTCGTACTCGATCACCCTGCCCGGACCATCATTCTCCGGCCGGTAGAGGCCGCGTCCGATGATCTCGATCACATCGGTCACGTAGTATTCGTCCTGGGCATTGGCTCGCCCCACGCGATACAGAGCCGCTTGCAGGACGCCGATATCGCCCAGATAGACGGACTCGTTGATCGTGGTGCTGAATTGCTCGATCTTCTCGGGCTCCAGGGCCGTGCCGCCCACGCGAATATCCAGCCCCGTCTCACGTAAGGCCTGCTGCAACTCAGACGACTGGACGGTGCCGGAACCCCGCGAGAAGCCGGCCAGCGGCCCCAGTGCCCGCCAGAGCTTGACCGCCGGTCGGATGCGTTCGAGCCCCACGTGACGCAGCAAGGCTTTGGAGAGCGTGTTGCGGGAGGTGGCCAGCTCGGACCAGTCTCGCAGGACGCGGGCCCGGTCGATGTCCCGCCGTTCCACGATGCCGATGATGCCCCGGCCGGGCAGATTGACCAGCCGTCCGCCGCTGCTTTCCGGCCGCTTGGGCGTGGTCACCAGCAACAGGTCGGCCCTCAGTTCACGAAACCGTTTCTCGGCCTCCTGAACCAGATCCGGGGCCAGCCATTTGTCGCCCATGGTGATCAGCACCGTACCCTGGTAGCCAAGCCGCACGAGGGCCTCGATGCCGATCCGGGCGGCGTGACCGGTGCCGAGCCGGTCACGCTGGTAGACGAAGACGGCGCCAGGATGGGAGGCACCGATGGTCTGGACCACCGCCCCGCTGTTGTGGCCCACGACCACCACGATCGGGTCGACGCCGTCGGCCAGCAGGGTATCGATCAGCCGAACAACCGCCGGGCGGCCGGCGATCGGCTCGCAGACCTTGTGGGCCCGCGTGCGCCCCATCCGGCTGCCCTTCCCGCCACAGAGGACGACGCCGGCCATGCCGCGATTGGAGGATTGCCGCTCCCCCGCCCCCGCTGCCCGCGCGCCTGCCGCGGCCGGGACGCTCCGAATCCTGTTCAGTTTCACAACCACTTCTCGCCTCACCAAACGAAATGCCATGCAACAGCCAATCAGGAATGTCATCATACACGGATCGAGAGCCCGCCGGAAACGGCTCGGAGCCGAGCCGGAAGTGAGCGGGTCTATTCGAGGCGGCAGGGCTCCGACCGCGCTCTACCCTTTCACGCGCGTTCGCAGCCGCCCCCCCTTCACGGGTTACTCGCCGGGTTGGCCGGCATGTCCAGACCGCTGTAGCATTGCTGGAAAACGGCGAAGCCGGACTGGTCGCCGTCGAAGTCTGGCAAGGCGGAACGGCTGTCCGCATGCCTTGCCATCATTCGTTTCTCACTCATCACCCCCGACGCATCCGATGGCCACCGACAAGTCAGCGCCTCGTCGCGCAATCGCAGGTGAGCGCTTCACGCCATCCGCCTCGACAACGTCCGGCTGAGCAACGCGATGCAGCCTGCCAACAGGAACAGCGATCCGGGCTCCGGAACCACGAACGTGAATGAGCTGCCGGACATCGACCCCGCCAGCTGCGCGAAGCTTTCCTGGAAGTTGGCCAGGTCCAGACCGCCGGCCAGTACGGTGGCGGCCCGGGGTATCAGCGTGAGCGTATAGGTTTCGCCTGCCACGAGGGCACTCGTGTCCAGCCAGCCCTCATCCAGGATGTACAGTTCGTCGGCGGTGTCGCCGTCGCCGTTGAGGTCGTTGAGCAGGAGCGACTTGTGCTGATCCCGACCGATGCCCGGCAGCATGTGGTTGCTGCCGCGCCAGGACAGGTAGGCAGCTCCCACTCCGTTGAGGATCCCCGGCGGGGTGGCGCTGAACAGGTCGCCAAAGGTGGTCGGAAACTGCGGGAAGTCCATGCCCGGCCCGCCCGCTGCCGGAGGATCCAACACGCTGCCGATCTGGCCGCCGATGGAAAAGGTTGTCCCGGTGAACGAGGTCGCGCCAAAGCCGGCATCGACCAGTTGCCCCTGTGAATCCCGCAGTTCCAGCGAGAACACATACAAAGCCAGGCCTTGGTTGTCCCCGGTGACGCGAACGGAAGCTTTCCAGGGAAGCGGTGACCCCGGCCCCACCTGGGACGGCCCGGAAAGCGTCCATTGCACTGCCGAATCCGGGCTTGCTGCCGGCAACGGCGGTGCGGGGATGTCGGGACCGGTGAGCCAGGCTTGAACGAAAGACCCGTCAACCAGGTCCACATCGCCGTCGCCGTCGAAATCGGCGACCATGCCCCCCGGCGAGGCGGGGATCGCCGGGCCGGAGAAGACACCCCTGAATAAATCCATGTCATCAAGATCGACATCGCCATCAGCATCAAAGTCAGGCGGGGCCTGGCCCATGGCTGTAGTGGCAGCGGCCAACAGGCAGCCGGCCATCAGCAGGCACGCACCGATCATTCCTTGCCGCAAGTTTCTCATGTTCATCTCCACTCCAAGATGGTTGTCCGAAAACACCGCGGACACGCGCCGCGGTAAGTCACTTCTGCCGCCCTGGTTGTCTGCGGGCGGCGCAGTTCTGGATGTTCCCCTTGTCCGCTCCGCTGATCAGGCCGGCCTTTTTCCAGTTGTTGGTCAATTCGGCCACCGCACTGACGAAGCCGCCGTGGTTCGAGGCGGCTGCCGCGGTCTTGGCGATCTCGTCGGACATCGTGCAGCCGCCTTCCAGCATCTGGCTGGCCACATTCGGGGTCACCGTCCGCTTCCAGTCCGCAGGCGTACGGGTGTACGCCCGCGACGGCCGGGGCCGCCCGAAGACCTGACCGTGGACGGCCAGGAACGCATCGGCGATCTGCACGACGCTGGAGTGCTCAATGAGCGATTGGCGATCACGCTGCTGCCAGAAGTCCGGCCCCGCTGCTTGCGACGCGGCGGCACCCGGGGAGGCTGCCTGCGGCTCGTCCGCCGCCTGCAGGCCGCTGACAGACTCCTCCAACTGAGCCTGATCGGGATCCCTGACCGTGGCGCCCGACCGGCCAGCCGCCGCACGCACGGCCTCCGCCCCCAGCTCCGGAAGCGACCGCACCACCAGCCCCGCCGCCGCCGCGGCTTCCCGGGCCTCCCGGGCCGCCGGGTTGCGGATGAAGATCACCCGCCCCTGGGCGTCGGTCTCGTAGCCGACCGGTTCGGCATACACCGCCGGCAGGCACACGAAGAGCAGACCCACGGTTACCACACTTCGCTGCACTGCGGTGGTCATCTCTATTCCACTCCGTGCTTTACCGACTGCGGACTCAGTCGGCGCGGGCTGAACGATCAGAATTGTTCTCTTGCCTGAAGCCCCGCCTGCTGCCGGCAAGCGAGCGACCGGCTCGCCGGGCACGACCGGCAACTCGACCGTCCATTCTACCCGGAGTCAGTGGGATACCTGCAAGCGAAAAAGCCGGTTCCTTGTATGTGGCACGATATCGGCCCTATTGCTCCTTCGTTCCGCGGTCTGGGGCAATGCCGGTGGCCGCTGGCCCCAGATTCCCATCTCGCTGGCCCCAGATTCCCATCTGGGGCGCTGCCCACCTGACGATTCCCATCGTCATTCATGCGGAAATGCCGAGGCGGCCCGGAAAGGATTCCGGGCCGAGCGAACTGGGGGAGTGGCAAGGCGGCCCGGAACGGATTCCGGGCCGAGCGAAGGGATCC
>JAUCQB010000142.1 GCA_030372985.1 Phycisphaerae bacterium
GCCGAACTTCTTCCTCGGCATCCGCGGCGGCTACTACTTCTCCGACACGTTCAACGACGGCGTGCCGAACGTGGACCGCTACTACTACTCGTTCAGCAACGTCGGCATGGCCGGCGTGCCCACCCAGTACCAGCACGGCGTGGGCTACTCGAACGTGGCAACGAACAGCTCGACGACGCGCGACCAGCAGACCCGCAAGAACTTCCAGATCGACGGCACCTACTACGGCAACATGGGCGGCCAGCACACCATCAAGGGCGGCGTCCAGGTCGACCAGGTGGGCAACGACGTCCTCTCGGGCGAGCTCGGCAACTACGTCCGGATCCGCTGGGGACAGAAGCTCTCGGGCAAGGGGGGCACCTACGGCTACTACCAGGTGCGCAGCAACGGCGCCTACCCGCAGCAGGGCTTCGTCACCGAGGGCGACGTGAGCACGACGAACCTCGGCCTGTTCATCCAGGACGCCTGGACGGTCAACAACAAGCTGACGATCAACCTCGGCATCCGCACCGAGCGCGAGCGCGTCCCGACCTACAGCGACCAGGAAGGCCTGCCGGAGTACGCCATCAAGTTCAGCTTCAAGGACAAGCTGGCGCCCCGCGTCGGCTTCGCCTACGACCTCAAGGGCGACGGCAAGTGGAAGGCGTTCGGTTCGTGGGGCGTCTTCTACGACATCATGAAGCTGCAGCTCGCCCGCGGCTCGTTCGGCGGCGACAAGTGGCTCGAGTACTACTACACGCTCGACAACCCGAACCCCGAGGCGCTGGCTGCCAGCCCGAACTGCCCGCCCGCCTGCGAGGGGACGCTGTTCCGCGGCCCGATCGACTTCCGTCACGTGTCGCTGGAGTCGGACTCGATCGACCCCGACCTCAAGCCGATGAAGATGCAGGAAGCGTCCTTCGGCCTCGAGCACCAGCTGAGCAACGTGGTGGCCCTCAGCCTCCGCTACGTGCACAAGCAGGTTGACCGGGCGATCGAGGACACCGGGTCCCTCGACGAACAGCAGAACGAGATCTACGTCATCGCCAACCCGGGCTTCGGCCTCACCAAGTGGGCCTACGAAGGCGTGCCCCTGCCCAAGGCCAAGCGTGACTACGACTCGGTCGAGTTCGCCGTGTCGAAGAACATGTCGAACAACTGGTACCTGCGGGCCAGCTACCTGTGGAGCCGCCTGCACGGCAACTACTCGGGCCTGTCGCAGTCGGACGAGAACGGCCGCACCGACCCGAACATCGGCCGCCTGTTCGACTACCCGCTCATGATGTTCACGGGCGACGGCCGGCCCTCCTACGGCCCGATCGCCACGGACCGGCCGCATCAGGTCAAGGCGCAGTTCATCTACATGCTGCCCTTCGGCACCTCGATCGGCCTCGGCCAGTACGTCAGCAGCGGCATCCCGGTGACGCGCGAGCTGGCGGTCATCCCGCCGAACAACTACCCCGTGCAGTACCTGGGTCGTGGAAGCGACGGCCGCATGCCGATCTACTCGCAGACCGACCTCAACGTGCAGCACGCGTTCAGGATGGGCGGCAACAAGCAGCTCCAGCTGAGCCTCAACGTGTCGAACCTCTTCAACCAGCGCACGGCCACCAACCGCTTCGTCACCATGCAGAAGGTCAACGGCGTGACCTTCAGCGAGGCCGACTTCTACGCTGGCAAGGTGAACTTCAGCGCGCTGACCGCCAACCTGGCGATGGATCCGCGCTTCCTGATGGACAACGGCTATCAGGATCCGATCGCGGCCCGCGTCAACGTGAAGTTCGTGTTCTAGTCGATGCCGTCCCGGGCCCGGCTTCGGCCGGGCCCGCAGACACGAACGCCCCGCGG
>JAUCQB010000143.1 GCA_030372985.1 Phycisphaerae bacterium
TCATCAAGGCAGAGGTGCCGTTGGCCGAGATGTTCGGCTACTCGACACAACTGCGCTCTCTGACGCAAGGGCGCGCGACGTACACCATGGAATTCAAGCATTATTCCGAGGCGCCGAAGAACGTCGCCGAGGCGATCATCAACAAGAAGTGATTTGTTCTTTAGGGGAATAGAAACATGGCCAAAGGCAAATTCGAACGTACGAAGCCGCATGTTAACGTGGGGACGATTGGACACGTTGACCATGGCAAGACGACGCTGACGGCGGCGATCACGACGGTGCTGTCCAACAAGTTTGGCGGCGAGGCGAGGGGCTACGACCAGATTGACAATGCGCCGGAGGAGAAGGCGCGCGGCATCACCATCAACACCTCGCACGTCGAATACGAGACGACGAACCGCCACTACGCCCACGTGGATTGCCCGGGCCATGCTGACTACGTCAAGAACATGATCACGGGTGCGGCGCAGATGGACGGCGCGATTCTGGTGGTGTCGGCTGCTGACGGTCCGATGCCGCAGACGCGCGAGCACATCCTGCTGGCCCGCCAAGTTGGCGTGCCCTACATCATCGTCTACATGAACAAGTGCGACATGGTGGACGATGCCGAGTTGCTCGAGCTGGTGGAGATGGAGGTGCGCGAGCTGCTCTCCAAGTACGATTTTCCCGGTGACGACATTCCCATCGTCAAGGGTTCGGCGCTGAAGGCGCTCGAAGGCGACAAGGGTGATCTGGGCGAAGGCTCCATTCTCAAGCTGGCGGAGGCGCTGGATTCCTACATTCCCGAGCCCAAGCGCGCCATCGACGGCCCCTTCCTGATGCCGATCGAAGACGTCTTCTCGATTTCCGGTCGCGGCACGGTGGTGACCGGTCGGGTCGAGCGCGGCATCGTCAAGGTTGGCGAGGAAATCGAGATCGTCGGTCTGCGGCCGACGGTAAAGACCACCTGTACCGGCGTCGAGATGTTCAGGAAGCTGCTGGATCAGGGGCAGGCTGGCGACAACGTCGGCGTGCTGCTGCGTGGCACCAAGCGGGAAGAAGTCGAGCGTGGCCAGGTGCTGGCCAAGCCTGGCTCGATCACGCCGCACACTCACTTTACGGCCGAGATCTACGTACTGGGCAAGGACGAGGGCGGTCGTCATACCCCGTTCTTCAACGGCTACCGTCCGCAGTACTACTTCCGTACCACCGACGTTACCGGTTCGATCGAGTTGCCGGCGGGCACCGAGATGGTGATGCCGGGCGACAACATCACCATTACGGTGAAGCTGATTGCCCCGATCGCCATGGAAGACGGCTTGCGCTTTGCCATCCGCGAAGGCGGCCGCACCGTCGGCGCCGGCGTCGTGGCCAAGGTGATCGAGTAATCA
>JAUCQB010000144.1 GCA_030372985.1 Phycisphaerae bacterium
GACACACAGCGCTGTCTCGTGGGCTCGGAGATGTGTATAAGAGACAGGACATGACCGCGGATGACGTGGATGGCACGGATAAGAAAGAGCCGGAGAGAGTGGCGGCAAGGATGGCACTGTCCCGTCCAAGCGACTTCGCCCCGCCACCGGGAGCCCTCTGCGGCGTCTCCCTTATCCGCGAAATCCGCGAAATCCGCGAAATCCGCGGTCGGTCATTGGCACTGTCACGGCAGGTTACTCGAACCTTGCCAACAGCCCGCTGGTGGAGCAGATTAGCTTCAAACAAGGCAGCACGGTGCGGATGACGACCACCAAACAGTATGACTTCGTGAATCGGTGGACGAGCATCGCTTCCCTGCCCGCCGGCGCCTCCGCGGTGGGCTTCGCTTACGAGTACAACCCGGCCAATCAACGTACGGTTCGACAGGAGGCCGACGGCTCGTATTGGCGTTACGAATATGATGCCCTGGGGCAGGTGCGGTCCGGGAGGAAATACTGGGCGGACGGCACGCCCGTGGCCGGGCAGCAGTTCGAGTATGCCTTTGACGACATCGGGAACCGGATTGGGACCGGGGCGGGCGGGAACGAGGGGGGCACGGGTCTGCGGTCCGCGTCCTACAGCGCCAATCTGCTCAATCAGTACAGCTCGCGGACGGTGCCCGGGGCGGTGGACGTGATGGGGATGGCGTTGGCGACGAACGCGGTCACCGTCAACGGCCAGAGCGTGTATCGCAAGGGCGAGTATTTCCGGAAGGAACTGGGCGTGAACAACAACTCAGCGCCGGTCTGGACGAACATCACGGTTGCGGCGACGGGGCAGGCGTCGGTGAGCGGCAACGCGCTGGTGCCGAAGACGCCCGAGGCTTTCACCTACGACGCGGACGGAAATCTCACGTCCGACAGTCTATGGACCAACGTTTGGAATGCGGAAAACCGGCTCATCTCGATGCAGTCCGTGGCGGATGTTCCGGCTGGGGCGAAGTTGAAGGTGGATTTCGCTTACGATCAGCAGGGCCGCCGGGTGCAAAAGGTCGTTTCGAGTTGGAACGGCTCGGCCTACGTCCCACAATACACCAACCGGTTTGTGTATGATGGTTGGAACCTGGTCGCCATTCTGAATTCGGACTTTTCACTTTTGACTTCGTTTGTCTGGGGCGTGGACCTCAGCGGCACGATGGAGGGCGCTGGGGGCGTGGGCGGTCTCTTGTGGATGACGGTCCCCTCCGGCACGAACGCCGGGAGATATTTCTACGCGTATGACGGCAACGGGAACGTGATGGCGCTGGTCAGTGCGGCGGACGGTTCGGTGGCGGCGCGGTACGAGTATGGGCCGTTTGGGGAGTTGATCCAGGCGACAGGGCCGATGGCCAAGACCAATCCGTTTCTTTTCTCCACGAAGTATTACGATTGGGAAACGGGACTCTACTATTATGGTTATCGGGATTACGACCCGGGCACGGGGAGGTGGCTGGGACGAGATCCGATTGAGGAGCGAGGCGGAGAGAACTTGTATGGCTTCATCGGCAATGATCCGATCAACCGAATAGACCCGCTGGGGTTGTGGTGGTGGGACGGTGATTACATCGAATGGGGAGTGGGCGGCTTGCTGGGCTTCCACGGCGGCGAGGTGGCGGGCGAAGCGTGGAGTGGTTTTGGTGAAGGTTGGTCGAAGGGTGGCCAGGGAGTAATCAACGACTTCACCGGCGGCTTGTTCGACTCGCAATACGGTCTGTTTTACGACTCGTTCGACAAGCTGG
>JAUCQB010000145.1 GCA_030372985.1 Phycisphaerae bacterium
CCGATCGGGGAAAACGGATCCTTCGGTGCCTTCACCCAACGACTACCAGCAGGTGCTCTCGGTTTGGGAGCAGTACTGACACTCTCGTCCAAGCCGCCCATGCCCCCCATGCCACCACCCATTTGTGGGGACTGCGGGCCAATCCCGCCCATCATGCCCATCGGCATCGACGGTGGAGCAGGAGCCGGAGTCATCCCGCCGGCCAGGGGTTTGAACTCGATTTGATACTGATACAGACCGGGATCCGGGTGCGGTATCTCGAAAGCCTGTTTGAGGGCCTCGCCGGCCACAGGGCTGCTCCGCACCAATGCCAGGACCGACTCCGGCGTGAGCGGGAGCAGGGCGGGGTCGCAGGCGATCTTGACCACACAACTGATCGGTCCGGGAAGACGCTGCCCATCATCCGGCGCAGGCTTGGGTTCCTGCTGACCCCAGGCGAGACTTGTTAGACCTGCGACAACGAGTGGTACCAGCACACTAGTATGCGAAGCCCTGGTTTTCATGTTGCATCTCCGTTTCCGGCCGTCTTCAGCTCGGCCAGTCTGTCCTTTGCCACCTGTGCCCAATGTGTCTGGGGAAACAGCTCGATCGTTCGTTGGTATGAGGCCACGGCCGATTCCCGCAGGTTCAACTCGTGATACATTCGGTCCGCCTGGTAGACCATGGTTAGCGCGGCCCGGTCCAGTTGATCATTGACCGCCTTGAGCGGGTCTGCCTCCGCTTGTTCTCGCAAGGCTGCCAGGCGCTGCTCGACCTCCTGCCGCTCCAAGACCTCGTGGACGGCCTGGCAACCGGTCCGGATCTCCTCGCGCAACCTCTCGATCTGCATGTGCAGCTCGGCGACCGACACCGGCTTCAGGCTGTTGTCAGCGACGATTGGCCTCGGCGCGGGGCTTGGATGGCCAGACCGGTTCACCCATGCAACCGTGGACAGGCTCAGCACCAGGACGACTGCGGCGGCACTACCAAACACTCTTCTCCGGCGTTGGCGCCTCGCCCGCCGTCGCACCCTCAGCGACAAGTCAGCAGAACCGACCCGAGGTCCGCCGAAGGCCGCGTCCGCCTCTCGCAACAGTTCTCGGAGTCGTTCATCGCT
>JAUCQB010000146.1 GCA_030372985.1 Phycisphaerae bacterium
GAACAAAACTGCGTTTCATGTTGCGTCTCCTGTCCAATCCCTTCTGCTGCTTGCCTCCCCTGCACTCTCCATCCTCTTGGCGGTACAAGGGTACCCGTCCCCGGCCTTACCCCTCAGCGCTACGCGCACCGGGGCACATGCCCTACGCTCTTCATGATAGTCGAGCACCCGGCGGCGTCCAAGGGAATTCCGGACAAAATCTAGGTCTTTGTCTGCTTTTTTTGGGAGACGCTGTCTCGGACTTAGCGAGCGACTCCGCCGAGCCGCGACTCATTAACCGGTTATGCTGCAATGCATTAGGTGGTGGTGCCGTGAAGGCAGTTAAGCTGAACGTGGTTATCGGACGCGGCATCAATCGCCCAAGCTGCTCCGTTTCCAGGACACAGTGTCACAACCGTGTCTTGGTCGACGCTGCGAAGCTGTCCAGGTTGACCAGCAGGGAACCTGCCGATGGCAGCTCCAACAGGTGCCGGTTTCACAGCCAGGAGAGGCCAAGGGCATTTTCTACCTGGTTCTCACCACGGGCCTAAGGCACACGGGTGAGGGCATTGCGAGGGTGCCATCCTTTGCCGTGAGCAGACCCCGTTGAGCGTCGATGCGGAACACGACGACCGTGTTCGAATCCTGATTGGCCGCGAGTAGCCAACGGCCGGACGGATCGATGGCGAAATTCCGAGGGTTTTTGCCGCGGGTTGATGCATATCCGACAGCGGTCAATCGGCCCGTGAGCTCATCGACGGTGAAGACAGCGATGCTGTCGTGGCCGCGGTTCGAACCGTAGAGGAACTTGCCGGTGGGATGGACATGAATGTCTGCCGGGAAATTCCGGCCGACAAAGTCTTTGGGCAGGGTCGGGATGGTCTGCAGCTCCTCGAGCAGACCGCGATCGGCGTCGTATGAGAAGGCGGTGATCGTCGAGTTCAATTCATTGATGACGTACGCAAAGCGGCCTGTCGGGTGGAACGCGAAGTGCCGTGGGCCGGAACCCGGCGCGATCTGAGCGGCGGGCGGATCGTTGGCAAGCAGCCATCTATCCCCGCCTGCAAAACGATAGATGAAGACTTTGTCCACTCCCAGGTCGGGCGCGAAAGCGAACCGCCCGGCCGGGTCGAGGTTGATCGAGTGCGCGTGAGGGCCCTGTTGCCGTTTGGCGTTGGGGCCTGAACCCGTGTGCTGGGCGACGGCGGTCGGCTGCCCGAGCCGGCCCTCCTCGTCGATCGGCAGTGCGGCCACGGTGCCGGTGGTGTAGTTGGCGGTCAGTACGCACTTGCCGGTCGGATCGACCGTGACATAGCAGGGGCCCTGCCCGCCAGAGGGCTGCTGGTTCAGCAATGTCAGCTTGCCTGTCTGGGCGTCGATGGCGAAGGCGCTGACGGCGCCGGCCTTCTGTCCCTGGAATTCGTTCAGCTCGCTGACGGCATAGAGGAACCGGCGGCTGGGATGAACGGCCAGGAACGAGGGGCTTTTGACCTCTGCCGCCACAAGGCCCCTGTCCGTCAGTTCGCCTGAACGCGTGTCCAGATCGACCAGATAGATGCCTTTGCTGCCAGTTGTGGGTGAGGTGTAAGTACCGATGTATACCCGGCACCTCGGTGCATCCGCCGAGGCCGTGGCGTATTCCGGCGCGGTTGTGGCAGAGGCAGTTTCGCCGGTCTGGCCCACCGCGGAGAAAGCCAGAAGGGGAACGGTGATCAGTTGTGCCAGTACAGATCGTGTGCTGAACATGGTCAACCTCGCGTTTCAGAAGATGTGCGGGTGATGATATCCCCGATGGGGTCGCACGGCAAAGCGGTGCCCCATGCCGGGTGAAGATCTCCTCACCGCAGGGGTGCCAGGCCGGCTATCCGGGCTGGGAGGTGGTCCCGCTCGCGTCACGATGACCTTGCTCGGGCAGGAGGTTTTGCGACGGTGCGAAAAGCGGGGTGTTCGGCTCGGTTGACCGGCTGGCGGCGCTTAGATCGTTTCCGGACAGGACCCGCCTGTCGGAGGCGTCATCAAGCGAGAGGAATGTGCCTGTGCCGGGTGTAGCCTGGCAGTTGCGGATGCTGAACGCCCTGCTTCGCCGCAGTGCGACGGCAGCGATATCAGAATCGGGCAGAGCCTGCCGCCCCACAAAGCCGTCCATGAGCAGGTTGCTGACATTTTCACACTCTATCCCATGCGTGAAAAACGGGGGCAGGCTGTCGGGCCATGACACGTGGAGGCCTTTGATTGCGAGCTGGTCGACATTGCCGGCATAGAAAGCCGGAATGTCGTGCTTGAACACTGCATAACGGTTATCCCAGGACGGGCGGAGATCGAAGTTGCCGCCGTATCGGTCGTTGAACCGGCTGTCGGTAATTCGGAGGCTGATGTCGCTGAACGACAAGTCCCGAATGACCGCTCCTTCGGCGGCCCACACGAGGATGCCGTGTTCGCTTCGAGCCCGGATATTGGAGAATCGAACGCCCTCGACATGCCCGAGGGTCGTGCCGCTCTTCTGAGGCAGGCAGGAGACGTGAATCGGCTCGCCGTTGCCCCACCAGCCGGTGTGCAGCCGGGTCTCGATAATGATGCTGTCGAAGAGGATGTCGGTCACGGAGCCCTCGTCTCGCACGAAGACACCGAGCCCGCGATTGGAGTTGTGGATGACCAGATTCTGAAACGTGCAGCGGCGGATGCTGTTTGATCCGTAGCCGACGCGGACTCCGCTCGATCGGGACAGCAGCGTGCAGTTGGCGACGGTGATGTTCTCGGAGAGTGCTTCCGGACGGCCGTGCAGGCCGGTGATCGCGATGGCGTCGTCGCCGGCCTGGATGTCGCAGTCCGAGATGTGCACGTTGCGACTTGTGACACAGTGAATTCCGTCGTTGTTCGGGATCAGCAGATTGTTGCGGATGCGAATACCGCGAATACTGCCGATGTCGCAATCGCTCAGATGGACCGTCCATTCCGGAGCGTCCAGCAGGGTGACATCGCGAATCGCGACGTTCCGGCACTCCTTGAAGTGAATCAGGCTGCCTGGCCGTCGGCGCATGACCATGGGGCCGTCTTCCTCGCCCACGCGGTAAGCATCTCCCTGGCGGGCATAGCGAGTGTCCATGTGTTCGATGCCCTTGGGCGTGTTTTCCATGAACGCCGTTCCGTTGCCCTGGAGACTGCCCGGGCCGGTAATGGAGATGTGATGGGCGTTCTCGGCGTAGATCAGTCCTCGCTTCCTCTTGTATTTCAGATAGGCGTCGATGTCGGTGGTCGCCTCCAGGATGGCTCCGGCCTCCAGTCGCAGTTCGATACGACTGCGCAGCTCGATTGGGCCGGTCAGATACCTGCCGGCGGGTACAATGACTGTTCCGCCACCAGCTTCGGCGCAGGCGGCAACGGCCTTGGCGATGGCATCGGTGTTGAGGGTGCGGCCGTCGCCCACTGCTCCGTATTGAACCACGCTGAAAAAACCCATCTGTTGGTTTCCGTGCAGCGGTGTGCCGAACGCGGCACACAGCAAAAGGGAGATCGAAATCGACTTTTGGGTCATCGGCTCGGTCCTTGACTGTCTCGGGGCCGTGGTCACCTGTTTCTGGGCCGGCCTTGTGCTGCCGGGCGTCTGCCTCCACCCTCCCATCTCGGCGACGCCAACTGCTTATTCCATTCCTCGTAGACGCCACGGAGGGTGCTGACCCGTTCCGGCTCCTTGGCGGCGAGGTCACTCTGCTCGCCGATGTCGTCCTTGAGACTGAAGAGCATCGGATCCTCGTCCTTGCCGGCCTTCAGCAGTTTCCAGTCCCCGCTGCGGACCGCCCACTGATTGCCGAATCGCCAGAAGAGGGTGTCATGTGGGCGCTCTGTCTTCTCGCCCTTGAGGTAGGGGAGCAGGTTGACGCCGTCGAGCCTGGTGTCAGCGGCAGGCTCCACCCCGGCCGCGGCCAGAATGGTCGGGTGAATGTCAAGGGAGATGACCGGATGGTCGTACACCTTGCCCGCGGGCAGACGGCCCTTCCAACTCACCATGAACGGCACGCGTATGCCGCCCTCGAAGACATCGCCCTTGAATCCGCGCAACGGTATGTTGCTGGATGTCGTCTGTCGGGTGGGGCCGCCGTTGTCGCTCAGGTAGAATACCAGGGTATTCTCTTCGAGGCCGCTGTCTCGCAGCTTGGTCATGATTTCGCCGACGGCGTCGTCGAGGGCCGAAAGCATCGCCGCGTGAATCCGGCGATTCTGGTCGCTGATGCCGTCGAATCGTTTCAGATACCTGTCCGTGGCCTGCAGCGGCCCGTGAACGGCGTTGAACGGTACGTAGAGGAAGAACGTGTCTTTCGTGTGGCGGTCGATAAATGCCAGCGCTTCCCGCTTGAAGGCATCGGTGAGGTACTCCTTTTCGTCGACCGGCTCCTGGCCTCGCAGGATCGGAGCCACCGCCGCCCTGCGGCCGGGAAGGTACTGACGAGCCCCGGCCAGGAAGCCGAAGAACTCGTCGAAACCACGCTGTGGCGGCTGCATGCCGGCCTTGAAGCCCAGGTGCCACTTGCCGACCATTCCGGTGACATAGCCGACGGGCTTGAGGCGCTCGGCGATCGTTTTCTCGGTCACGGGCAGACCATAACGTTCGGAGGCTTGGCCCTCAGGTCCGGGGTTGAATTCGAACCCGAACCGCTGCTGGTAACGGCCGGTCATCAGCCCGGCCCGGGTTGGGGCGCAGACCGGGCAAGAGACGTACCCGTTGGTGAAACGGATGCCGCGACGAGCGAAAGCGTCCAGGTTCGGAGTCGGGATGTCCTTGCAGCCCTGAATGCCGATATCGTTGTATCCCTGGTCGTCTGAGACGATCAAAACGATGTTTGGTCGCTTCGCGGCCTTGCCGGCAGGCTCGGCCTGTGCAGCCTGGGCCGCGGCAACGGGCATAAGGACACTCAATGCGGTCAGCCAGATGGTTGGTGTTCTGTTGGCAGTTGCCATTGACGGTCTCCTCTGCGGAGCGGGCCGATGGTCAGAGGGCTAACCCGAGGGCCGAATCATGGCTCCTCACGGGTTCACTCCGCGGATCTGACCCTCGATCACCTGCTCTTGGCCATCGTCGCCCGCGCTGACCGTCGCGTCAAGGAGGCTTGCGAAGACGCACCGTCGGCAGGAGTCCTGCACCTCCACAGATGGCCTTGGTGTCGCGGTTGGGGATGCTCGGACCGATGCGGGTCTGTTCGATGAGGAGGGTGGGCAGGACGCTCGGTTTGAGACCGTTTCCAGCTGATTGAAGTGGGCCTGAACGTCGAGCACTTGCCCGCTACGGTTGCCACGGCGAGCAGGGCGGGGCAGGGCCATGGCGGACTGGGGCCTGATCTCAACCGCGGAATACGCTGAGATTTGGTCGCGAGACGACCCGAGTTTTGCCGAGAAGGTGTATACCACCTTGGTATGGTAACTGTGTCCCGTCAGTCAGTTCGTGTCCTCTGTTGGCTGTCCCCTTTTCTCTCTTGACTGGCAGGAGGCTCGCGACTAGACTCAAGGGCAATCTGCAGCGGTGGAGGAACAATGATTCGCATTGACTGAACAATCCGAGCGTGGCCACGAGATGGCCGGAACTTCATCGTCCTCGTGCTGGTTGGCATTTGAGGCGAAGTCCCATTACGAGATTGACAGTCATGAACGAATCGTTGGATTTCCTGAACGTCCATTTCTGGTACGACACCCTTGCTAAACCTCTTTTCACAGGTTTCACCGTGCGGTTTCCATTGGGTTGGACCGGGATTGTCGGCGCCAACGGAGCCGGCAAGAGCACGCTGCTGCGCCTGGCCGTCGGAGAACTGTCGCCCCTGGCCGGGACCATCGAGCGTCCCCACGAATCCGTCTATTGCGAGCAGCGAACCGACAGCGAGCCCGAGACGCTCAGACACCTGTTGCTGGCCACGGACCCCGACGCCTGTCAGATCCGAGGGCGACTGGGCCTTGAACCGGACTGGGCCGACCGCTGGGACACGCTCAGCCACGGAGAACGCAAACGGGCGCAGATCGCGCTGGCCTTCTGGCGCCAACCGGCGGTCCTGGCTTTGGACGAGCCCTCCAATCACATTGACGCGGATGCCCGCGACATGCTTCTGGATGCCCTCCGCACTTATCGCGGGATCGGACTGCTTGTGAGCCACGACCGAGAGCTTCTCGACGGCCTGTGCCGCCAGTGCGTGTTCCTGGAGCATGGGAAGGCGGAGCTGCGTCGTGGAGGCTATACGAAGGGCAAGGCCCAGGGCGATGCCCGGGCAGCCGAACTCCGCCGGCAACACGCACAAGCCAGGCGCAAGCTTCAGAGGATACAGCGGGAGATGAGCCGCCGGAGGGAGCGTGCGGCCGCTGAACCGCGGATGCGCTCCAAGCGCAAGCTCGCCCGGGGCGACAGCGATGGCAGAGCGAAGATCAACGAAGCCCGCGTTGCCGACAGCAAGAGTGGGGCGTCGCTGCGTCAACTGGAGGGGCGGGCTGACCAGGCTGCGCGGAAACTCGCCGCGATTCGCATCGTGAAGGAAGACAAGATGGGCGTCTGGCTGCCGGATGCACGAAGCCGTCGCGACCTGTTGTTTCGGATCGAGAGCGGCCGGATACGGCCGGGACCGGACGGGCCGACACTGCAGTTTCCGGAATTAGCCATGCCCAGCGATGGGCGAGTAGCTCTCGTGGGCCCCAACGGAGCTGGTAAGACCTCGCTGCTCCAGCACATCGTGCAGAGCCTCAACTTGCCGCCGGACCGCATCCTCTACATGCCACAGGAAATTGCCGCCGGCGATTCTCAGCGTATTCTGAACGAGGTTCGCGCACTGGACCATGAACGCCTGGGGCGCGTCCTGGATATTGTCAACCGGCTTGGGTCTGAAGTTGAGCCCGTGCTTCAGACCTCTCTCCCATCTCCGGGTGAGATACGGAAGATTCTCCTCGCGCTGGGGATCGTGCGGGCTTGCCACCTGATCCTGCTCGACGAGCCGACCAACCATCTGGATCTGCCCTCGATTGAGTGCCTGGAGCGGGCTCTGGCCAACTGCCCGTGTGCGATGCTGCTGGTCAGCCATGATCGTCAGTTTCTGGAGCGGCTGACCACAACGAGGTGGCAGATCAAGCGTGTCAGCGATCGGCAGATGGAACTGCAAATCATGAGAGCCTGGGACTGAGTGCCGCGTGGATCGGACGCGGCGAACAAGGTCGTTGGCCAGAGGGTCGACAGGAGGGCAGGAGAAGGGGACACGCGGCGCCGCGGCGAGGATAGGTCCCCCCGGTGTGGGTCTGCCACAGTTGTTGGCGGGTATCACTTCTGGGTATCCCAGGTCACGACGACGATCCCGTAAACGTCGATGGCAGGAACAACGCACGTGATCGCTTTTTCTTGCCGGCGGATCGCCAGGTTCGCGTCCTTATCATGTTCAGGACGAACCAGACGGACGTTGCTGGGCTGCTTGCCTTCCGGGAGCTGGACGGTCACGTTGATATTGCGAGCCGGTGTGTCGGTGCGGTAGTTGACCAGGTGCACCAGGCGACGGCCAGGCTGCTCGGTCAGCTCGGCACAGAGCCCGGAGGGCCCCTCTACGGTCAAGGACGGCGGTGCCTGCAATAGCGCACCAACCGCAGGTCCCAGGTCCGTGGCGTTCTGAATGCGAACCAGTTGAGCCTGTGGCAGGTTTGCGAGACCGGGCATCTTGTGTGGGATCAGCCACTCATCATGGGTTGCGGCGTCGCCGACCAGCAGCACGCGTCCGCCGCCGGCCGCGAAGCTGCGAACCTGCTCGATCTGGGCGTCAGACATGGCCACGCAGCCGGCCAGGACCAGGCCGCGGTATCGCGATAACTCAGTTAGGTGGCAATCGTAGATGATCTGGAAGGGGACCCGGTTTTCGACGAGGAATTGCTCGGCCTGCGCGGTGAGCTGGGCCTGTGCCGCTTCAGCATAGACCTGCGAAGGAAAGCTCCGCAGGATTGCCACATCTGCGACGACCTCCGCATGGCGCAGGAGATCGCGGCGGTCGTGGAAGAAGCGGATGTATGGGGCCAATTCGAGGGAGACGGGGGTCTCGACGCCCGGTCTGGCGGCCAGACGGCCGTATTCGAACCAGCAGATGCAGCCGAGGCAGTCGAGGTTGAAGGCCATCGCCTCGGCGGCCTCGAGCGGCGAGGTCGTATAGGCGAAGGCGATGTTGTTCATCCGGCGTGCGATCTTATAGGTGCGGATCCGCGTGTTGAGACGCCCGTCGCGGTATCCCGGCTCGCGGCCCTCGTCCCAGAATGCCTCGCCGCCGGTCAGCAGCCGGCCGTGATCGATCGGCGGTGAGATGCGATTGCCGGGCCCGCCCGGGTTGCACTCGACGAGCATGTCAGACCGCAGGGTCCGAGCGAAGCGGCTCAGGTCGTGGTACGACTCCGCCATCGACACACAAGAGAAGTCGAGCCAGGCCCGGCGGAGCAAGTCATTTGCGTTGGCTCCGGTGGGGGGCATCGCACGGTCAGGCTCCGTGAGGCCCATCTCCTCAATCTGTTGAGGCTTGAATCGGCTCTTCAGGTAGCGGCGAAAGCGGTTCACCGAGTTGGCATTGTGACCCGGCCCAATGATGTAGTTGTCGAAGTGAAGCAGGTCGGTCTGGATCTGCTCGACGGAGAAGCGGATGATATTCTTGTGGAAGGCCTGGGCGGCCGGATGGTTGCGGTCCCAGTAGTAGCGATAGGTGGCTCGCCCGTAAGTGATGGGCTTTCCGTTCTCGTCAAGGACGATCCAGTCTTTCGCCTCGGGGAGTTCTTTGAACAGCAGTTCCCAGCCAAGCGTGCCGCTGTTGTTGTAGACTCCGATCCGCAGGCCTGCCTCGTGACAGAGCTTCGCGAAACGGACGGCGTCTTCCATGCTCTCTCGCTCTGCCTGGCGTCCGAACGCCTTGTAGGAGTGCATCATGACGAAGTTCACGCCCAGGGATTTGAGTCGGGCAACCATCTCCGGGCTGTGCTCGCGCTGATAATCCGCCAGTTGCTCCGCCGTAGGAGTGTAGCCGTCGCTGCCATCGCGTCGGACGCGGAACAGCAGGGGCTCCCAGCTTCCGGCCATGACGATTCCGTCACGGGTCAGCCAGTCGGGTCGTTGGTTCAGTGGCAGGGTGAGCGTTTCGGCGGCTGCGTGGGTCGTCAGAATCAGGGTGATCAACGAAAAAAAACGGTTTCTCATGGGTCGTGCTCCGTATCCCAACAGCCAGAGGCAGCACGGGCGGCGATGGGGCAGCCGGCTGATTCGATTGCGTTTTGGCGGCCGCCTGCTCCGGGCCAACCGATAGACTAGCAGACCGACCGGCCGGTGGTCCAACGACTTGGCATTATGAGGAGAGAGTGCTGATGGGCCAATGGCTGTGCGGCGAACTCCTCGGGCGGGAGCAGCATCCCGCTTCTCCCTGCGGAATTCACTCCACATTTGGTCAGCACGAGGATGGGAATCCTCGACTGACGGGGCCCCAGAAGGGATTCTGGGGCCAGCGGGAACCGGATTCTGGGGCCAAGGGGAACGGGTTCTAAGGCCAGCGGATACTGGGGTCAGCCGATCCCAGAATGGATTCCGGCGCCGGCGAGCCGATCGTCGATTCCCCACCTGCAAGTCGCGAGTAGGGCACCCGGTCCAGAGAGGATAGGGTACCCGTCTACCGTCGCAAATGCACCAAGATAGCTTATGCCACCACCGAAAAAGAGCCGCGTCCCCTTTTTTCAGGCGGTGCCCAAGATCGCGTCGACCTGCTCCCGATCGACGTCCATGATGTAGCGAATGCCGCTGATCGCCGCCGCCTCGTGCGTCAGGGCCGCCAGGTCGTCGCGGGACAGATGTTTCATGGAGAACTTCCGGCTGCCGGCCATGAGCTGACGCAGGCCCTGGTCCAGGCGTTCGTAGTAGGTGTACAGGCCGAGCGCGCCGGTGGGGAGCTTATCGAATTCCTTGTCGCCCAATTCCCTTCGCAGCGACCCGGCCGTGACGAAGATCTCCTCCTTCGAGTTGCCGAACCGCTCGATGTAGACGGGCACCTGGTTCTCATCGATGGTGCGTCCGATGGTCTTGCCGACCATGGCTGCGGCGATGGGGGCGCGGGCCATGCCGACCAGCTTGACGAACGGCGCGCCCATGGCCAGCCCCTTGAAGATCTGGTCCTCGAAGGAGAACCCGCCGGCGACGGCCAGGGCCGGGAGATACTCGCCCTTATCGGCCAGCTTCTTGGCGTAC
This sequence comes from Phycisphaerae bacterium, assembly GCA_030372985.1. Lineage (GTDB taxonomy): Bacteria > Planctomycetota > Phycisphaerae > UBA1845 > PWPN01 > JAUCQB01. The sequence goes on from JAUCQB010000146.1 coordinate 10,190, forward strand.
TGGTACAGCAGCGAGTGCAGGTACACCGGCGGGACGCCCCACTCGTTCATCATGCGCCATGGGCTCATGCCCGTGCCGCCGCCGGCGCCGTCGACGGTGAGCAGGTCGAGCTTGTATCGCGAGGCGAAGATGACGGCCCGGGCCAGGTCGGCGGGGCGGTAAGCGCCGGTCTTGAGGAAGATGTACTTGGCCCCGGCCTTGCGGAGCTCTTCGATTCGTGCGGCGAAGGATTCCTCGGTCACCATGCCGACGCGGGAATGCCGCTCGAATTCCTTGAACGAGCCGCGCTGGAACTCCTTGATGACATCGGGATTCGTGGGGTCAGGCAGAACCAGGTAGCCTCGCTGGGCCAGGACCTGGGCCTTCTCGAGATCACGAATCTTCACCTCGCCGCCGATGTCCTTGGCCCCCTGGCCCCATTTGAGTTCCACGCACTCGACGCCGAGTTTCTCGATCGCGTATTCCTGTGCGCCCAGGCGAGTGTCCTCGATGTTCGCCTGCACGACGATCGCGCCGTATCCGTCTCGCTGGTGGTCCTTATAGAGCCGAACGCGGCGTTTGAGGTCGGCCGTGTCCACGACCCGTCCATTCTTGAAAACAGACGCCGGATCCATGCCGACGACGTTCTCGCCGATGGTCAGGCCCGTCCCGGCCAAGGCTGCGCCAATGGCCAGACCCTCCCAGTTGTTCTTGGCGATATTGGTCGAGCCGATGCCGGGGATGATCCAGGGACGGCGGAACTTGATGCCGTTGTCGTGGCCGAAGGTGACTTCCAAGTTGACGGCCGGGAAGATCGCCTTGTCGCTGTCGGCCTCAACGCCGTGGGCCCCGACGGCCGTTCCCATGATGTTGAAATGGGAGTAGTCGACGGGATAGGCCTTCTCGGCGGCCGTGGTGATGACGCCGAACGGCTGCGGATAGATGACCTCGTGTCCGCGATAGGCGCTCTTGCCGATCTCGCACATGCCGATGCAGCCATCGACGCAGGTTACACACATGCCCGAGGCGGGCACGACCGATCCCTCGGTGCGGTTCTTGGTGAGGGTTGCCGCTGAAGCGTTGGTCTTGGAATACGTAGCGATCATTGAAACCGGCTCCTTTACAGGTCTACCTGTCCTTGGATATCTCGCAGGCCACACAGGGGTCCATGTAGCACATCATGTCATCGAACTTGTCCTTTGCCTCGCAAGGCGGGGCGAGGTTCGCGCATCCGCCGCAGATGGCCTTGTCAGGCTCGGTGTACGTGCATCGCAGTTGGCAGGCTGGGCAGACATAGATGCAGCCGCCGCACTGCCGGCAGACCTCCGACTTGAGGTCGAAAGGCGTGCCGATGCTTCGCTTTGCGCCCCGGCCCCGGAAACCAATGGCCTTGGCCATCATCTGCTCCTCACACATCCGAACGCATCGCCCGCAGAGGATGCAGTCCTCATGCTCCTGCCTGAACCGCTGCTGTCGGATTTCGTGTGCTGAGGCCAGGTCCTGGATCGTCTTGGACTGCGGGCAGGAGGCGAGCAACAATTCGAGCACCATCCGCCGCGCTCGCAGTACACGCGAGGAGGCGGTGCGCACCTTGAGCCCTTCCTCGACGGGGTACGTGCAGGAGGTGACCAGACGGGCTCTCGGGCCCTCGCCGATCTCGACCACGCAGAGGCGGCAGGCACCGTAGGGTGTCAGCCCTTCCATGTGACACAGGGTTGGGATCGGGAATCCGAGGAACTGCGCGGCCTCCAGAATCGTGGAGCCCTCCTCAACCGATACTTCCAAACCGTTGATGGTCAGGGTGATCATGCTGATGCTCCCTTTTGGGCCATGCATTCGTGCTCGGCTTCCTTCTTGCGTCGGGTGAAGGAAAGGTCACACCTCAGACACCGCCGGGCCTCGGCGTGGGCCTGCTCGGCGGACAAAGCCATCTCGACCTCCGCGAAGTTCTTCCTTCGCGAGTCGACGGGAATCGAGGCCGGCTCGGCACGAACCGCGGCCTCGCGCTCGTCCTCACCAACCTCGGCCGGCTCCAGCAGAACCTCGGGCAGTGTGATCCGTGGTTCGGGCGCGAGGGACTCGCCGCGAAGATAACGGTCGATGACCACGGCCACATGTTTGCCCGCGGCTATGGCATCCGCCACGGTGTTGGGGCCGGTCACCAGATCGCCGCCGGCGAACACCCCTTCACGATTGGTGGCGAAGGTTCGCGGGTCAACATGCAGTCGGCCACCCTTGCCGACTTGAACGCCCATCGGGGCCAGACAGTCGCTGTCCGGACGTTCGCCGATGGCGACGATCAGGGTGTTCAGTGAGATGCTGAACTCCGAGCCCGTCATGGGGATCGGGCTGCGACGCCCGCTGGTGTCGATGTCGCCCAGGCGGTTGCGAATACACTCGATACCGACGAGACGGCCTGCCTGGGAGTAGATCTTCACGGGTTCAACCATCGTCTCGACGCGGATGCCTTCCCGCATGGCGGCTTCGATGTAGCGAATCTTCACTGGCGATACCAGCGTTTCGAGCCTGATGCCCTCCTCGATGGCCGCCTCGACCTCCTCGGCATAGGCGGGCATCTCCTGGTCGGTCCGGCGATAAAGGAGGCTGACCGATTGGACGTTCTCCTGACGGATGGCGACGCGTGCGGCGTCCACCGCGGAGTTTCCGCCCCCAATGACCGCGACATGTCCGCCGGCCAGTTCCTCGCCGCGCAGGTTGAACGCCTTCAGGAACTCCATTGAAGAGTAGACGCCGGAGATGTTCTCTCCCTGGAGATCGAGCTTCCAGCTCTTGTCTGCGCCCATGGCGAGGAAGACCGCTTTGAATCCGTCGGCGAAGAGTCCGTCGACGGTGATGTCGCGGCCGAGCCTGGTCGAGCACTTGAGGGTGATGTTGTCATCCAGCAAGGACTCGATTTCCTGCCGCACGATACTCCGGGGCAGCCGGTAGGAGGGGATGCAACTGATCAGCATTCCGCCCGGTTCGGCCTCTGCCTCGAATAAGGTGACCTTGTATCCGAACCGCGAGAGGTAGTGTGCGGCTGCGAGCCCGGCCGGGCCGGCGCCGACCACGGCCACCTTGGCGGTCTTCTTGCCGGCCGTCGCGATCTTCGGAGGCTTGTAGGCCGTGGGGCTCACGCGATCGGTGACGAATCGCTTCAGGGCCCGAACGCCCAACGGCTCGCCGCCGCTGACGCCCAACTGGCATCGTTGCTCGCACTTGCGATCGCAGACTCGGGCGCAGACGGCGGGGAACGGGTTGGCCTCGCGGATGACCTGGTAGGCTTCCTCGTATCGCCCCTTCTCGATGAGCGCGACGTAACGCCAGGCTTCGGTGTCCATTGGGCAAGCGGCCTGGCAAGATGCGCCCACCAGCTCGCCGCATACGAAGGCGTCGCACTTCTTATCGACCACGTGCCGTTCGTACTCGTCGCGGAAGTAGCGGAGCGTGCTGAGCACCGGGTTGGCCGCCGTCTGGCCGAGGCCGCACATCGTGGTGTCTTTCACCGCAAGCGCCAGCTCTTCGAGCAGCTCGATGTGTTCGGTTGTGGCCTTTCCTTTCGAGATGTCGTCGAGGATTTCGTGCATCCGCTGGGTGCCTTTGCGGCAGGTGAAGCACTTGCCGCACGACTCATCCTTGAGGAAGTTCATGAAATACTTGGCGACGTCCACCATGCAGGTGTTCTCGTCCATGACGATCATGCCGCCCGAGCCCATGATGGACCCGGCTTGGGCGAGGCTGTCGTAGTCGATCGGCAGGTCGAAGCGGTTTGCCGGGATGCACCCTCCGGAGGGTCCGCCGGTCTGGACCGCCTTGATCCGGGCTTTGCCTACCGGCCCGCCGCCGATGTCGTAGACGATCTCACGGATGGTGATGCCCATCGGCACCTCGACCAAGCCGGTGTTTTTGATCTTGCCGACCAGGCTGAAGATCTTGGTGCCGGAGTTGTTCTTCGTGCCGATCTTCGCGAATTCCGCGGCACCCTGGCGGATGACAACGGGGATGTTGGCCCAGGTTTCGACGTTATTGATGGCCGTGGGTTTGCCGTCGATACCCTTCTGGATCGGGTACGGCGGGCGCTGTCGCGGCTCGCCCATCTTGCCCTCGATGGAGCGGATCAGGGCCGTCTCTTCGCCGCAGACGAATGCCCCGGCCCCGCGGACGACCTTGATGTCAAAGGAGAAGCCGCTGCCGAGAATGTCCTGGCCCAGGAGCCCGCATTGCCGAGCCTGTTCAAGGGCGGTTTGCAGGTGTTTGATGGCCAAGGGGTATTCGTCGCGGACGTAGACGATGCCTTCCGTGGCTCCGGTGGCACAAGCCCCGATGAGCATTCCCTCGATGATGCTGTGGGGGTTGCCCTCCAGGACACTGCGGTCCATGTAGGCCCCCGGATCACCCTCGTCGGCGTTGCACACGAGAAACTTGCCGCGCTTGGAGGATTGGGCCGCGAGCATCTGCCACTTTCTCCCTGTGGGGAAGCCGCCGCCGCCCCGGCCTCGCAGGCCTGAGTTGACCACTTCCTGAAGCAGCCACTCAGGATCTCCTCGCTCGAGCACTGCCACAAAAGCGTCGTACCCGCCGACATCGATGTAGTTGTAGATTCGGATCGGATCGACCTGCTCGTTGGAGCCCAGGACCCGCCGAACCTGTCTGCTGAAGAAAGGGATGTCGTCCTGTTTCTCGATGGGTTCGCCGCTGGTCGGATCGGCGAACAGCAAATCGGTCAGAACCTCGCCTTTGGCAGCGGCCTCGATGATACGAACCATGCCTTCGATCGTGACCTTGGGGTAGAAGGTCCGCCGCGGCTCGATCAGCACCGACGGCTCCATCTGGCAGAAGCCGTGGCATCCGGTGATCCGCAGTCGGACCTTGCCTGTGAGCTTCCTCTTGAGGATCTCCCGCTTTGACACGCGGATGAGATCTCCGGCCGCGCTGGCCAGGCCGCAGGTCCCGGTCGGGATCACGATTGTGGTTGCGTTCGGGTCTCGGGTGGTGAGCAACCGATGCCGCAGCAACCGGAATTCCTTGGTCGATCTCAGCTCTTGCATGAGGGATTCCCGCACTGGCCGAAGGTCCACGCACGTGCAGCGAAGGACTCGGCGACCTATCCGTTCACACACTCCAGGTCCAGTCGTTGACTGTGACAGCCCCGGCGTCGACACACATAGACCATTCCACCGCCGTGGACGGCCAGTTTCGCCACGGGGGCACCGCAGTGGCCGCACGTCCAATCGCCGGCTAACTCTCCCTGGCAGCGCGGGCAGAAGAGCTGGCACACCGTCCCCTCGGGGATCTCCAACTCGCAGCTCACACCGCTGCCGCCATACAGCGAGGACAGGTGACACGAGCCGATCGCGTTCTCAGTGGCGATGGTCATTCGCGCCGATGGCAGCCCGTCAATGAGGGTGCCGGCGTTCATCAGGCTGTGATTGCACCGGGGACAACTGACCTCGATGGGGAAGGCGCCGTCGCCGGTGTCGGCTTTCTCGACGCCCGCGGACGCGTCATCGAGCAGTTGCCGGATTCTCGACCGTCCCACCTTTGAGAAGTATCGGCCATCGATGACGACAACCGGCCCCAAGGCACAGGCTCCGAGGCAGTTGACGGTCTCCAGGGTGAACTGGCCGTCCGGCGTGGTCTGTCCGGCTTGGATGCCGAGCTGGCGTTCAAGCTCTTCAACCACCCGGGGCGCGCCCCGGACGTGACAGGCCGTGCCGAGGCACGCACAGACCAGATGCCTGCCCCGCGGGACCAGGCTGAAGGCGCGGTAGAACGTGGCGATGCCGTAGACGTCCACCAGCGATCGGCCTGTTTTCTCGCTGACGATTCTCAGGGCCTCTTCGGGGAGATATCCGTAGCTGTCCTGTATCTCCTCGAGCATGGCGATCAGGCCGCCCCGGTCGTGGTGATGGCCGGCCAGTATTCGCAGGATCTCCTGCCGATTCACCTCCTTCGGAACCGGCGGTCCTTCCTGATTCGCAGTCATCGCTGCCTGGGTCATACTATCGATACTCCTCGCAGTGCCAGACTCCGCCCTGCGGTTTGGGCAGAGTGCAGGTTCGAGCGTTTTCGCAGTTCACGCACAGGCCGATGTGGCCGTTAGCGCTCCATTTCTGGCTCGGCTTCTCTTCGGCCTGGTCTGGCTCCGCGGTAGATAGGGCGCCGAAGACCACGAACTCCTCGCAGAAGAAGATGGGGCGTCTGGGTCTGGTCCGCCCGTCGCATGCGTTCCCGTTGTCGCAGTTCGAGCAGAGGTCCCGGTATTGCCCGGTGGCCTCGAATCGTCGCATGGCGTCTGTCGTAGCACTTGCACGGTTCGAGCGGGGGTCCTTGATCGGCATGATTCAGCTCCTTAGCAGCAGAGACTCCCGATGGTCTTGTCCAAGCCTCTGTGCGGCTGTGACGCGGTCCACGACCCAGGAAAGGAGACGAAGCTCAATGCTTCGTGACGGCAGGGTATTAGCATCTTGTCTGCCACAACCGATTCCCGGCCGGGTTTGAAGAGCTGACAACTGACGTAAGTATTTAATTGACAATGGGAAGAAGATTGTGAAGTTTTGGTACGATGTTGGTTCCGGGGTGCCACACGGGCGATCGAGAGGCGATGGTTGGTGGGGAGTCTTGAATCAGTGGGGAGAAAATACCCGCCGGCGAAGGGTCAGGGGGTAGGTCGCGGTTGGAGGTGCTTTAGCTTCTCCCGCAGCGTCTTGCGATCGATCTGAAGCACCTCGGCGGCCTTGGTTCTGTTTCCGCCCAGGCTTGCCAAGACGCGACTGATGTACTCGGCTTCCACGACCGCCAGGGGGAGGGTCAGATCCTGCTCGTGGCTCACGGAGAAGCGTAGCGGTGCCGGCAGGTCCGGCACGTCGATATAGTCGCCGTCGGTCATGACGACCAGGCGATGGATGAGGTTTTCCAGCTCTCGCACGTTGCCCGGCCAGTGGTAGCCGGTTTTGAGAATACGAATCGCCTCATCCGAAAAGCGGGGTGCGGGTTTGCCCGATTCACCGGCGTACTTCTTCGCAAAGTGATGTGCCAGCAGGAGAACGTCGTCGCCGCGTTCGCGCAGAGGCGGCAGTTGGATGGTGATCACGTTCAGGCGGAAGAAGAGGTCCTCGCGGAAGAGGCCCTTTTTGATCAGGTCGGGCAGTGATTTGTTCGTCGAGGCAAGGACCCGGACGTCCACCTTGCGGCCGCGTTTAGCGCCGACCATGTAGACTTCGCGGTCCTGGAGCACGCGAAGCAGCTTGACCTGCATGGCTAGGCTGGTCTCGCTGATCTCGTCGAGGAAGATGGTGCCGCCGTCGGCGGTCTGGAAGAAACCGGCGCGAGACTCGCCGGCGCCGGTGAATGCCCCTTTGATGTAGCCGAACAGCTCGCTTTCCAGCAAGCCCTCCGGAATGCCGCCGCAGTTGACGGGGACGAACGTTGCCGCGGATCGCTGGCTGCTGTAATGGATGGCACGGGCGACGAGTTCCTTGCCTGTTCCGCTCTCGCCCGCGATGAGGATCGTCGCAGAGCTGGACGCGGCCTTGCTGATAGCCTTGAAGACCTCGAGCATGGGCACGGATTCGCCGATGAGCCCGTAAGGTCTGGCCGGCGTTCTCAGGTTAGCGGCGTAACCGAACCGGCGGACCCGCAGCTTTTCCATTGCTCGCCGAACCGCGGCCAGTAGTTCCTCGTCGGTGAAGGGCTTGGGCAGGTATTCCTCCGCCCCTGTCTTGACGGCCTCGACGGCTCCCTCGATGGAGGGGTAGCCGGTGACCATGATCACTTCGGTGTCCCTGTGGTTTGACCGGACATGCCGCACCAGGTCGATACCGCTGATTCTCGGCATCTTCCAGTCCGTGATGACCAGGTCGATCGGCGTCGTTTCGAGAATACCGATCGCCTCGGAAACGCCGAACGCAGTGAAGACGTGGTATCCCGCCGCCGTCAGGTTCCGCTGCAAGACCTCAACCGTGTTGGGCACGTCATCCACGACCAGAATCGATGCCTTTTTACCTGGTGCTGTCATCCATCCGGTCTCCGTGTGCGTTTTCGTCGGCGTTTATCGGCATCTCGATGTCGAACCGGGAGCCCAGGCCGGGCGCGCTCTGGACGCGAATCGTTCCCCCGTGCGAGGTGATGATGCCGTGGACCACCGGCAGTCCCAGCCCTGTGCCTTCGTTGATGTCTTTCGTCGTGAAGAACGGAACGAAGATCTTCTCGAGAACCTCGTTGCTCATTCCGACTCCGTTGTCCTGAACGGAGAGCACCACGCGATCTCCGGAGACCTGCGTCGCCACCTCCAGCACGCCGCCGTCGGGCATGGCGTGTACGGCATTGACCGCCAGGTCGACAAGTACCTGGCGCAATTGCGACGCGTCGGCGATGATCTCCGGCAGGTCCCCGGACAGGTGACGCACGATGACAATCCCGTTCTGGCTGCATCGCGGCTCCAGCAGTCCCATTGCCTCTTCCACCACGGCATTGAGGTGCAACCTGGCTTTCTGAGGCGGCATCTGGCGGGAGAACAACAGCAGGCTGGTGATGATCTGCCGGGCGTGCAGGCAGGTGGCCACGATTTTTGTTAGGTCCTGGCTGATGCTCCTTGGCAGCCCCTGATGCTTCTGCGCCAACTGGGCGAAGCCGAGAATGTTGCCCAGCGGTTCGTTGAGTTCGTGCGCCACGCCGGCCGCCAGTTGCCCGATCGTTGCCAGGCGATCGGCGTGCCGCAGTTGGTCTTGCAGGCGAAAGCGGTCCTCCTCGGCCTGGCGTCGCTCGATAATGAGGGCGATCTGGCGGGCTATTGCGTCGATTAAGCGGCGTTCCTCTCTCAGGAACGGTCCCTCATGGGCCGGGGGCATGTCCTTGAGGTAAGCGACGTCGACGCGGCCTCTGGGCTTGCCGTTCACCACGATGGAGGCCGACTGGATCTGGCCGCCTTCCTTGAAGTTCGCGGTTGCGTAGGATTGCCCGTCAAAGAAAACTCGTCCCGCCGTGAGTTCGGGGTACTGCCAGGCCGGAGGCAGCAACTCGGCCGCGCCTTGCAGGATCTCCGCCAGCGATATCCCGGAGGGCTCCACGAGTTGGGCCAGACTGTACAGGCACGTCAGTTCCTTGACTCGCTCGCGCAGAGCAACGTTTTGGGCCTGTTGATTGTCCATTCTGCTCTCGCCTTGGGCGGCTGCTTGTGGTCGCAGAGTCGCTCGATTCATAGGTTCCAGGCTACCCGCAATATTAACCGATTGGCATCCGGACTTCACCTGCGCTGCGGTTCTCATCCCGCTCCCGCAGACTTGCCTGAGTGAGGCGATTTGCGTTCAAATGGTATCATGGGTGCCGAGGAGATGTCGCATGTGCATGTCGGACCATCAAGCTTCAATCACGGCCGCCGGCAAAGGCAAGGCGCCAAGTCCCTCTCCCACGGCTGATCCTGCGACCCGCACGCTGGTGGTCTATCAGACTCGGCCGGAGGAGTTCGAGAAGGGCGACGTGTGGAACGCGGAGTATGGCCTGATGTGGGTGCCGAAGGATTGGGAGTACCTTTCTCCCGGCGATGCCTTCATCACCCGCTTCGTCAAGCGGGGGCCTCACTGGGCACTGAGGGGCAAATTCAACCGCAAGAAGCGCTATCGACAGAAACTGGGCATTTACGCTCCGTCGGCGACCATCCGCGAGGCTGTGGCGGCCGCCGAGCAGACCGAGGCTGCTCGCAAGGAGAAGCAGGCCAAGGCAGCCGTTGTCCGTGAGAAGGCCGAGGACCGCTATCGACGTGAGTTCGAGCAGGCTTGCCTGGAATTCCTTGCCTTCAGCCAGAAGCACGCGAAGCTTGCGGCCGAGATCGCCCGCGAGACCGCGGCCCGGGCCTGCGAGAAGTACAGCGGCCGTGTGGGGCGGACGCAGAAGCTGGACCTGGCCGCCAAGGCAGCCCTCGCCGTCCGGGCCTGCATCCGGCACAAGTACACGCGCTATGAAGAGAACGTGCCCCTGATTCCCGACCCCGCCCTGGAGGAAGAATACCGCACTGCTCGCCAGATGGCTCATGAGGAGGTGGATGAGTTTCTGGAGAGGCATCGGGAGAAGGGGGAGTGAGAAGCGGGATCGCTGCCACGGACCGTTGTACAGGATCGTCGCAAGCGAGGTTGTAGAAGACATGAGGTACGTGACCGATGAAAGAACTGCACTGGTTCTGGCGGGTCACTCTCTCCCTTGCAGCCGCTGGTAGTCTGCATGTTCTCGCCGTTCGGCTTCTGGTCGCGCTGGGACCGATCGGGGCACCCGTCGGTTACGTGTACCGCTGGTCACAAGATTGGCTGCTCGACGTACTCCACGCGTGGGATCGTTACGAGTGTGCAGCCATTTGGGCTCACCACCTGATCATCATGGTGCTGTTGGCCGTACCCATCTTTGTCCTGGTTACGAATTGGCCGATACGCGGTGGACGTGACGCCTTCGGCTGTCGCCGCTGCGGCTACAACCTCACCGGCAACGTCAGCGGCGTGTGCCCGGAGTGCGGGGAGAAGATACAGGCGGACGAAGTCAACAAAGGCGGGCCAAACAACGGATCTCAGGCATGAGGCGCTGATTATCCTGCGTCCGAAGGCGGCTCGATCGTGGCTCTCCTGTCTCCTGTCTACTGACTCCTGTATCCTGCTCTTGCAGTTATCCCGGATCCGGTGCCGGTTCGATGGTGGCTCGCATGGAGCCTTTGCAGCGCTTGAGCCGCCAGTCGGCTCCGTAGGCGTGGATCTGGTCGCGCTTCAACTCGGCGCGTTCCTTGGTGGTGGTATCAACGATCACCCGGCCGGTGGTGTCTACTTCGCGGGCCATCATATACGCCTTGTTTTTACTGTGGCCAAACAGCTTGCCCAGCATCTCGATGACGTACGGGTAGGTGTGATCATCGTCATCGAGCAGGACGACATGATACGGCGGCTGGCGGCGCGGGACGGGCTTGGCCGGCGTCTCGACCGGCTTGGCCGGCGGTGTCGCGACGGCAACCTGATTCGATTCGGCCATGAGACTGCCCCTGGTTTCTCCGGGAATAGCGTATCCTAGCCGTAGGCCGCCGGAAAGGAGACTTGAGGGACCTTTCGAGTCCAACGGCCTTCGCTCGGCCGCAAGGGGCGATCACAGTCCTGATCTGTCGCAACGGGGGGCTGCGGTTGTCCGGTTCGCCGCCGCGCCGGGCTAGGCTTCGATTTGACAGGCACTTCGGTGCGTTCGAGGCTGGCGTGGCAGAGACTGGGTGGTTCCTGGGGAGCCATCGCCGCCACTGTGGAGGGTGACAAGGCGGGCTTGTGAGCGCCCCGAAGCGAGATACAATCAGGGGCTGTGAGCCCTGGACGGTCGTAGGCCAAAGGGCAAGCGAGAGACCCTGGACAGGCAGCACCTCATTTCCAGATGCCGTTCCACAGAATAGAGAGGGTTCTCGAGGAGGCAGTGTTAGTATGGCAACGGAGAAGGCGAAGGGGCTCCAGGTCAGCGAGCTGACTTTCCTGCGACATCTGGCACACAAGTTCGACATTCCTGCACCCGACCATCTCACGGCTGATGCGACGCTCTCGCAGGTTCGCGACGCGCTGGCTCGATGGGGCGGCAAGGGCATCGTCAAGCCTGACATCTTGTCGGGGTACCGAGGCAAGTCGGGCGGCGTGTTCACGGTGACCGATCCCCGGGACGCGATGAAGAAGCTCAAGGCCGCCGCGGCCGTGGAGATCAACGGCAAGATCGCCCGGACCTCTTACATGGTGCAGCACGTACCGGCGGAAAAGGAGCTCTACACGGCCATTACCTACGATTCACACTTTCTCTCACCCGCGTTCACGCTGGCCATGGAAGGCGGCGTGGATGTCGAGGGGATCGGCGAGTCCCGCAAGAAGACGATTCCCATCGACGTTTTCGAGGGGCTCAATGCGTACCAGGCGTCGGCCATGCTCGAGGAATTGGACTGTCCGGGGCAATATGTGAGTCTGCTGGCCCGGACGTTCGTCAATTTCTGGGACCTGTTCATCGCGACCGGTATGCGCATGGCTGAGATCAACCCCTGGCGGGTGACGCCCGACAGACAGGTCTTCGCTTGCGATTTCAAGGGCATCTTCGATGATGCCAACTACAAATTCGGCGAATACGAGTCGATTGTGCCGGAGTATCCCGAGGGCAGGACTGAGTTCGAGGAGGAGATGGCCAAATGGTCCGCCTCCAGTCACCAAGGCCAGGCACACGTGGCGGAACTGGGCGGCAAGAAGGTTCTTCCGATCCTGTTCGGCGGAGGGGCGAGCACGATCATCATCGAGACGCTGGAGGAGCACGGAGGCGAGCCCATCTTCCTGTCGGACTTCGGCGGCAACCCTACTTATGAACGGATGTACGGCACGGCCGAGCGGTGTTTTCGGCACAAGCTGCGCGATGCTCGGTTGTTGCTGATCCTTGGCGGGAAGGCGAACAACACGCTCATTGATGTCACCTTTCAGGCCATGGCCGACGCGCTTCGCAGTTACGTGGACAGCAACGGACCGATCAGCATTCCGGTGGTGATCGGCCGGGGCGGGCCCAGGATGGTGCAAGGCTTCCTGGCCATGCAACGTGCCCTCGAGGAACTGCGTTTGCCCTACGTGATTTTCGGTCCGGATACGCCACTGACGCTCGTGGCCGAATATGCCGCGAAGCTGGCCAGTGTTATCTAGCAGGTGTGTGTCATGCGAGCCAAGACCCTAGCGGATCTTCTGAAGAAGCGCGATCGAATCGCGGTCAGTAACGTGACCGGCCGTGAGGCCTCAAAAGTGTGCGTCGCCTCTCAGGCGTACTGCAACAACATCGTCGGAGGCTGGGCGCTGGGCCGGGGCGGTGAGACGGTTCGCTGCTCCAAGGGAGACGATATTCCCGTGTTCGCCGATTGCGCCACGTTGATGCAGGAGTTGCCTCCCGAGAAGCGGCCCAACAAGGTGATCGTGTATTCGCCACCGACGGCGGTCTACGGGGACGTCAAAGAGACGCTCAACTACGGGTCGCACTGCGTCGAGACCATTTTCATCATTACCGAGCATGTGGCAGTGGAGGTCTCGGCGAAGATCCACAACCTGGCAAGGGACGCGGGTATTGACGTTGTGGGCTGCAACACCCTTGGCGTGATCAACACACACGATCGAGTGCGCGCGGGGGCCGTCGGCGGAGATGAGCCGGACGAGAGTTTTGTACCCGGCAGTGCCGCGATCATCTCCAACTCCGGCAATATGGTTAACACGATTGCGTCGTACCTGGCTTCGGTGGGCATCGGGACGTCGTTCGGCGTTTCCACGGGCAAGGATGTGCTCATCCTGACGCCACTGGTAGAGATGCTGCGGCTTGCCCAGATGGATGAACGTACCAAGTTGGTGGCGCTGTACGTCGAGCCGGGAGGCCTCTACGAGCGAGAGGCGATTGCGCTGGCAGAATCGGGGCAATTCACCAAGCCGATGGTGGTCTATGTGGCCGGTCGAGTGGCCGAGAAGCGATCGGTGTCGCTGGGTCACGCCGGTTCGGTGGTCGAGGGCGGCGGCACCAGCGCCTCGGCCAAGGCCGCCGAGTTTGACAGGTATTTTGGAGTTGGGCCGTTTGGGTTTGAGCTGCGTTACATCAAGCGCGAGGAGTTGCCCAGCGGGCTCAGCCGGGGCATTCGTGTGCGCAGCCTGCATGACATACCCGCGGCCGTCCAGCTCGTGTACCGGGCTCTGGGCATCGAACGCGATTTCCCGCCTCGGGGCGAGATGAAACTGAATCCCTGGCTGGTCAACGTCGGCGACCTGAGCAAGCGAATCCCCGCGGCGTTGATGCCGACGCCCGGCACGATTCCCGAGCCTTGGGGGGCGCAGTTTGCCAGGCTGACGCAAGCCGGGTTGGGCACGTCCATGACCCGGCGACCCATGCGGAACCAATCTCACGCCTCCTCCAATGATGGGCGAGTCACGCGGATCTACGGCCTGGACGTGACGGGACTGATGCGAGAGCGGTCGTTTGGCGAGGCGCTGATTCTCTACTGGACCGGTGACGAGCCTTCACGCCCGTTCGAACCGAAGCTGGTGGAAATGAGCCTCATCGCGGCTCTGACGAACGGTCCGGGGACGCTGTCGGCACAGGCGGCCAAGCTTTCGGCGTCGGCCGGCAACTCGCCGCACACGGCGATGATCGCGACACTGGCTACTGTCGGGGATGTACACGGCGGCAACGGGCGGGAGGCGGTTAAGTTTCTCGCCGACATCTTCCGCGATACGACTCTCAGGGACCCTTACGATCCCAATCATGGCCTGGACATCAAGGCGATGGCCCACCAGGCGGCCCAGGCATTCAAGCAGCGCAAGGATGCTGCCAAGGATGCCGGCGTTGACTATGCCCGCATCCCTTGTCTGGGGCATCCCGTGTTCGCCGACCAGGACGTCAACTACGATCCGCGCGAACGGGCTGTCGCGGCCCACATGGAGTCGCAGGGGATCTACAACGTGTTTCTGCACTTCTACCACGAGTTGGCCCAGGCGCTGCGTGACATCGGTGTGGCCAAGAAGGTCTGGGCGGTCAACGTGGACGCGGCCATCGCCACCATCTGGCTGGGTATCGCCTGGCCCAGGCTACGCGATCGCAGCATGACCTTTGAACGGGCCGCGGATCTGGCGTTCCTGGGCTTTGCCTTGGGCAGGGCGGCCGGTGGGGCCGGCGAATTCCTCGATCACCGCGACTACGGCACATCCCTGGACATGCGCATTCCGGTGGAGGAATGCAAGGCGCTCGTGGGCTGATCGCCCGCACCGTAGCGCCCCGCTTTGTAGGGCCGACGCCCTCGTCGGCCAATCTCGCAGTGGCGTCCCGGGAGGCCTTTTCAGGAGCGGGGGTGAGAAATGACGAATGACGAAGTCCGAATGACCAATGAAACCCGAATGACGAAATCCGAAGGCCGACAGAGCCACGTTGCACACTGCGGGGCATGTCCGAGCGCGGTCCCCGGAGTGCGGGGTGCCTGCGAGGGCCGACAAACTTGGAGAGTGCGGGTAGGGCGGCGCCTTTCGCGCATAACGCTGTAGTTATCTGACCCGTCGCCGGCTGAGTTCGTGCAATTCGCCCATATCTCCGGTGATCAACGCTTCTTTCTTTGCCCGAGACCACTTCTTGAGCTGAATCTCGCGTTTGCGAGCTGCTTCCATGGTTGGGTGGCGCTCCGAATAGACGAGTGTGACGGGGCGGCGGCAGGCAGTGAAGCGTGGCCTCGGCCAGCGTTGTGAGTCTCAACGCGTGCGGCAACGTCAGTTGTCACGCCAACGTAGTAGGTACCATCAGCACACCGAACGACATCGACGCAATAGAGATCGGGAACACGCACCGGATCATGCCCTTCGACTCGCTTCGCTCGCTCAGGACACTCGATGCGGTTCCTCATGTCAAGCCGGTGGCCTGCCACGAGTAAGTCCGGACGGCTCCGGCCGAGCCGTCCGGACGCATCGAGTGGAGGCGGCGGGAATCGAACCCGCGTCCCGTGACAATTCAACCGAGGTCTCTACGTGTGTAGCCGTCTGATTTAATCTCGGATTGCCGTCGCCCAGCGGCAGGCTCCGGCCGTCCCAGCGTCGTGATAGTCTTACCCGCGCGTCACGTCGCCTACCCTCGCGGGCGTGCCTGCTGTCTGCGTCCGGTCGACTAGCAGGTGTCGCCGACAGGACGGGTCGCCTTATTTAGGCGGCCATGCGCAACTGTGAGTTGGCATTTGTGTTTTTTTGCCAGGTGTTTTACCAGGCCTCCTGACAACCTGGACACGCCGCCTCGACCTCATTTGCCCGGTCGAGCCCAAATCGCCCCCAATGGAGCCTTGTATCTATGGCATATTATACGACATAAATAGCGGAATGACAGCCCTGCGGCGCCCCGGCGAGAGCATACCGGCTTTGTCCGGCCACGGCGAGCTTGGTGTCTGGCCTTCCGAGCCGATACAATGGAACCGAGGTCGTCGCGGAGGCGGACAATATGCGGTTCTTGCCTGTTGTCATCTCGTTCCCCCTTATCTGGGCCGCGGCGGCCGCCCAGGCGCAGCTCTGGCCGCCGGTGGTTGATGAACGTTCCGGCGTGGTCGCGACGGACACCTCCGGCTGGGGCGGGCCGGTCACCCCGATGCAGGGCCCGCAGTTCTTCGACGCCCTGGGGATGAAATGGTGGTACAACTACCTCCCCGACAGCAGCCCTTCGAGGGTCTTTCCCGGCTACCACAAGCTGTACATGTACTGGCGGGCGACGCTGACCAGCTACACGCCGGCGCAGATCCAGGCACATGCCGCGGCCGCGGCGGCGGCTTACCCGGGCCAGACCATCTGGTGGGCGATGAGCAATGAGCCCAATGACCTTGGGCAGGCCAACCAGTCGGCCAGCGCGTTCGCGGAAATCTACTATCTTCACCATCGCAACCTGAAGATCGGCGACCCGAACTGCCGGATCATGGGGCCGGGCATCCTGAACTGGGATTTCCTGAGCACCTCGGTGTGGCAGAAGGGCAAGGACTGGTACGAGGGGTTCCGCCAGGCCTGGTATGACAATCCGACCTGTCGGGCGTACAGCGAGGCGGAGTACGGGGTCTCGTATCCGCCGCAGGATGCGTTCAACCTGCACACCTATGACTTGAGAGGCGTCCAGGGCACGCCGTATGCGCCCGAAGACTGGCGATATTCGCGCGACCAGATGCTCATGTGCCACAACGACCTGCAGAGCTACCCGGAGACGGCGGGCAAGCAGATCTGGCTGACCGAGTTCGGGGCCCTGCGATCGGCGACGATGGCCGACAATATCATCCTGACGCGGCAACTGGTGGGCTGGATGCGCGACCAGTCTTTTATCGCGAGATGGGTTTGGTTCACCATTCATAGCGACAAAAACTGGTCCGACAGCGACCCTCCGAGGCTTGAACTGCTGGACGAGAACGGGCAGCCGTGGCCGGTGGGACTGGTGGCCCAGGAACTGGCGACGCTTCCGATTGATGTCAAGGTCGACCCGATCAACGGGCACTATGCGACCGATCCGGTGACGGCGTATCTGCGCGTGGGGACAACAACGGCGTCCGGCATCAACGACGTGGCCGGCGATCATCCGCGGTTCGAACTGGTGCAAGGGGCCTCGCTGGCCGCGGGCACCATGAGAGGTCGGGAAATCGCCGCCGGGAGCCATCGGTTCATCCGCAAGGTGGTGTTCCAGTACACGACGAACTACGACAACAGCAAGGTCAAGATGATCGTGGACGGCGTGGTCCGGAGCGGATCGAGCAGCCAGGTGTGGGAGATGGATCAATACGGGGGGCAGAACGGTTCTGTCGAGCTGACCTTCGACACGCCGGATCGCATCCGGGCTGTGGCGACGGGGCTGGTGGTCGTGCAGCCGTTCACCTATGTCCAGGCGACCGGCGGCTGGTACGGGGAATTGAAGAATCTGGTGATCTATTCCGAGCCTGATGGAGGCCTGGTGGCGCCGGATTTTGATGGGGACATGGATGTTGACCAGGCGGACTTCGGGCATTTCCAGGCCTGCTACTCGAGTCCCGGCCTGGCGCCGACGGACCCGACCTGCCGCGATGCTCTGCTGGACGGTGACAACGATGTCGATGGCGCGGACTTCGCGGTCTTTCTCAGATGCCTCAGCGGTGCAGGTGTTTCGCCTGATCCAGACTGCGAGACGGCCCAGTAGGGGCAGTTCCTTTCCACGCGCCGATCCTGTATAAGCGTGTGGCAGTTTCGGTTGAACCTTTCTGGAGGCTGAGCGATGCGCAGATCGATCCTGATCGCGGCGTTTTTATGGTCGCTGGTTTTCCCGTGGTGCGTCCGCGGAGCCGGGCTGGCGGCCTCGGAGGATCCGCGGTGGTCCGACTGGCCGAATACCGACACGGTGTTCAAGCCGACCAAATACGCCTCGCTCAACGAGTGGAAGCAGCGGCGGGAATGGCTGCGCGGGCAGGTGCGATTCGCGGCCGGGCTCGATCCCGAGCCGGCGCGGACGCCACTGAATCCGCACGTCTTTGGCAAGATCGAGCACGACGATTACACCATCGAGAAGGTGTACTTCGAGAGCATGCCGGGGGTGCTGGTGTGCGGTAACCTCTACCGATCGCGGAACGCGCCGGGCAAGTGTCCGGGCGTGGCGTGTCCGCACGGGCACTGGAAGGAAGGACGGATCAACCACGAGGAACTCGGGTCGATTCCGGCGCGGTGTATCACGCTGGCGAAGCTCGGCGCGGTGGTCTTCGCCTACGACATGGTCGGCTACAACGACAGCGGCAAGCAGTTCGATCATCGCGCGGCGGTCTGGAATGAACCCGCCAACGCCCTGTGGCAGTTCAGCATTCTTGGCCTGCAGACGTGGAACAGCATGCGGGTGATCGATTTCCTGCAGTCGCTGCCGGACGTCGATCCGAAGCGGATCGGCGTGACGGGGGCATCCGGCGGCGGCACGCAGACGTTCATTGTCTCGGCTGTTGACGATCGCGTCTCCGTGGCCGCGCCGGTCAACATGATCTCCAGCACCATGCAGGGCGGATGCATCTGCGAGAACGCGCCGCTGCTGCGGATCGGGACGGACAACATGGACATCGGGGCGCTGCTGGCCCCCAAGCCGCTGCTGATGGTCAGCGCGACCGGCGACTGGACCGCCAAGACGCCGCAGGTCGAGTACCCGATGATCCGCGGGGTCTACGAGCTGTACGGAGCCGCGGATCATGTGGCTAACGTGCACATTGACGCTCCGCACAACTACAACAAGGCCAGCCGGGAGGCGATGTACAAGTTCTTCGGCAAGTGGCTGCTGAACCGCCCCGATGCCGATTCGCTGAAGGAGGGCGATATCCAGGTGCCGAAGCCTGAGGACATGCTGGTTTTCGCGAAGGACGCTTCGCCTGCGAACGTGCTGACGTTCGATCAGGTACGACAGCAGTGGAAGGAGATGTGCCGCAAGCAGATCGAGGCGATGAGGCCGGACAATGCCGAGAATGCGGAGAGACTTGGCGGCTTCGTGCGCCGTTCGCTGAGTTACATGGTCGGCAGTCGTTTCCCGAAGACTGGTGAGGCCATTCGCAAGGAGCTCAGCTCCTCCGCAGACCAGTTGTGGCCCTGCAAGGAATGTGTTTACGTTCGCGACAACCGGCCGGTGCGGGTGACGGAAGTGGGCTCGATGATGGCGTCGGATAGCCGTGGGCATCGTGTGACGGTTATTGTCCCAGCGGAGGGACTCGCGGTGCTGGAGGGGATGAAGACTGCAGAGGCCGGCGACGGATCACAAACGCTCGAGTTGATACGGCGCCGGGCCAACCTGTCTGATCGCGTGCTGGTGGTTGAGCCTTTTGGACTTCGCAAGCCGGCCTCGCAGCCTGCCCCCGGCCGTGGGGCGACGAAGTTCTTCACCTGTTTCAACCGGACGGACGCGGCCGAGGCGGTGTACGACATTGTGACCGTGCTGGGTTCGGTGATGAACGAGGCCCGCACGAAGCAGGTGACGCTCGCCGGGTTCGGGAAGATGGGGCCGTTGTGCCTGGTCGCTCGGGCAATGATCCCCGATGAACCGGCCGTCGAAAAGAACGTTGCCTGCATCCTGGACATGAACCAGTTCGAGGAAGGGACTGACGAGGCGTATCTCAGGCAGATCGACATCCCAGGTATCGAGCGAATCGGTGGATTGCGGGCGATTGGCGCGGCAGCCGCGACCGGCCCGATCTGGCTGTTCAATACCGGCGACAAGTTTGACGCGACATGGGCGCAGAAAGCCGGCGAGGTTCACAAGCGGGATATCCGCGTGGAGCGCGGGCCGGCGGATTTCGAGCAGATCAGCACGGCGATCAGCAAGGCATCTGTACGGTGAGATAAGCAATGCTGGAAACAGAACTTCCGTCCGTCTGGGCATTCGCGATTGGCTGATACTCTTGCCATATCCCCGTACACGC
Source organism: Phycisphaerae bacterium (assembly GCA_030372985.1). Taxonomy (GTDB): domain Bacteria; phylum Planctomycetota; class Phycisphaerae; order UBA1845; family PWPN01; genus JAUCQB01. Next base: position 30,081 of record JAUCQB010000146.1, read on the forward strand.
TGCTATCCTAAAGCCCCAATCGCCGCGTGATGTACCGCGGAGCCGGCATGAAGAGCCATTACCTTGAACGATTATCATAAACGGGTCCTTATCGGGGTCGAACTGGAAGCCTACAGCATCGGATCGGGCGATTATCAGATTGGTCGCCGTCTGTCCCGGCCTCGGCCGGGTTTGTCCGAGGACGGGGAGCGCTTCAGTCGCGATACGTCGATCGGCAGCGAATACAACAGCCGGCCGTTCGAGACCGTGCGCGAGGCCTCCTTCCTGCTGAAGTCCGGGCTGCGCAAGTACATGCGCAAGCTGTATCGCAGCCAGCATCCCGGCCGCAAGCACACGGTTCCCCTGCTGGTGGGCGGCTGGAGCGACCGTTTCGCGGGCACGCACCTGCACATTTCGATTGCCGACCGGACGCTGGATCGCGACGACGCCTGTTCGCTGGCCTGGCACATTCACGACCACATTCCCTTTCTGATCGCGATCGGGTCCAACTCACCCATCTGGGCCAAGCAGATCACTACGCGGGCCTCCAACCGTTTCCTGCGAGCCACCGACATCTACTTCCGCCCCATCGCGCGCGGCGAGCTGACCTCGGAAGACACCCATGAGATGGTCTTCAGCCCGGGGCGCAAACGCAAACCTCCCACGCTGGAGCTTCGGGTGCTCGACTCCAATTTGCCCCCGTATGTGGTCGCGGCCCTGGCCCTGGTGAAGGCCATCTCGCTGCGGTGGTTGAAGCGTAAGGGGGCCACCAATCGCATTCGTCACTCCGAGTACATCTGGGCCCGGCTCGATGCCGGCACTCGAGGCATGCGCTGCACGCTGCCGTGGCAGGGTGAGTGGATGCTCGCCAGGCTGTACCTCGACCGGTTTCTGTGGGAGTATCGCGAGGAGCTGGAACAGATGGACGTCCCGGCCGAGGTCTACGATGTGCTCCGCCTGATCAAGCGAGGCTATACCGGCGCCCGCCTGATCCACGAGGCGGCGGTCATTGCCAGACGCGAGCATCCTCAGACGTGGCAGCGGCGGTTTGCCAAACGCTACAGCGAAGGGCTCGAGAACCTTTTGAGCGGGAATTCCCTGTGGGCCTTCGCCGCGGCCCTGCAGGTGGAGCTGCCCGACGTCAGTAACGTCTGGCTCGGGCGTCGCAATGCGCCGATAGGGGGGTAGCAAGGCGGCCCGCTGGCGACGTGAGATGGTCACGGCCTTTGCCCGCAACCCAAGTGAATGACGAATGACGAAACCCGAATGACGAATGAATGACGAAGCCCGAATGACGAATTGAAGCCCGGGCGGCCCATCCATGCCGCTGAAGCACAGCGGAGCCGGATGAAGGACCTCAGATTGACCGTTCCCTGCCGGATGTGATTGCACCTCTCAAGGTCATCATTGGTTGCCGTTCGGTCATCGTGTTCCCCAACGCTCGCTGATGCGAAGGGTTACCCGGCCTGAAAGCCAACAGCTAGGAGCTGACAGCTTCTTTCACTGATCGCTGAGAACTGAAAACTCGCCTGCCGTCAGAACAACCCCGTGATCCGGCCATGGTCGTCCACATCGATGTTCATGGCGGCCGGGTGGCGGCCGAAGGCGGGCATGGTCTGTATCTGGCCGATGAGGGGTGTCAGGAAGCCCGCGCCGCCGGCGAGGCGGACATCGCGGACCGGCACGCGGAAGCCGGTGGGGCGGCCCAGGCGGTTGGGATCGTGCGAGAGTGAGTACTGGGTCTTGGCCATGCAGATCGGCAGGTTGCCGAAGCCCAGGCGCGTGAGCGATTCGACCGCGGCGCTGGCCGTCGGTTCATAATCGACCCCGTCTCCGCCGTAGATTTCCCTGACAATCGTCTCGATTTTCTTCTTGACGGGCCAGTTGTCTTCATAGAGCATGCGGAAGGGCGCCGGCTTGGGCGCGGTCGCCGCTCGAATCACCGCCTCGGCCAGGGCCTGCCCGCCGGCGCCACCCTTGCCGTGAACGTCGCTGACGGCCACATCGAACGCCCCGGCCTGGCGGGCGGCATCTGCGATGGCGGCGATCTCCTCGTCGCTGTCGGTCGGAAAGCGGTTGATGGCCACCACACACGGCAGGTTGAATTTGCCCACGTTCTCGAGGTGCTTTTCCATATTGGGCAGACCGGCCCGGAGGTTCTCGACGTTGGGCTGAAAGATGGTCTGGTCGATCAGACGGCCGGGGACGACGCGGTACTCGCCGCTATGGGCCTTGAGTGCCCGGACCGTGACGACCAGGACGGCGACGTCGGGCGCCCGGCCCGAGACCCGGCACTTGATGTCGCAGAACTTCTCGAAACCCATGTCCGCGCCGAAGCCCGCCTCGGTGATAACGAAGTCCGCACAACGAAGGGCGATTTCATCGGCCAGGATCGAACTGTTGCCGTGGGCGATGTTGGCGAAGGGCCCGGCATGGACGAAGGCGGGCACGTGCTCAATGGTCTGCAGGACGTTGGGCATGATCGCGTCCCTGAGCAGGGCGGTCATGGCCCCGCCCGCCCGAATCGCGTCGGCGAAGACGGGAATGTCCTGGTTGGTGTAGCCGATCACAATTCGTCCCAGGCGCCGGCGCAGGTCCGCGAGCGAGCGGGCCAGCGCCAGAACGGCCATCACTTCACTGGCGCTGGTCAGGTCGAAGCGGGTTTCGCGCGGGAAACCGTGCCCGCCCAGTCCCACGACGATGTCGCGGAGGGCCGCGTCGTTCATGTCCACGCAACGCCGCCAGACGACTTTCATGGGGTCCAGACGGCCGGGGTTGCCCTTGACCATGGTCGTGTCGATCAGGGCGCTCAGAAGGGCGTGGGCACTGTTGACCGCGTGCATGTCGCCGGTGAGGTGGAGGTTCAGGTCCTCCATCGGCAGCACCTGCGAATATCCTCCGCCCGCAGCGCCGCCCTTGATTCCGAAAACCGGCCCCATCGAGGGCTGCCTGATGCAACACGCGGCCCGCTTTCCTACGCAGGCCAAGGCCTGTGCCAGCCCGACCGTCGTGACCGTCTTGCCTTCGCCGAGCGGCGTCGGAGTGATGCCCGTGACCACGACGTACTTACCGAAGCGGCCTTCGCCGAGGCGGTCGATGGCCGACAGGCGAACCTTGGCCTTGTATCGCCCGAACGGCTCGACTTCATCATCCAACAGGCCCAGCCTCGCAGTGATCTCCTGGATCGGCAGCAGCTTGGCACTTTGTGCAATCGCCAGATCGGAATCCATGACAGATCATCCCTGTGGTCCGGATGCAGGTGCGGTGCGGGTGGCCGTCGCGGGCTTGGAATGCGATTTGGGTGACGCAAAGGACAACTTGGCTACCCTCCAGTACGACAGGCCGCTGACCGACTCCCGGCTCAGTTCGATGGAGAGGGTGGCCGTCTGTTTCCTGGCCGGGTCGGTTTCGGCCGGGTCGTGGCACACATCATACAGCAGGTGAACGGAGGTTGGGGTTTCATTCGCGACCAACATTTGACGGCCGGCGGCCTCGACGTCGGTGTCGAAACTGCGGATATAGTGGGCGGCGATCGGGGCCCAGTCCTTGACAAAGGTATACAGTCGCCGGTCGCGGGCTTTCGATCGGGCGGTATCTGCCGGCCTGTTTGGAGACTCGCCGATTCTTGCGGCGATGGTGGAATAGGCGGCCAGCGAGTGCGTCAGCCGCAGCGCTTCCTTCTGCCGCGTGGTGTCGTGGGCCTGGGCGGCCTGTACATCATCAGCGATCGACCGAAGGAGAACGAAGGCGACCTGTTTGGGTGTCGCGGTGGTGTCGAGCCGCAGGCCGTAGGCGGTCACGGGTTTCACCTCGGCCGGCGGAATGCCCTCATCCGGAGCGCTGCAGCCGGTCAGGCAGGCCAAAACCACGGTGGCAGCCAACGCCGCCGCGGGCACAAGTGGCAGCGGCGATTTCGACGACGAGCCGGAGAATGGCGATTGTTGACTCATAATAGACGGGGAGTCTAGCAGATATGCCGGCGGCTGCAAAGGCTTGCCCCTGTCGATCCGTCCAGTTAGACTTTCTCTCGTTATGGCAGAATTCAGTCGCAATCTGTGGGCTCCGTGGCGGATGGAGTACATCCGTTCGCTGGGCGGAGAGCGGCCGGATGAGGGCTGTTTTCTTTGCCGGTATGCCGCCAGTCCGGATGACGACGGGGAGAACCACGTGATCTGGCGGGGTTCATGCTGCCTGACGGCGTTCAACAGCTTTCCATACAACTCCGGGCATCTGCTCGTGGCTCCCCTCGGGCACGTGGCGGATCTGGATTCGATGGACGATCCCGCGCTGGATGAGCTCATTCGGCAGGTTCGCGATGCCAAGCGACTCCTGGCGGCCGTGCTGGCTCCTCAGGGCTTCAACGTCGGGATGAATTTCGGCAAGTGCGCCGGTGCGGGTCTGCCGGGGCATCTCCACGTCCATATCGTTCCACGCTGGGAGGGCGACACCAACTTCATGCCTGTGGTGGGTGATACGCGCGTGATCCCTGAAAGCCTTGCCGCGATCCACAATCGGATGATAGAAGCAGCAGGCAGCCTGGGCCTGCCGGGGGTTCGCGGATGAAGCACGCCCGCTTGTGAATCGTTCGCCCGTATCGGTCTCTCGCGAGGCGCCGGCCATGAATGCCAATGTCGGCTTCCAGATCAGTCCGAGCGAAGCAGGGCTCAAGCCCTACGCGGTTACGTCAACCAACACCCGCGGCCGTGATTACTCCGAGCAGTTCGGCCGCAACATGGACCCTTATGCCATCGACCGGCAGCGAGTGCTGCACTCGGCGGCCTTCCGACGTCTGGCCCACAAGACCCAGGTCTTCGTGACCGGCGAGCACGACCATCTGCGGACGCGCATGACTCACACGTTGGAGGTGACCAGCGTCGTGCGTCGATTGTGCGTAGCCCTTCAAGTCAACGGGGCGGTCGGCGAGCTGATCGCCATGACGCACGATCTGGGGCATCCGCCCTTCGGTCACGCCGGGGAGGTCGCCCTTCACAAACTGATGGCTCATCATGGTGGCTTCGAGCACAACGCCCAGTCGCTTCGGATTGTTGAGTATCTCGAGCACCCGTACCCCGCCTTCCGGGGGCTGAACCTGACGTTTGAAGTCCGCGAGTCTCTCGCCAAGCATTGCACGATTTACGACCGGCCCGGCCTGCACCGGCTGGCCGACGGCTCGCAAGCCCCGCTGGAAGGGCAGATCGCCAACCTCGCCGACCGTGTGGCATACGATTGTCATGACCTGGAAGACGCCATCGGCGAGGGGCTCCTGGACGAGGCCGTCCTGAAAGAGGCGGATCTCTGGTCCGAGGCGGCTGCTCCCATCCGGGCTGAATATGCCGATCGCGCCCTGGCGGCCGTCCGGAGGCCGATCCTCGATCGGCTGGAGGCGATTCTGCTGGAGGATGTGGTTGCGGAATCCCGGCGGCGGATCGCCTCAAGCGGAATAGCCTCGGTCGATGATGTGCGGAACTGCGCGCAGCCGCTGATCGCTTTCTCCAAGAGCATGGAACCGCGCATTGCCGCCCTGGAGTCCTTCTTGTCCGAACGGGTCTACCACCACAGTCGGCTGATTCGGATGGATGACAAGGCCGGCCGTCTCATCGATCAGATCTTCAACATATACCTCGCCGAGTCCAAGCTGCTCCCGCCGCGGTTCGAACGCCGGGTGAAGGAACAGGGTCTGCACCGTGTTGTCTGCGACTACATCGCAGGCATGACCGACCGGTTCTGCCAGGAAGAGTTCCGGAGGTTGTTCGAGCCGTTCGAACGGGTGTAAGGTGGCCGGGATCATGTCTGACATCCTGGCGAGGGCTTGCCCCTCAGCGCGAGTGAATGACGAATGACGAAACCCGAATGACGGATGAAATCCGACATCCGAATGACGAATGCAGAGCAGTGCAGAATCCCCTGAAGGACTGAGGGTTTCAGTACACACCGGCCGTTTGCGGCGTTTTCATGATCGCTTCGCGGCAGAGGGTTTCATCGGTCAGCGCGAATTCGCAGCCGATCAGGTAACCGTGCTCGGTGCCGGTCGAGTGACGGACGACGGCCGGCACATATAGACGTGACTCGTCGTAGCAGAACAGCTTGAGGAATACAACGGAGCCCGGTTCGATCGGACCGCACGACAGGAAGGCGATTCCTTCGTCCGATGCGTTGTGCAGGGCCGCGCTCATGTCCACGCCGTTGCTCAGCACGGCCAGGGGCCACGAGCGGTGATACCGGCGCCTCGACCGGCGGCGATGCACCGGATCGCATTCGCTGCGGTGGCGGGCAGCTTCCGCAAAACGCTCGATTTCGGTTCGGATCAGATCGACGGCACGAAGATCAACGATGGTAGCCATGCATGCCCCTGGGATGGATATACGATTCAGGCCGGCCGGTCGGCAAATTGAAAACCGGCGTCCGGTAAGCTCGCCCGAGGGAAGCTGGCGACGCGGTATTATCGACCCGGCCGAACGTGCGGCGAGACATTGCCGCCACCTTCAGGACCCGCTAGACTGCACACCGCGGCGTGACGGCTCTTCGTGCATCACAGGAGGCCATGGCCCTGGAAATAAAGAAAGAGGAGTCACCCATATCGGCTGAGACACACTCATCGGTCGTCGGGCAACGGCGGCGGGTGGGGCGGGTGGCCGCCCGCCTTCTCGTCTCGCTGGCGGTCGCATACCTCGCCTGGTGCGCCGTGCTCTCCTTCTCCCAGGATGGGATGATCTTTCCTCGCTACACCGCTCCTTCACCGTCACCCTCGCCGCCTTTTGCTGATGCCGAGGTCATCGCGATCGATATCGGCGAACAAGGGCACATGGAGGGTTGGTTCATCCCTGCCGCCAGGGCGAGTTCCTCTTCGCCCGCTCCTGTGGTGATCTACTGCCACGGCAACGCCGAAATCATCGACCAGCAGAAGTGGTTCGTGGAGAACTACCATCGAATGGGATGCTCCGTGTTTCTCCCCGAGTATCGAGGCTATGGGCGTTCGCCCGGCAAGCCGTCTGAAAGAGCGATTGTCGAAGATTGTATCCGGTTTCATGATGAGCTGCGTAAGCGCAGTGACGTGGACTCCGCCAAGATCGCCATCCACGGCCGGTCTCTGGGGGGAGGGGTGGCTGCTCAACTCGCCGCGAGGCGAAAGCCGGCCGCCTTGATCCTGGAGTCGACGTTTGCCAGCGTGGCCTCCTACGCACGAAGGTACTGCGTGCCCGAGTTCCTGGTCAGACATCCGTTCAGAACGGATGTGGTTCTGCCCGAGCTGGATGTGCCCATCCTGATCTTCCATGGCACGCGCGACAGTATCGTTCCTGTTGAGCACGGGCGCCAGTTGGCGAAACTGGCTCGTCACGCCGTCTATGTCGAGTACGATTGCGGGCACAACGATTCTCCCGGCCATGGTAACGAAGCAGACTACTGGGCGCGAATCGAAACGCTTCTTGCGAAGGCAGGGGTTACCCGGCCTCCTGCCACCCGGGCGGTCAACTGAGAGTGTGCGACGTTGGGGTGTCGATCTGTCTTTCCGATCCCGACTTGTCCGGGAAAGGTTGATTGCCGTGCGAGCAACCGCTGACTAGCATAAAAAGTCTGTTAACCCGGATGCGATGCTGTTCCTTCAAAGGGGGGCACATGAGTACCATTCTTCGACGTGAGTTTCTGGGCAAAGCCGCCGGGGTGATGGGGGCGGTTCTCACGCCGGCTGCCTTCGGTGCACAAACCACGGTCGCCCCCGCATCCCGCCCGACGACCGCCCCGTCAAAACTGAAGGCCGGCGACGTGATCACGCTTGGCCGAACGGGGATCAAGGCCTCTCGTCTGGCCATCGGCACCGGCACCGAATCGGGGGCGGAGCAGCGACGTCTGGGCATCGAAGGGCTGGTCAGGCTTCTCCGTCACGGATTCGACCAGGGTGTCTGCTGGTGGGACGTAGCTGACTCGTACAAAACGCACCCCCATGTCAAGGCGGCACTGAAGGAGATGCGCCGCGACCAGGTCACGATTACCTCCAAGACCGCTGCGAAGGACGACAGAGGCATCAAGGCGGACATCGAGCGTTTTCGGCAGGAGATGGGCACCGACTACATCGACATCGTGCTCCTTCACTGCATGATGGACGGCAACTGGCCCGAGAAGCTCAAGGGGGCGATGGATGCGCTGAGCGAGGCGAAACAGAAGGGACATGTCCGGGCGGTCGGCTGCTCGTGTCACACGTATGATGCTTTGGAGGCGGCCGCCGACAGCGACTGGGTGGACGTCGATCTTGCGAGGATCAACCCGTTTGCCGCGGTCATGGACATCGACAAGAGAGACGAGGTGCCGCAGGTGTTACAGATTCTGCGGCGCATGCACGAGCGAGGCAAGGCGGTTTACGGAATGAAGATTCTGGGTGCGGGGACGTTCAAAGGAAACATGATCGAGCAATCGCTTCGGTTCATTCTCCAGCACAGGTTTGTAAGCGCTTTCGTGATCGGCTTCAGCAAGGCCGAGCACATCGACGACATCGTCCGGCGCATTGAACGGGTCCAGTAACGAGTGGGGCCTCGCGGCAGCTCAGGCTTCGGCCTCGTCGTCGTCACCGAGTTCGGTTCCTGGGAGTTCTTCCCATTGAGCGGGCACCGGCTGCGGGGTGGCAGGCTGAATCCTCTTGCACAAGGCCGCATGACACGCCAGGCGGATGGCGGACTTCAAACTATCGGGGTTGGCGATGTTCTGGCCGGCGATGTCGAACGCCGTTCCATGATCGACGCTCGTGCGAATGATCGGGAGGCCGAGGGTTGTCTGACATGCACTCTCGAACGCGAGCAGTTTGACGGGTATCAGTCCCTGATCGTGATACATGGCCACGACGCCGTCGAACCGGCCGCGAGACGCATGCCAGAAGACCGTATCGGCCGGGTAGGGGCCCTCGACAAACCACCCGGCCTCGCGGGCCATGACGATTGCAGGCTCGATAACACGCTTTTCCTCGTCGCCGAACAAACCATTCTCACCGGCGTGGGGATTCAACCCGCACACCGCGATTCGCGGATACTCGATGCCGAACCAGTTCCGCAGAGCGCTGGCCATCAGGTCGATGGGCTGGAAGACGCGACCGATGGTGAAGGAGTTCCGCAGATCAAACAGAGCCTGGTGAATGCTCGCCAGGGCCACACGCAGTTTGCCGCCGACGAACATCATGGTCAGGCGTTCAGTCTTGAAGGCGTGGCCCAGTTTCTCGGTGTGGCCGGGGTAGCGGTACCCGGCCAAGTGCCAGCTTTCCTTGCAAATAGGAGCGGTGACGATCGCCTCGACCACCTCGTCGCGCGCTGATTTGATGGCCGCGTCGAGGAAACGCATCGAGGCGTGACCGGCCTCGGCGGAGGCACAGTGCACGTGCGGGCTGAAGACGGGGCAGTCGTCAAAGTCGGCCACGATGACGCCGCTTTCGATGCGGGTCGCCGCTTCGTGGGGCACGCGGAACCAGAAGGGGTTGATCTCCGACTGGTCGGCGGCGAATTCGAGGGCTTCATCCAGACCGAAAATGATAAATCGCCCGAGCCGTCGAACCTCCGGGTCGGCCAGGGCCTTGACGATGACCTCCGCCCCGATCCCGGCCGGGTCGCCCATGGTGATGCCCACCAGCGGCTTGGGGTTGGTTCCATTCGGCACGGCGTTGGCAAGGGGCATCTGGCTCATGATGAGGTCAAGCGTATCCTTGTTGGCGAAGCAGATCCATGGTGATCTCGTGGCCGGAGGGCCCCTCGCGCCATCGTTGGAGAGTAGTCACGACCGTACGGGCCAGGATATCCGTTTCGATGTTGACGCGGTGGCCGACCCGCAGGTTACCCAGGGTGGTCTCGGACAGTGTGGTGGGGACAAGTGCCACACTGAATTGCCCGCCGGATACACCCGCGATCGTCAACGAGACACCATCAACGGCGATCGAACCCTTGGGGATAATATAGCGGCTGAGGTCGTCGGTGGTTTCGAAGGTGACGGTATGATCGCTACTGATACGAGAGACGATGGCCGTACCGTCGACATGTCCCTGCACGATATGTCCATCGAGGTGGTCGGCAGCCCGCAGGCTGCGCTCAAGGTTGACACGATCGCCCGGTTTCAGGCTGCTGAGCGTGCTGCGTGACAGGGTCTCTGCGACCACGTCGAATTCGATGGTCTGAGCGTCGGACCGGGCGACAGTCAGGCAGACCCCGCTGACACAGACGCTGGCGCCGGCTAATATCGGACCCGGCAGACCGGGAGCGTCCAGCACCAGCCGGACTTCGCTGCCGGTGGAGCGAATCGAACGGACGACCCCCGAGGCTTGTACAATGCCCGTGAACATGGCCTTTTACCTGTCGACAACTGGACACGGCCTGCCACTTGCCTGCCTCATGCTAGCCCCATGCGCATTGCAGTGTCAAGGAATCGAGCCGACCGCGCAGCCCGACGACGTGACTGCGCGTCGAGGGGTGTCTTTGAAAGCGCCGTTGCCGGCTGTCCACAGGGCATCTGTGTTCGGTTTCCAGACGTCTATATGGTATAATGCCCAGGGAATCGGGGATCGTCGTCTTGAGGAGGCGGAGGGATCATCTCATGCAAAGTCGGTATGGCTGCCGGTGGTTGTGTTGTGCAGCAGTGATCGGTCTGGCATCAAGCGCTTGGCTGTGTTTCGGTGAGGCTCCGGGTTCTCAAGCACCTGCCGAAGCGAATGGGAATGTTTCGGGAGCCTTGACTGCCGGAATCGAGGATATCGGAAGCCGTCTTGCGGTCGCCGTTCAGGAGGCGGGTGCGCCAGATCCACAAAGTGGCGAATCGTTGCTGCCGGCCGGAACCAGCCTGGATCGGTTTGAGTGGGTCAACGACCAGGCTCACATCGACCTGACGTTTCCGGCCGAGACAGCTCCGGACACCCTTGAACCGCTTCGGCTTGAGAACATTTATGAGGTTCTGGGCACTGCGGTCGATCCGCTTCGAATGAGCCACGGCCTCTTCATCCGAGCCCGGCGAGGACAGACAGCCGAATACCTCCCTCTGGAGGTATATACCCCCGCAGTTGTGCTTCCCCCTGAACAAGATGTTCGCGAGGAGCCCGGGATGGCGCTGGACGAGCGGTCCCGCGCCTTCGCTGCCCCTCCCGCGGGGGGGCAGGCGGTTGAGGCCTGGATCGGAGGCCCGGTTGACCATGCCGGCACCCAGCCGGTCGGCGCACTGACCGGCGTGACGGTGTTCTGTTCGGCCGGCCACGGCTGGACCGCCTCGGATTCGTGGGTCTTGCAGCGTCCCCTGCTGCTCGACATGGTCGAAGATTACGGCAACATCGATCAGCTCAACTACCTCGTCCAATACTTGTACAACGCCGGGGCCACCATCGTGCCATTCCGTCCCGTCGGATACCAGGACATCGAGATCGTCCTGGATAATGATGACCCCGGCGTGACCTACAGCGGAACGTGGACCAACAGCACCGCGACGACCGAGTATTACGAGAACGGTACCACCACCAGCGGCGTGCCCTACCGCTGGGCCACCGCCGCAGTCACCGAATCAGCCACTGCCCGCTACACGCCCAGCATTCCCGCGACCGACTTCTACCCGGTCTACTGCTGGACACGCGACGGCACGGATCGCGTCCGCCAGACCTACCGCATCGCTCACAGCGGCGGAGTCAGCTCGGTCACCGTGGACCACCGGCTGGTCGGCAAGGGCTGGATCTGGCTGGGTAACTACTACATGCTGGCCGGCACCGGCGGCTACGTCGAGATCACCAACGCGTCGCCGGATACGGGCGTGGTCATCGCCGATGCCGTTCGCTTCGGCAACGGCATGGGTGACGTCGTCGGTTCGGGCCCCGGCACGGTCAGCGGCTATCCTCGCGACGAAGAATGCTCTCGCTACTGGGCGGAGAGCGAAGCGGGCATCAACGCGGTGGGACTGCCCAACGTGTGGGAGTGCGGCGGATGCAGTGATTCGAACGACAACGTCGGGACCGCCGCCCGCTGGTCCGCCACCATGAACCGTCAAGATGTCAATGACGACCGCTGGCGGCGCATTTACATCGAGTTCCACACCAACGCCTACAACGGCACGGCCAAGGGTACGGTCTGCCTGGTCACCACCACCGGTGCCACGACTTATCAGACCGAGTACGCCACCATCCTCGGCAACAAGGTTGAGGCCGACATGAGTCTGATCGACGACCTGTTCGAGTATCCCTGGGCGCTGCGATCGAATCCGTACACCTCTGCCTATGGCGCGATCTCCACGGGCAACAACGACAACGAGTTCGACGCCACGATTATCGAGGTGGCCTTCCACGACAACGTTGAGGACACCGCCAACCTGCTCAGCGCCAAGGTCCGCAACGCCGTCGCCCGCTCGACTTTGCAGGGTATGATCATGTTCCTCAACTCGCTGCCCGGCAGCACCGTGCCGCTGACCTTTCTGCCCGATCCGCCGGAAAACGTCCGTGCGGTACACGATGGGCAAGGGAACATTGTCGTGTCATGGTCTGCTCCGCCAAGCGGTGGGGCCAATGGCGGGGCGGCCGCCGGATATCGCGTGTATCGCTCGAGTAACGGCTACGGGTTTGGGCAGGGATTGGATGTCGGCAACGCTCTCAGCACGACGTTGGCCGACGTTCCTCCGGGTACGATCACCTACCTGCGGGTCACCGCCTACAATGCCGGCGGCGAGTCGCTGCCCTCGCGGACAATGGCGGTACGTCGGGTGCCGGACGCGTCCACGCAGCTTCTGATTGTGGACGGATACAATCGCGTGAGCCGGCACCAGAACGTCGTTCAGGTGATACCGGACGGTCCCATGCAGCGCCCGATTGCCAGGAAAGTGAATTCCTTTGATTACATGGTTCAACACGCGACCGCCATGTCCGCCGGCGGCATCGCGTTCGACTATGCCGAGAACAGCGCCGTCACCAGCGGGGGCGTTTCCCTGGGCAACTACCGTGCGGTGATTTGGATCCTGGGCCAGGAGTCAACCGAGGACAAGACGTTCGACTCGAACGAGCAGGCGATGGTGACGGCCTACTTGAACGCGGGCGGGAACCTGTTTGTGACCGGATCGGACATCGGCTACGAGCTGGACGGCCAGTCAGCCGGCCGGACGTTCTACGAGAACATGCTCAGAGCCAACTATGAAGCCGACAATGCCGGCACCTACAGCGTCGCGGGTTCAGGCGGCATCCTCGCGGACGTCGCCGCGTTCGATTTCAACCCGGCCAATGGAGCGGTGTATGTGGTCAAGACGCCGGACCGAATCTCGCCTCAGTCCGGGGCAACGGCCATTCTCTCATACGGCGGCGGCAACGGCACGGCAGGCATTCAATACGACTCCGGCACCTACAGGGTGGTAATGTTCGCATTCCCGTTTGAGACAATCAGTACATTAGCCGCCCGCTCGGCGGTCATGCAACGCGTGCTGGACTACATCGTTCCGCCCATGGTCTGCCCGTATGGTCCCGATGTCATCACCGGTTTTGAGGGCTTTGCGGATGGGACACACGTGATGTTCCAGGATCCCCGATATTCCGGCTCCACGTTGGGGCACCTGGCCACGACGCCGAACTCGGCCGTCGTCACCAGCGAGATCTCGGCCTACGGCGGCGTCAGAACGTCCAGGGTCGACTGGGCCTGGCTCGACGCGAGCCCGACACGTTGGCTTCGCCTCACCACGCACAACGTCGCCAATGTGCCCAACCCGACAATCGATCTTCGTCGCCCGGTGAGAGTGCGACTGAGACTCGACAGCGGGTCATTCCGGCTCAGCCTAGGCGTGCGAGAGACAGGCGTTGACGTGCCGATCGGCGAGAACGGCGGCACCGGCGGCACCATCGAGTGGGTGGGAGCCACCTCGGTCGTACCGGGCGGCGGTCCAGTGGGGACACTGGTGACAGCCTCGCCGGGTGTCTGGCAGACGATCACCTTCGCCCCCTACGTGGGTTACATTCAACCCATGACCGGCGACGGCAATCTCAGCGCCGCCTACGACAAGGGCGTGATCGACCATCTCGCGTTCACCATCACCGACACCGTCGGGCCGATCACCGTCTACCTCGATAACATTGAACAGCCGTGCCCGCCCAAGGTCGACTTCGACGTCGATGGTGATGTCGACCAGGCCGACTTCGGGTTCCTCCAGGGATGCATGAGCGGTATCAGCGTCTCGCAAAGTGACTCCGCATGTCAGCCGGCGAAACTCGACGGCGATAGCGACGTCGACCGCGACGACTGTAGCCTGTTCCTGATGTGTCTGAGCGGGCCGGGTGTTCCCGCCGATCCGGAATGCCTGAATTGACCCGCTGTTGCAGCGGTCCAGCCACCGAGCGGGTCCGGCCTGCTGGTCACCCCCGGCGCGGCCGTTTCCGTGCGTCATCGCGCCCCACGGCCGTTTCCTGCCCCTCTCCGCGCCATGGCGGCACGCGGGAATGGTCGTGGCTTCCATCCGGATGCAGGGGAAGTCCATTGAACACTGCCAACGGATCCCGCGCTTACTGAGCGTCGATCGGGCGCGAAGTGATCTCCAGCAGCGTTTCCCACGAGATGACGCCGGGCACCGCAAAGACGAGATTGCCGTCCTCATCGTGAACGGCGTCTCTGATCTGGCGGCCGTCGGCGTAAATCCAGACGTCGCGATTGGCTACGTCCACCAGCTTGAAGAGCGGCGAAAACCGCAGCTTCCGGTGGCCGTCGATGCGTATCTTGGCGATGGCCCCGTCAAGCTGCAGGACGTAGTAGCCGCGTCCCTCGCTGAACCCGTCGTTGTCGAAATCGCCCGGGTCGGTCCGGATGAGCTGTCCGACGTCGATTTGAAGCGGAAGCGGATGCCGGTAGTCGGCCACCATGGGCGCAGCCAGTTCGGGCGAATCGAGGTCCGGCGGCCAGATCCGGATCATGGTCGCGAATACGAACCGCTGTTCTTCCGTGCTCATCACCCATGTCCCGCAGGTGCGCGCATCCGGCGTGCCGCCGCTGACCGACGACAGGGGAGTTTTGAAGGGCGCCACCAGCAGATCGGCCTGGCCTCTGGTCGGTCTGCTGAACAGCAGGAAATGATCGTCCATCGCCGCCTCTGTCTTGTCGGGCCCCGACGGCGAAACCAAGCGCGTTTGGAGGCCCGTGCTGGCGTCGCAGCAGAAGCTGATCGCGATCCGGCCCGCGGCGCTCCGCCCGAGGGCGGTTCCGGAGCATTCGATATAGACGCGGCCGTCCCGGTAGATCGAGTACCACCAGCGGTGGTAAGGATCTGCTTCGGAAGGAACCTGGTTCGGGGGCGTGAACCGCCATTCGCCTCTTATGACCACCCGAAGGGGGTTCGCGCCGATCAGGCTCTGGTACGTCTGCAACAGCGTGCCGGCGCCAAGCCACTCGGCGGCCGCCTCCACCTCCGCCGCGGGCCGGCCTTCCTCCGATGCCGGCGAGAAAAGAGGGCCCAGTGCCCCGGGGCCCACCAGATTGTGAATTCGCGTCTTGTCGGTCCCCAGGTCAAACCATTGCCGGATGCGGCCGTGCGAGAAAGTCAACTCGAAGCGGTCTTGTGCCCCGACCGACAGCCGCCGGCCGACCGACCGCACGTACAGATCGCCCGGCTGCTTTTCCGGTGTGGCAAACAGCTCGCACGTGTTGTCAACCACAATCAGGTCATCCAGATGAATGTCTACGGGCGAATCCAGCGGATCACACCTGAACTCCAGCGATCGCACGTCGCTCAGATCGATGTAGTCGGCCATGTCGCCCAGATCGAGTCGCAGAAGGTTCCAGCCCGACCGCAGCAGCAGCGGCGGGCTTTGATAGCTCATCGCGAGGCTGGTACCGCTGTGAGCCTCAACCACAAAGCCACCCAACTGACGCGGGCTGTAGACGCTGATCAGCAGCAGGTTGTACTTCGACCAGTCCCGCGGCAGGCCCCATTGGCTCTCCGCATGGCTGCCGCAGACCAGTCGTTGCCCGGCTCGGCCCAGTCTGACCTTCAATGACCCCACGCCCGTGCGAAGCTGGGCATTGTCGGTCGTGACGCCCACGTCCCCCGGTGCCCCGGCAGGCTCAAGACGAAAGAGGGTGGCCTGGGCCGGGTCCTCGAAATCGGCGATGACCTGGAACCGCTTGCTGGCCAGGTCCTCGTAGGCGGCGACAAGGCGGTCCATGGTCGGGGCAAGGTTGTTTCGAGACAGACGGCCCGGCCCCTGGGGGCACTCCGCGGCCAGAATGGCCACCGCCGACAGAAGCAGCGCGTGCAAAACGCGGCCCCCGCGCCTCGCATGACCTGTGGTTGCGAGCATTCGCATAGAGGCAACTTAAGGCGGCCGCCAGGCCGGGTCAACGGGCGGCGCAGCCTCTGCAATTCGGCCGCCTCCGTGGCCCCGCTGATCGGTTGGTGCTTTGCCCGGGCACATGCCGGCAGTTCACCTTTGCCCGCGGCAGCCGACGTGGAGGTTAATTGCCGGGCTTGCGTTTGAGGGCGATTCGCGCGACCATTCCAGCCGGCCGGCGTCCGGGTTCCGGAGGGCCCGCGGAGCTGACATGAAGCCCATGCCGGCCGGTGCGTCGGAAGGTCCGATTGCTGAGGAGGCTTGCCGGTGGGGCAGACATTGAACAGGCGTGCGTTCCTGGGGTCTTCGTTGGCATTTGCGGGTGGCCTGGCTACGGCCGGTGGCGCCGCCCGTGCAGATTCCGAGAACGCCGATCGAGGCCGGGCGGGGGCCGCGGCCCCCGGGCACATGAAACTGGGGCTGGTCACGTACAACCTGGCCGCCGACTGGGACCTCGACTCGCTCATCCGGCGATGCCGCGAAATCGGCCTCGCGGCGGTCGAGTTCCGGACGACGCACAAGCATGGAATCGAGCCGTCGTTGTCCAAGGAGCAGCGCAAAGAGGTGCGGAAGAAGCTGGAGGACAGCGGGCTGAGTGCCTGGAGCCTGGGCTCGGTCTGCGAATACCAATCGCCCGATCCCGCGGTTCTGGCCCGGAACATGGAAGACAGCAAGCGGTTTGTGGAGCTGGCCGCCGACCTGGGCGCCAAGGGCGTTAAGGTGCGGCCGAACGGCCTGCCCAAGGAGGTCGCCGAGGAAAAAACGCTGGAGCAGATCGGCCGGTCGCTTCATGCCGTGGGTGAGATGGCTGCGGCCGCGGGTGTCGAGATCTGGTGCGAAATGCACGGTGGGGGTACGTCGGAGCCGCCGCGCATGCGCAAGATCATGGACATCGCCGACCACCCCAAGGTCGGCGTGACCTGGAACTCCAACGGTGTGGACGTCAAGAACGGCTCAGTCAGAGAGTCGTTCGAGCTGATGAAAGGCAGGATCTACTGCGTGCACATCAACGAGCTGGTGGGGGGCTATCCTTACCGCGAGCTCTTCTCGCTGCTCAACGCTTCCGGCTACGATCGCTACGCCCTGATCGAGTGCCAGGCCCTCAAGTCCGCCAACCCCGACGACACCGTCCGCTTCCTCAAGTTCTACAAGGCCCTGTGGGAGGAATGGGCGAAGAAGGAGGGCTGAGGGTGGAAGACAGTCCCGTGCCACCCTTCACACATTCGCAGACTGACTCTGAAGTCCCTTCTCACCCTTCCCACGTTCACACTCCCATCACCGGCCACCTTCGCCGGTGGCATGTCCCCATGGCCTCGCATGCACACCCCCTCCGGCTCTGAAATCTCAAATCTGCGATCCTCGCCGCAGGGCCGACGCCCTCGTCGGCCATTCCCGCACGACGGCTGATCGCCGATCGCCAACCGCTTCTCTCCCCCTTCGCAAGGGGGAGCCGGAGGGGGTCGACGTCTGCCCGCTTGTCCCGAACGCAGTCGAGGGGCCGACCGCTGACCGCTGACCGCTCCTGATAACCGCAGAAAACGCCGAATACACGGAAAGCGACGAGGAATAGCCACGAAAAGTCGCGAGAAGGCACGAAAAAACGAGGCGGCGGTGGCGGCCTGGAGTTCCTTCAGCCGGTCAACCTTGAGCTTCGCACCTCTCCCGGCGGCACCATCGCCAGGTCCTGCTCATCGCCTTCCGCTTCTCTTGACCCGCGAGCGACGACGTTCGAGGGTGGCCCGCGTCCGGCTGATCTCGGCGGCCAGCAGTCTCTCCTTGGGCAGGGCGGTGCGGTACTCAGCGGCCAGCACCTTGTTGGGCAGGCCCTCCAGCGCGTATTGGGCGAGGGCCTCGTCTTTTTCTGCACAGAGAATCAGGCCGACCGGCGGGTTCTCATCCGGGTGCGTCCAGTGCCGCCGGGCGTAGTTCAGGTACAGGTGCATCTGCCCGACGTCGGCATGCGCGAACCGGCCAAGCTTCAGGTCGATGACGACCAGACAGCGAAGGCGGCGATGATAGAACAACAGGTCGATTCGCAGCCACTCATCGCCGATCCGCAGCCGCCGCTGACGGGCAACAAAGGTGAAATCGCCGCCGAGTTCCAGAAGAAAGGCCTCCATGTGACGGATCAGGGCGTCTTCCAGGTCCGACTCGGAGTATTCATCACGCAGATCCAGGAACTCCAGCACATACGGGTCCTTGATCTCCTCTTCGGGTGTGACCGCGTCCTCCGGGAGGCGTTTCTGGCCTTTCCTGAGCATTGCCGCCTTGTTTCGCGACAGGGCCGTTCGCTCGTAGAACTGCGAATCGATCTGCCGGTCGAGCTGCCGGACCGACCATCCGCCGCGAACGGCCTCGGCCTCGTAGAACTGCCGGGCGTGCGGGTTTTCGACCGACAGCAGGCGAACGTAGGCGGACCAGGGCAGCGGGAAACGGGCGGCGAGCAGTTCCACCATGGATTGCGCAGACACGGTCTGCGCGTTCCGGACCACTGCGGCGGAAGTCCGATCGGGCTCTGTCTGGGACGTTGCCGCCTCATGCCGTGCTGAATCCCGCGACAGTGTCGCGGAATTCCAGTCCAACGATTTCCGCGACGGTGTTGCGGAAATCGCTTCGGCCCCATAGGCCTCGTAAAACTGGCGCATCCTTTCCAGATTGTCAACCGAAAAGCCTCGCCCAAAGCGTCGTGTGAGATCGCAAGACAATCGCTTCAGCAACTCGGCGCCGTATTCCGCCCGGCCAGCCCCACCCTGCTCGTGCTCCACAATCCGCTGCCCAATCAGCCAGTATGTCGCGGTCATGACCGCGTTGACCGCCCGGGCCGACGCCCGCCGGGCCGATTCCAGCAGCCCGCTTACCTCGGCCAGGATCGCGGCATACCCGTCAACACCGGCAGGCACAATCGGTGAGAGCGTCCGGCGGGCTGCTCGCCGCGATGAGACAGGCTTGCTCCTGGCCGTCATACCATTCTCTCCAGGTCAGAGCACAGTGGGCCCTCTATAATGCAGATAATCCCCCTTCCGTGCGGCCGCGTCAAGGCCCATCGCACAAGCCTGGGGTCAGAGCGCATTTAGTCACCAGCGCACAGGTCTCGGAAATGGGCACGCAGCTAGTTTTCCGGAAGACGACCGGATGTCTAAGGCGAGGAGATCGCATGTTTGACCGCGAAATACGCCAAAGATGCGAAAGGGGACCACTCTGAGCCCGGGTTTCGCGTGGTCCGCGTATTCCGCGGTTCAAGGGTTTCGGACGCTTTGGGGTCAGAGCGCATTTAGGTGTTAGCGAGTACGGCCTTCGCTTTCTTGAGCCGTGATTGAAGGCGGGCGTCGGCCTTTTCCATTCGCCGCACCGCCGTGAGCGGCGTAGCCCAAAGCCTCGACCGTTCCGGTGTTACATGCCGCCCGACAGGTTGGGCTCTGGCGTCTCCACGAACAGATGCTCGTGGTTGTCCGTCAACGCAAACGCGTGCAGCCGCCAGCCGTAGGTTTCGACGGTTCGGGCCAGCCACCGGTTTCGGTCGCCGTCATCCCGAACGATCACCCGCCGGTCGTTGCCCCGCGACATCACATGGTACAGGGCTCCCGAAAACTCGATTCGCAAAGGCCAGGCCATGACGGACGGTTGCACCACCTGTACGCCATCATCAACACTAATATCTAAATGCGCTCTGACCCCAAACCTGTCTCCTGACCCCAAACCTGTCTCGTACCCGGTTGTCCGTGAGAATTCGTACTTCATGTCTGCGGCAATCCCGCCCGCAGTCCAGAGGGTGTCTTTGATGAATTGCCAGTCGCTTTGCGCATAACCAACTGCGAACAAGAAGGTGATAAT
>JAUCQB010000147.1 GCA_030372985.1 Phycisphaerae bacterium
GATATGGCGTAAACACGACTCCCATGAAGATAAGGCTTGAGCGTTTGGGCATTTTCGCGAAGATCCAAAAGTCACTCCTTTATAGGTCGCCGTTTCTTGACCTCTGATGGCCGAAGTTGTCCCGATCTCAGTTGGAGGTGCGGGGGCTACTCCTGGTTGAATCCTATGCACTCTGGAGTCGTTTGGCAACCGCCGGTTCCTGCAATTTGGCTTCCAACATCCATAGCTGTTGATAGCCCATGATGCGGCGGAGGCGCTTCTCCAACGCCACCAACGCCGAAGCGGTCCAGCGGAGCACCATCTGGCCGTCCCGCCAACGGGTCACGCGGCCGGTCTTCCGGCGAATGCCGCCGTTGGGGGACTCGATGACGTTCGTGCCGGCCAGGCAGCGACGCAGCGAACTCGGCAGTTCCAGGCGATTGATCGTGAACATCTCTTCCAGGCCCTCCAGCAGGCTCTCGGCCGCCGAGGGGAACTCCGGCATCAGCCACTCGGACAGCTTCTTCAATTTGGCGATGCCCTTGTCGGCCTCCAGTTGGAACGCCGCTTTCATCGCGCAGCGGACCGTGTCTTTTCGGTCCTGCGGCAGATAGTCCAGTACGTTGCGAATCTTGTGGTTGCGGCAGCGTTGAATCGGATTCTGATCGCCGAACACCTCGTCGATGGCCCGGCGAAGGGCCTTGCTGCCGTCGATCACGAACAGCCGCCGGCGTCCGGGGTCCAGGCCGCGCGAGACGATATCCGTCAGCAGGTCTTTGACCACCGTGGTGTTCTCGCTGGAGCCTTCCCGCAGGCCCAGCACGTGCTTGTAGCCCTGAGGGTCCACGCCCAAGGCCACCAGCACGTGGGTCGGGCCGAACACGAGGCCGTCGAGGTACACGATCAAGATGTCCTGACCTTCCAGGCGCCGCTCACAGAGCTCTTTGAGGGTCTGCTCACTGGCTTCGATGAATTCCCGGCTGACGTTGGACTTGCTGATCGCCACCGTCTCGGCCATCTCGGGCAGGACTTTCTGATAGCTCCGCGTGGAGATCCCGTGCATCAGAATCTCCAGCAGACGCGGCCCCAGACGCGAGTTGGCCCGCATGGCTTCATACACCGGAATCGGCACTTCCTTGTCGGGTCCCGGACCTTTGCGTCGCAGGCGGGGCTTGTCCACACGCAGCTTGCGTTCGGACAGCGGAATCGTGGTCTTCTGGCGACCGTACCAGGTGATTTCCCCGGCGGCCTTGCCGGCATGCTTGGGTCCGGCGACTTCCTGGGCCGACAGCGTCAGCACCGCCTCGATGGCGGCCCGTCCGGTCACGTCGATCAGCTCATCGACGGCCATCTCGGCCCCGGTGATCAGCTCGACCATCGGCAACAGGAACTGCCCCTCCTGGCAGAGGAATTCCGTCATCTTGCGGCTATCGGCCTTGTTCGCGATCTGATACGTTGTCTGGGGCATGGCTACTCCTTTCGAAATCGGTTGATGAACTCTTTGGCCAGATGGTACGTCCCATCCAGCCGGAGTAGCCATTGCTTTTTTCAACCTTCAACTACCGATGGGACAACTTCCTCATCTTTGCGACCGAGGAAGTCAAACGCGAGATTTGGAGAGTCGACGATGCTCTGAAGTCAGGGTTAGAGCCGAGAGCACATTTCTTCAGGCCCATTGATAATGCTGTGATCGACTGTCTTCAAACCATCTACAAGGACGAGAGC
>JAUCQB010000148.1 GCA_030372985.1 Phycisphaerae bacterium
AACGCTTGACAGCCGACAAGTTGTGGTGCATGTTTGTTGACGTTGCGAGCAAGAAGGGGCCCCAACTCGTTTGTGATGACCGCCTGATTGACGACGTGATCAATCAGGCCGCCAGGACCAACGCGGGCCCGTCATGGCATCGGCTGAAGAGCAGTATAGTGGTATATGGAAGTCAACAAAAAGAGCTGCGTCCCCTTTTCCGGTTATTTCCGCCAGCCAACTTTCCTGTGGTGATATCCCAGAAGCGTGTGTCATGCGAAACAGGTGCGGATCTTGCTGCTTGGATCAAGGGGCTGAGCTTGGACTATGGTTTCATTCACGATTGTCACTGGTTTGCCCACGAAGCAATGCACCAGGCGAGTTGTGGCACCGGTGATTGTGGTACGCTTCCTTGAGGACCGGGGTGATCCATGAGATGTCAATACAGTCGGTGGGCAAAGCCAGTGGCTGCTCTTGTGGTGATGATAGGGATCGTGCTGGGCTACGTCTGGATCAGATATGATGCGCACTCCATCGAGAACATGGACATTCAACTCAATGAGCTCTATCGAGCATACGCGCACTACCTGCGCGACCATGACGGACAACTGCCGGATGGGTTCGCGGATTTGCAGGGGGGAGGCTACCTCGTGGCAGTTCGCACAGGTGGCCGAATCTCCTATTTCGGACCAGCGCCGAGACTTGGGGAGTTCCTGCCTGTCTACGACAAGAACGCCATAGATATCGGGCAGTTTACGCTGATGTACTCGGGGTCAACAGCGGCTCTTGAAGTGCGACCGGACGGGCTGTATCGCATCGGCATGAGTGAGCCTCTCTGTTTCATTACCCCCCACCGCAAAGACCTTGTGACACGGAGTCGAAGTTACTCGCTGCGGGTTGTGCAGAACATAGGCCATTTGGCAAGATCGGAGAAGACACGACCCGCTATAGAACGTCAAGGGGGTATTTGAGTTGTTTTGAATACTCTTTGACATGTGACGGCTAAGATAACGGGGCTAAGATAACGGGACAGGTTCGTTTATTGAGGGTGTCTGTAGGGTCGCTTTGGGGTCAAGGGTCGCTTTGGGGTCAGAGCGCATTTAGCTAGTAGCGGGCAGAAAACGGGACAGGTTCGTTTTTTGACACGCGAGACGAGTGACGGTATGGTGTGGGGATGCCTCGCAGTGCTCGTCAAGCTCCCGGGGGTATGGTGTTTCACGTCTTGAACCGTGGCGTGGGGCGGATGCGTCTGTTCGCCAAGGTTGGGGACTACGAGGCGTTTGAGCGAGTTCTGGCCGAGACGCTGGATCTTTGGCCGATGCGGCTGTGTGCGTACTGCGTGATGCCGAACCACTGGCACATGGTGCTGTGGCCGCGGGAGGATGGTGACCTGGCGGCGTTCATGCAGCGGCTGACGATCACCCACGCCCGGCGGTGGCAGGAGCATCGTCACGAGGTGGGGACGGGGCACATCTACCAGGGGCGTTACAAATCGTTTCCGGTGCAGAGCGACGAGCATTTCCTGACGGTGTGCCGGTACGTGGAGCGGAACGCATTGCGGGCGGGGCTGGTGGAACGTGCGGAAGAATGGCGCTGGTGCAGCCTGTGGCGGCGGGGGCAGTCGGGCGAGGAGTCTGCTATACTGCTGCCGCAAGATCGTTGGCCGGCCAAGCCGCCCCGTGACTGGGCAAGGGCGGTGAACCGTGCGGAGACGGGGGCGGAACTGGATGCGCTGCGTCAGTGCGTGATCCGCGGGCGGCCGTTCGGCGGGGCGGCCTGGACGGGTCGGACGGTCGGACGGCTGGGATTGGAGAACACGCTGCGCCCACGGGGACGACCGCGAAAGCAGGCAAAGAAGAACGGTACGGGATGATGGGGCCAAGTCAAACGCCGAAAAACGAACCTGTCCCGTTTTCTGGTCCTGTCCCGTTTTCTGGTCCTGTGGCTCGCGCTCGGACACTTGGCGGACAACTACCATTGGCGTGGGAACGCAACAGCCGCCAGCGAGGCCTGCCGATGTGCCCCTCCACCCCGATCATCGTCCTTGACAGCCCACAGTCCGATGGTGTGTGGCAACGTTTCGCGGCCGTCCTTTGCTTCCTGGAGGCCTTCTATCACTTCACGGTCGACGGCAGGTGGGTGAGTGGCTTTCTTGGTCCTCTGGTGTCCGGATTCCCTGCAGGTTGTGACCTGCTCTGGATAGCAATGCAGTTGCGGCCGGTGGCTTTCGTTGCCCTTGGCGTCGCGCTGTGGAATCGACACCGATCAGCAAATCTGTTGTTTTGGCTGGCGGCGGGGGTCTGTCTTGCCCAGATCGGCGCCATCTGGCAGCACCGGGTGTCGAAACGGGGACGCAGCTAGTTTTCTGAGAGCTGTGGGCCCCTCAACAGAGCTCGGGGCAAGCATTCAGCGATCAGCTATCAGCAGTCAAAGGGATGGTGTTTTACCGCAGTGGACGCAGCGGCTCGGAGATTGGCTCCGGTTCGCGAGTGTCGGCCGCAGTTTCTCCTGCAAACAGCGTGCGCCAGGCCTTGCGTGCGGTCAGCCGCGGCTCACGGACGAACTTCCGGGCCACGGTGACCGCGAATCGCACCGGCCGTCGCACGGCGGTCTGGCGGTAGAAGCGTGCCTGGGCCTCGCGGGTTATTTCGACCAGCTCGTCGGCGGTCCACTCGGCGGTGTCGAACATCGGCCGCCCCACGCGAAGCTGCGTATAGTCCACAGGCGTCTTCATCAAGCCCATCTCCACGCATTGCCGGAAAAGATCCGCTCCCGGATACTGCGTTGCCGTGAAGAAATGAACATGGTCGGCACCCAGGTTCATGGCGTAGTTGAAGGTCTTCTCGATATCGGCGCGGGTCTCGCCGGGAAAGCCGACCACGAAAAACGTCGAAACGCCCATGCCCAGCTTCCGGGCGGCACGGACGAGCGGCGGAACCTTGCGAAGGTCCAGCGGCTTGCGGATGAGCCGATCCAGGGTCGCCAGCCGCAGCATCGCAGACTCAGCTTCACCTTGAACAACATAGTCGACGCGCAGGTCGGCGAGCACCTCCTCGGGGACCCCCGAGGGATGGGCCCCGCCCATGACCGTGACAATCGCCGGGTCCGTTTCCTTGACCAGGCGACACACCTCATGAGCAGCCTGAGACTGGGCCGAGAAGAGATTTGACACGCCTGCGAGGTGAGGTCTGAGGCGGCTGATTTCTTTGACAATCCCCTCTGTATCCAGGCCGTGCCGAAGCCGGCCGTCGGGCAGCCGATGCAGACGCGCAAACGCGGCCACCACACAATCGAGAATGGACACCTCGTGGCCGGCGCGCTCAAGAACGGCAGCGATGTAGCCAATCCAAGCGGCGGCATTGGCTGCTTCTCATCGTCGTCGAAAAGATCGACAGGCGGCTGGATCAGCAGAACACGCATCGGGAGTACTCGCCGAGCCGAGAACCCGCAGCCCATGCTCCGATCGCCGAAGGTCAGCGGAACAACGCTGAGAACTTCACCCGGGCGTCTTGCCGCACGGGAGGCGCAGAACAGGCAGCCATCGGCTCGACCAGGTTGTCGGCTTTTGCAGGAGATGTCTGGAGAGTCGCAAGGCCCGATAACAGAAGCGGGCACTCCCGCAGTGCGAGAAGCCCGCTCAAGATCCGGTCCTGTCCGTCGTTGGGTTGCAGGTCAATTCCGGCGCACCGGAAGGACTAACCCTGCTGCCGTTTCTTAACGATGAGGAGAACGACCACGAGGACAACCAGGACAACGATGAGGATGATGTTCCAGGTCGACATACATATCTCCTTCTGCTGATGTGTTCCCGCACATCGGGGCCAATGGCACAAACCGCGACACCTTGCCGCAAAACAAGCTGCGACAACTCCCCGGTGCGTTCCAGTTGGCGCCACATTAGGCCGGAAGCAAGAATGACTGTCAAGAGGGAGATTTGAGAACGTCCGGCGGTTGAGCCTGCGACAAGGGGGCAGGCGTCGCCCCTCACCAGACTCGCAGGCACCGGTCAAATCCTTCTCGGTTCTATGACCAGCCGGTCGTTGGGAATAACCCGTATTAGGGACCGGTCGGCTTCAGGAAATCCCGGATCACGGCATCGGCCAGAGGCAGCCCCTTGCGGGTAAGTACGATCCGGTCGTGATCTACGGTAAGCAGGCCGGTCCGGACATGGTTCTGAATCGCGTCAGCGAATAGCACGTGGGGGTCATAGCCGGTCAGGGCCCGGAATTCCTCGCAGCGGATGCCGTCGGTCATGCGAAGCCGGAGCATGGCTGCCTCTCCAGCCCGGTCAAGGGGGTCTAGGCACTCAATCTCCACCGCCGTATCCTGCCCTGCCCGAATTCTGGCTGTGTATTCTTCGACGCTGACGATATTCCGCCACCGGCACCCATTCAGGTAGCTGGCCGCAGCGGGGCCCACTCCAATCCCGGGTTGGCTCCGCCAATACCGCAGGTTGTGTCGGCACTGCCCCTCGGGGCGAGCGAAGTTGCCGATCTCATACTGCTGGAAGCCGGCCTCGGCCAGGCAGTCGATGGCCCGCAGGTACATTGCCGTATCGAGTTCCTCGTCAACGGGCACGACCTGCCCGGAGTCCCGGCGGCGAGTGAGAGGCGTGTCGGGTTCGTAGGTCAATCCGTAACACGCAACATGGTCGGGCCCCAACTCGATGGCCGCATTCAGAGACCGGTTCCAGGTATCGAGTGTCTGACCGGGGATTCCGAAGATCAGGTCGAGATTGAGGTGCTCGAACCCCGTCCGGCGAACCAGTTCAACGCCGGCGACAATGTCCTCCGGGCGGTGCAGCCGGTCGAGTGTCTCAAGCTCGGCGCAAACGAATGACTGAGCCCCCAATGAAATGCGGTTTACCCCGGCCTGCCTGAGCAGAACGGCCTTCTCGCTGGTCAGCGATGCCGGGTTGGCCTCAACGGAGAACTCAGAGGGATGATGCGTCCGGTATACCTGGGCCAGGCAGCCCATCAGACGGGCCAATGACGATTCAGGCAGGAAGCTCGGGGTGCCGCCGCCAACGAAAATGGTCTCCACGCACAGTCGGCCGTCAGCAAGAACGGCCTCGAGTTCGGTCACAACCGCATCGACGTAATCGGCAACGAGCGAACCGCCCGGAGTGATTGAATAGAAATCACAGTACCCGCACTTGCGAGGGCAAAAGGGGACGTGAACATAGAGGCCAACGTCGATCATGGCGCTGCCACGGAGATCACAAGTCGGATTCCGGGCGCCCCGTCGGCCGCAAGGGGCCGATCAGATCCTCGATGCTCTGCTGCTCCCATTCCATGCGGGCATTCAGGGCGCCGTCCTGGCACAGGGTGTACAGCACGTCGAGCACCATCGCGTAATCGAGGCCAAGCCCGGCCGGCGCCTTGTCCGGGCCCATCCTCGGGTCCTCGCCCATGAAATGAGTCAGACGCACGACGGACAGCGGCACCTTGAACTCGCCAGCTACCCTGTCACGTTCCTTGCGGATCACGGTCAACTGCTGATCGCCCGAGGCGGCGGACAAGGTCACCTGCCTGCCCGGCTTTGAGTAAAACAGCGGAAGCCGGAAGGCCATCCGGTCGGCGCCGATCAACGCGATCTGTCGGACTTCACTTCGTCGCGCGTAGATCAGGGGAGGAGCCGCCGAAGGCATCACGTCGAGGATGAAGTTGCCGGGCTCGCGTCCGACAACAACGGAGACCATTGCCGAACGGTCGGCCGTGCGAAGCGCTTCGTAGGCCCGAATGCGCACCCAGGCATCGGGGCTATCCAGAAGCTCTCGAAGAACCGCCACCGCCAGGGGCATCCGGTGGCAACTGCCCAGTTCTCGGATCGCCTGCATGCGATAGGGGCTCCTGGAATCCTTGGCATGGCGGGCAACCACATCCAGGGCAGGAGCATCACCGAGCCGCAGGCCGGTCCTGGCCGCATACCAGCTTGCCTGGCGTTGGGGATGCGCGTAGAGCGCTGACAGCAGCGTAATGACCGACGGCCCGATCCCCTCCAGCGACAAGGCCGCGTCCTCCGGCGGATCGATCGAACTGGACAACTCGCTGATCAGGGCCTTGGTGCGAATCTCTCGCACGGCGGGCGACGGCGACAGGGGCAAGTGCGTGACCAGCTCGACGAAGCGGGCTTCCCTGCCCCGGAAATCGTCCGGTACCCTCAGATCGACGTGGCTGGACGACGTGGGATCCGCAATCTTCAGGTCTCCGACAAAGCGACGATTGATCGCATCGGCTATCTCGCGAACCGTCCGATAGGACGGAACCAGCGTGTCCAGGCCGAGTCGGCGCCTCAGCGTGTTCACGCCGCCGCCGATCACTCTGCCTTCCAGGAGGCTGGTGTCGGCCGCAGGCTGCGTGGTGGAGCCGATGAAGGGGTTCGTGAAGACCGGTCCGCGAGCTTTGGCGTGGGTCCGCCCCTCGATCGCATCGCCGGGCGAGGCTTCCTGAAGGATCTGGAGTTCACAGGGCAAGAGGTGCCCGCCGGCCAGTGACCGGGCATCCGGGCTGGTCGCCACGGCCGATACAACCACGTCGAATATGGCCCCCTCCTGCGCGCCGGCCGGCACGTCACCGGTGACCTCCACGACGGCGGTATTCATGCTGTCGATCAACTCCTCGGCGGTGAGATTCCTCTCCAAGTGGGGGTTGGCGAGACGGAACCTCCGGATGTCTCGCAGGATTCGGTCGCGTATGGCGGGAGGACAAAACCTGCTCCCCTGCCCGTTGAGCCCCCAAACCAGCCCGTAACCGCGCACGCGCATGTAGCGCATGCCCTGCAGGTTGGCCACCGAGCCGATCGTTCCCTCCATGGCAATGGACTGCACGGACCGCCGCATGGCATCGGCGTCGGCCAGCGTGCCCGACGGCCGGGTCGTCGGCTTCCTGGTGCCCCAGAAATCTTCGCCACACCCCACAAGCAGTAACAGGGCTGAGACCATGAGCCAGTTGAGTTTGTGATACGCGTTCATCCGGAAACCTCCGGCGGCTGCGAAGAAGACCAACGAGGCGGGCAACGGAACGGGTCTTTCTGCAGGACCCGGCCCCTGGCGGCAGGAACGAGGCTTGTGGGACCCATCCCGACCATCCACGGCCACCAGCTAAAGTAGCGATACCCAAATGCGATGTCAACGCAAGGCCGTGCAGGCTGGCGGCGGCAACGAAGAATGGTACAATCCGCTTGCGGCATTCGAGATGTTCCCGAGGTGCAAGGATGCGAACCACCACCCGGCAGGCGTTCACCCTCGTCGAGGTCCTGGTCGTGGTCGCCATCATCGCGTTGCTGGTGGCGATTCTGATGCCGGCCGTGTCTCGCGTCCGCGACCAGGCCCGACTGGCGATCTGCGGCAGCAACCTCCGGCAAATCGGCACGGGCATTACCGCCTACGCCAACGCTTTCCGCGCGATTCCGCACGGTCCGGTGGTCCAGGACCTGGGCGGAGTTCTGGAGCCTAATGACGGCACCGTATCCACGAGCCAGATCTGGACCGGGCCGCAGGAGCCGATCCGGTCAACGATGTCGCTGGGATTGCTCTTGTGGCAGCGGAATGTCACACCCGAAGTTCTGTACTGCCCTGGCGACGATTCGAACGACCCGGTGGAGGAGTTGGCCAAGATCCGAATGAAGAAGATGGCGCCGGGATTCTGCTCGTTCCTGTACCGGCAGTTGGATGAGACCGACGGCCGCGGACAACTCGACAAGCTGGGACTGAACGGAATCGGCCGGCGGGCGACGGCGCTGGCCCTGGACATGAACTCGCTGATTACCATCGACCCGTCGTACACCCGGACCAATCACAAGGCCTTGCGACTTAACATCCTCAGCTTCGACGGGTCGGTTCGACAGGTGAGAAACATCGACAACCGGTTTGCCATCCGGGATGAGGATCTGGTCAGATCGACTTATCGGCGGAAAGACATACTCCGCGAGGCCGACAGGGTTTATTGACTACGGAGACATCAGAAATGTCAGTCAGCAGCGTTTTGCTCGATGGAATGAGGGGCGTGGTCGATTGCGTGCAGGCCGCTCGCCGAGGTCCTTTGCCGCCTCCGGTTCCCGCCGTCGAGTGCACCCGGCTTCTGGAGGAGTATCGCCGCACCCGCGCGATCACCTCGAAACTGGCCAACCGGATGGTTCGTGAGATACCCAAGAGCACGCTCCAGGCATGCGCAGAGACACTGGGCATGATGGTGCGCGATACGTTGGTGTTCGACGACCTCAGCAAGGCAGACATCCTGATGGACTACTGCATCTTCTTCGGGCTCGACCGGGGCGTCACGGTGATCTCACGTTTCGCCGCAACCTCACCCTATCCCGAAGGGTCGGCGGAGGCGCTGGCCCTGCAAGTCATGTGCAACAGCAAATACCGCTTGCTGGCGGTGACCGCGACCGCTCCGCCCCTCGGCATCGAGGCCATCGATTTGCTGCGAAACGAACGCCGGCTGATCGCGGACGAGTCGTTCAGTCGCACGGCGGTTCCCGGTATCCTGCTGGCGAGCCGAATCATCGACACGCCGGAGTTCTCAACGACGACAGGCGCCGCCCTCCCCGTCACGCCAGAAGTCCTCGAGGAGATCTGGCACCAGCTTGATGCCGATCGCAGGAGCATCAACTCCATCGACCCCAGAACGGCAACATTCGAACAGGAGGTCGCCCTGTCAACCTTGATCATTTCAGCGGCGCTCAAACACCACACGTCTTCCCGGGTTCGGTATGTCACGCCCGGGGAAGACCCTGAAGAATGGAACGAAGATGACTGGTTGCCCCCATCCGGCCCCGACAAGTTATCGCCCAGTCGTCGGATCCCGCGGAACGATCCCTGTCCCTGTGGGAGCAACCTCAAATACAAGAACTGCTGCGGGCGACGGAAACCTGTTTGACGTTCCCCCAGCGTTGCATACGGCAACGCCGGGGAATGCAGAATGGTGAATGTAGAATTGAGAATGGGCCATGTTCTGCCATCGCCCATGAGTCTCACCAACGGTGAACTCCGGAAACAGCAGTGATTCGGCACAAGACGTCCGATCCACGAGTTTTTTCCTGCACACCTGCGGCGATTCTTATGCAACTGGGGGGTATCCCATCTGCCTCTTGCCCCATTGGAGCCGCCGGCGCCGTCCCCCATCACTTGAAGTGCCGCCCGACGATTAAGCTGAGCCGGTCCACGTCCGCGCGAGCGATATGCGAGCGGTCGGACCAGATCGCCATCGCCAGGGCCTCGCGGCAGGCACAAGGGGCATCGATTTGCCCCGCCAGCGCCGGCATTGCCGCCCGCAACAGCTCGATCGCGTTGGTGGTGACGGCGTTGAGATTGCCAATGATCTCTCGCAGCAGGGTCTCACGATCTTTACCTGCTTCGTGAGGCCGCCAGCAGTCATAGTCGGTGGGCAGGGCAACCAGGGCATAGCACATCTCGGCCTCGCGGGCGAGCTTGGCCTCGGGCATGGCGGTCATGCCGATCAGGTCGCCGCCCCACTGCTGATACATGCGCGACTCGGCCACCGTCGAGAACTGCGGTCCTTCCATGCACACGTAGGTTCCCGCCGAGTGGACGCGAGCGCCGATCTTCTCGCCGGCCGACCTGAGCACAGCTCGCAACCTGGGGCAGAAAGGCTCCGCGAACTCAACATGCGTTACGATACCGCGATCGAAAAAGGTGCTCTCGCGACGGAAGGTCCTGTCAATGACCTGGTCGCAGATGACCAGATGGCGGGGCTCGATGTCCTCTCGCAGGCTGCCGGTCGCTCCGCTGGCCACGATGTGCGTGACACCCAGTGACTTGAGAGCATAGATGTTGGCGCGATACGGCACGTTTGAGGGATTCAGCAGGTGGCCGGGACCGTGCCGTGAGAGGAAGGCAATATCTGAACCCGCCCAGCGTGTCAGGAGGATCGGGCCGCTCGGGTTCCCGAACGGTGTCTCCACCCGTACCTGCTTGCCGCCAACCTGCTCGGCCAAGACCTGCCCGAGTCCCGAACCGCCGATGATCCCGATTCTTGCGTCAGCCACGTCGTACTCCCGCTCAAGAGCTTCATGGTCAACAGCCGCCCGCCCCTCCGGCACAACAGCGTGGTGATTATACCGGGGCGGGCGCACTTTTCAGACAATGTCCGAACACCGGACCGCGAGGCACAAGGCCCAAAAGGGCGGATGTCATCCCCGGCCTCCGGTCCGCTCTCAGACCGGTCGGCTGGCCCCACGTGCGTCCGCCGCTTAGAATGGCCACCAATTGCACGCAAGGGTTCCCAGGCGAGAGGTGCATTGTGTTCGAACAAGTCTTCTCAATTGCCTCCTGGCCGATGGCCGTGTTGGGGATCATCGTCGCCGCTCTTGTGATCACCTGGCCGATGTACCGCCGTCTGGCGCGGCAGGCGAACTTGGCCGCAGCCCAAGGTGATTATGCTTCCGCCCTTGCTGCAATGATGCGGCTGCACCGTTCCTGGCTGCCGGCGGCCATGCTCGACAGGCTGGTCAACCCCGGTCTCCTGGATGCGCTCGTCGGCGCCCGGCTTAACCAACTCGGCCGTTACCAGGAGGCTCTGGAATGGTGCGATCGAGGACTGCGTATCGCCCGCAATCCGAGAACCAAGGCGCTCCTGCACGACTGTGCTGCGATTGTCCATTCCACGATCGGCGACGCGACGCGGTGCGAACATCACCTGGCCGCCTTAGCCGACATACTCCACAGACATCGCGTGCCCGAGATCGAATGGGGCGCCACCGCCATGTTCTGCGCGAACAACCTTGGCCAACTCGAGGAAGCCTGGCGGATCGCCCGCCAGGAAAGCGACCGGCGCGGCGGGCAAGTCTCCAATCGCTGGGTGGCGGCGGCGATCGAGGTGCTCGAGAATCTCGGTCGGCACGCGGAGGTGTTACATCTGACCGAATGGGTGCTCCAACAGGGCATGCCGAGGACGGGGTCCATTCCCGCGGCTCACAATCCGGAGGCCACCGTCGGCGTCACGGAGCTTCGGGCGAGCTACCTCCGTGCCATTCACGGGTTGTCATTGCTGTGCGGGGCCGAATCCGCCCTGCAGAGCGGACAGTCGGACCTCTGCGAGCGCTATCTCGCCATTCTGGAGTCCATCGACTTGAAAGAACCTGTCCTCCGTGCTCTGCTCATCGGCCTGCGATGCAAGCTGTCTGCCCATAAAGGTGATCACGCGGCCGTTGTTGACGCCGCACGAACCATCGACGAGCTGACAGCCAAGTACCCAGAGCATCGGCGCCTTCGACCTGTCGCGAACCTGGCGATCGCCGGGTCCTGGCAGACTCTCGGCGAGCACGAGCGAGCAGGTTCCTTGCTGTCCCAGATCGATCCGACCTTGCTGTCACTCGTGGATCGGTCGTATCTCGCCGCACTCATGGCCAAGTCGCTCGAAACCCTCGGCCAGACGGCACAGGCCCAGGCACAACGCGAAGAGGCGCAGCGACTGGCTCCGGCGGCAT
The DNA here is from genome assembly GCA_030372985.1 of Phycisphaerae bacterium. Taxonomy (GTDB): domain Bacteria; phylum Planctomycetota; class Phycisphaerae; order UBA1845; family PWPN01; genus JAUCQB01. The sequence continues at coordinate 11,431 of JAUCQB010000148.1, forward strand.
GCTGGAACCGGCCGTCCGAGGCCGCTGACGAAGCCGCCGTCGAGACCGCCACGCCGGGGATCACTCTGCCCGGCGAGACGTTGATCATCAGGTCCGCTGTGGAACCTCTGGCAGACCAGCCCGTCGAGCCCGTGGCTTCGGGCATGGCGTGCGCGGCATGGATTCTGGCTGTCCCGGCGCTGATACCCCTCGTCGGAAGCCTGCCGGCCATCGCCCTGTTCATCCTCTCCCTGATCCTGCTGCTTGGCGGCAGACGCCGGCCACACGACCGTCGCATCGGCGTTGCCGGACTGGCTATCTCCGTCTTCTCGCTGGGCTGCGCAGGCCTGGCCGGCGTCAACGTCGCAAAGATGCTCTTCGATCACATGCGAAGCGAGTCTTCCGCCAACCAGGTCCAGTTTCCCGATGCGGAACAGGAGGAGTTGGAGGAGACGGCTCCCGCCACATCCTTCGCTCCGGAACCCGAGTACGACGAGACGGATCGTATCCCCGCACTCGAAGAGGCTGAGGAACCTGAGCCGATGCCCGCGAGCGCGCTGCCCGATGAAGAAATCGGGAAACAACCGCAGCCCATCTGGCACCACGTCGTGGTTCTTGCGGTCCTCGTGGTGTCAATCATCTTCCACGAAATCGCCCACGGCGTCGCCGCCTGGTGGTCGGGTGACACGACGGCCCGGGACCTCGGCCGGCTCAACCTCAATCCCATCCGGCACATCGATCTTTTCGGCAGTATCATCGTGCCGTTGATACTCAGTCTTCTGCCGGGCGGGACCGTCATCGGATGGGCCAAGCCCGTTCCCGTCCGGCCGCAGAAGTACCGGAACTTCCGGCGTGGCAATCTCGGCGTCTCGTTGGCCGGCGTATCCCTGAACCTGATGCTGGCCCTCTTCGCAGCGAACGTCCTCATGGTCCTCATGATGATTCTGGGCGTTCTGCACCCGGCCGAGCGACACTTCGACCCGATGACACTGATTCTGGGGCCGGTCCGCCTGCCCGGTGTTCCCCACGCCCCGCTGTGGGTCGGGGCGATCGAGCTTTGTACGACGGCCGTGTTGATCAATCTGGCGCTGGCGAATCTCAACCTGTTGCCCCTGCCGCCGCTGGATGGTTTTGGCGCATTGCGCAGCATTCTTCCGAACTTCGTGTTGACATTGACCAACAAACTCGGCGGCGTCGGCCTCATCGTCCTCTTCTTCCTGCTGGCCAGCAGGGTAGGCTACATCCTGTTCGTGCCCGCCATCGTGGCCGGCATGCTGTTGCTGATGCTGGCTATGTATCTCGGCGGATGGACGATGTGAGCCGGCTGACACCGGGCCGGCGAGCCTCAATTCACCCGCCGTGGGCACGCGCAGCGCTGTGAGCCAGATCCAGCGACTTGACCTCGCCGCGCTTGCTCCGCACGCGCTGCGGCCAATAGCGAGCGGCGGTGAAAGACCAATCGTGCTCGCCGGCCGACAGACGCCTCCGGCATTCGGCCGGCTCCTTCCAGACAGGTGACAGCAACTCGCTCAGTGGCGCGGCGTTGATCAGCACACCGTCGTCAGGCTCAAGCTGCCAACCCACCGTTCGGCCTTCCTCGTCCGATGCGCTCAAGACGCGCTCGATCGCCTCATCCAACGCCTGTAAGTCGGCCGCCAGCGAGCTGTCGCCGCACCGAATGGCCTCGCTCAACCGACCGGCCAGATACTGTGGACCGCGTAGCCGTTCGAGCACCGCCGTGCTGAGCCGCTCGCAGTACAGGTAGGCGCTATACCCGCGCCCGCGAGACCGCACCAGCCAATAGATCGGACGACCGTGATACCGACGCAGATGGTCACGAAAGAAGCCGCCGGTCAGATACCCGCGCAAACCGGCAATCGAATTGCGATGTTTGCCGGTTGCAGAGACCACCACCTCATCCGCCCCCCTGTCGCCAAGCATCAGCCCCAGCGCGCGCATGACCAGCTCGGCCAAGTCGGTTCCGCCATCACCCGACAGCTCGGCGATGGCGTCAGAGACGGCCAGTTCCCGCAGATTCGCGGCCGTCCGGGCGTCAAAGCGACCACAACCCAGCGACCCTTCAACGCCGGGTCGGAACCGCCCCATCACCACGCCCACGGCATAGCTGATCCAGCGGACGGCCAGATCGCGCCGCGACCGCCGGCTCTCGACCGCTCCCCCCCTTACCAAGGGGGGGCTGGGGGGGGTGCCATTGAGATCCGCCTCAACTGCCGCGCGGTCCTCACGGCCGAGTCCGTAAAGCGTGTAGACCTCCTCATCAATCAGCCGCTCGATCTCCGCCAGTTCCTGGAGTCGCCGGCTCGCGTCATCCGGCCCGGTTCTCCAATCCGGCGGCTGGGCAAACTCCCACGTTGTCTCATCCTCCAGACTGTCTTGGCGTGCCAGCTCCATGGCCCGTGAAACGTGCGACTCAAGCACTTCCACCACCGATGGATCCGCCTGAGGATACGGCAAGTCGCCGACCTCCCGCCCGCCGAAATGAACCGTCGGGTTGAGCAGGCCGATCACGTGAGCGGCAAAGCTCGAATTCATGATCGCCAGCGTTTCCAGCGACGACCCGCACTCACCCCGTTGAAACGTCGCCATGCCTTCCACGTTACAGATGAAGCCGGGCGGGAGAATGCGAACGCTCAGCCCGCGCGAGCTGGTGTGCGTCCAGGTGACACCGGGTCGAAAGTAGTAGTCCATGTTCTGCGGCCGCGACGCCACCTTGCCCGATTCGATACCCAACGTGCGAATCTCGGCTCCGTCGTTCGCCCAGTTGACGACATATTCCTGATTGCCGTACCAGCGGCGGAAGTCGCCGCCCTTGATATGCGGAAACCACTTACGGCCAGAGGACAGAGCGGCCGCACGATCGCGGCAGCCGAAGGCAATGTACCGATTGGCCGCAACCGGATGATCGGGATGATCTCGAAAGAACACCTCCCACCAGAAGCGGAGGAAGCGAAGGTTGTCACTGGTCTGCAACCCGACGATCGGCTTTGCAATCCGGCTTAGCTTCGGCAAGCGGTCGAATAGATCGCGCACGCGCGGCGTGATCCAATACACCCACGGTCGGCCGGGCAGATGATCAAAGTCGCCCTGTCGGCAGCGGAAGACTTGGCTGTCGGCTCTCCCTTGCCGCAACGCCACAACCGCCTGCTCGAACGCCTGCCGCTTGGCCTGCGTGTCCAAAGGCCGGGTGAGACGAAAGAAGGTGCCAACGCACCGGTCGCTTCTCTCCGCATTGGCCTCGCGGCGAAGCACATAAAACGCGGCATCCACCACCGCATCCGGAAACGTGCCCAGCCCGCCCTGAACAAGCGTCTCCACGGCAACCGAGCCCCGCAACATAGCCCGCAGCTTGGCAAAGCTGGATATGAACATAAACGTCTGCGGCGTGATGATGCCCAGCCGCCCACCTTCAGCGAGAAAGCCAACGCATCGCTCGAGAAAGGCACCGTAGAGATTACGCTTGCCGGCCGGATAGGCATCCGCGATGAACGACTTGAGCGGGGCGTCGAAATCGCGGCTGTCCAGATACGGAGGATTGGTCACCACGACATCATAAGTCGCCCCGAGAACATCTGTGGTCGCTTCCCCACCTTGCCTGTCGTCCTCCCACAACATGCCCCCCGCACGCCGCAAAGCATCGGCGCAGTACAAATGCAGAGGGACTATCGGCGTGTCCGGATTAAGGGCAATCGCCTTCAGATACAAGGTCGTGGCCGACAGTCGCACGGCCAGCGGGTCAATATCGAAAGCGAACAGATTATTGGCCAGAATCGCGGCCGGAATCGCAGCCTCGTCAGCGACAGACGGATGAGCGGGCCAGCCAGACTCCCCGGTTCGCCCCAGCTCTTCGCGATACATCTCCGCCAACAAGTCGAAGACCACAAGCCCGAAGTGCATCGCTCCGCAGGCCGGTTCCAGGACGCGGATCTCACGCAGCGGCTTGGGCACCACCGGCGGCAGCGACTCGGCCGACGGGACAAGGTATTCCAGTCGGCCAGCCAGCCGCGAATCCGGATGCATCTGCAACCACAGCCGGCCGAGCGTGTTCTCAACCAGGAATCGCACGATCCAACGGGGCGTGAAAAGCTGCGTCTTGGCCGGGAGCAGCTCGGCCGTCACCTTCGGCGGACGCGAACCACGAAAGACCGCGATGTCCGGCTCGTTGAAGTACTGATAGAACCAACCGAGAGCTTCTTCGCCGCCAGGCTGCCACGCATCCGCAAGAAGCGGGTCGTCCAAAACCGCGTCAAGTGCCGAGCGGATGTCTGCTGATGCCCCAACTCCTGTCGCTGTCTCTTATACACATCTCCGAG
>JAUCQB010000149.1 GCA_030372985.1 Phycisphaerae bacterium
ATTATTAAATTTACAACAACAATATTGTATGATTTTGTAATAAAATAAGATAAAAAAACGGCCGCAAATAACGGCCGTAAAAACCCTCCAACTATTTTTACTCACCCCAGTCTTCCCTGTATTAAAAAATGATTAGTCGTTTCTCTGTCTGAAAATAGCGACAGGCACAACGCCGTTTCCGACACTGACATATATATAGTATCCGTCAGAGCCCTGGACGGAAATGGCAGACCAGAGGCTCTTGTAACTCGACGGATCGCCGAGGCCGTTGGAGCCTGTCTGCTCGAAATCAGAAGCACTCGCCGGGTTCGTGACGCCGTCTTTGGTCATCCAGATCTCGACGCCGTTCGCATTGTCGAACCCCATATAGAGATGGTTGCCGTTTGCAATGAGCAGAGTAGCGAACTTGTTCTCGGTATCGCCCATGTTGCTTCTGCCGGTGGTGCCGTTCTCGGCAACCAGGCTCCAGTCTCCAGAATCGCATTCGCCGTCGACGCCCGGCACGCATTTCCAGAGCTGCGGCACCTCGCTGCCGGACGGGCATGAGATGTCGTCCGTGCAGGAGTTGAAGCCGTTGGGGGTGCATTCCGTGTTTATGACATTCGTCGTGCAGGCGTTGCGAATCATGTACAGGTTGCCATTGAACTCGGTGAACGCAGGGACAGGCCTGTTGGCCGGTATCACGTCAGCCAGCTTCGTGATGACCTTCGAGAAGTAGTTCGTGTATTTTGCGTTGCCGCTCGGCGTGATGTCGGTCCAGCCGGTGCAGTTGTTCTGCCCGGAGCAGGGGGCCGGGTCGTTGTTCGTCGAGCGTATGATGCCGCCGTCATTGATGCAGGTGTTATGGCAGGCGAACAATCCCAGGAAGCCGCAGCCGCTGCCGTAGGAGTCCTCCGTGGTGGCGTTGCACCCGGGACGGATATCATCATAGTTGCCGTCGGACGTGTTGCGCACCGAGCCGTTGTTTGCAAGATAGAGACGGTCGTTGAAGGCGTACAGGGTCCCGCCGATCCGGTCGGCCCTGTTCGGCTTGCTGTTCCAGTTCCCCATCCCGCTCATGTAGCGTATGTACATCCAGCCGCTGTCCGAGCCGCTGGCGGACTGGGCGTTCAGGTTGTTCAGCTTCACGAAGTAGGGCCGGTAGTCGAGGTTGCCCGGCTCCATCCAGTAGACCTTGTTGTTGAACACAACGATCGACTCGGTACCCTTGTTGCCCTCGATGCTGTCGCTGTTGAACGTCGCGGACAGGTCGACGAAGCTGAAGTCGAGGGTGGTGTCCGTGTCCGTGGTCTGGTACAGGTAGTCGTTGTTGCCGGTCGATTTTCCTCCGGTGATGAAGAGGTATTCGGTGCCGCCCACCGTGCCGTTGACGAACAGGCCGCGGCCGTTTTCGTTGTCGGGGCCGCACCCGAGGTTGATGTCCGCGCTGTTCGTCGTGCACCCGGTGTGGCCAATAGTGCGGAAGCGCGCCGGGGGTATGCCGGCCGCGCCGTTCTCGTGGGTCTCGGTGCTGTTGGCGGTTTCGGTGTCCTTGGTGAAGGTGAAGTAGCAGTTGGTCGGGAGGCTCCCGTCCGGCTCCATCCTGTTCGCCATGTTGCCGTTCCTGTTCGGCCCGATGTATACCTTGTTGTGATACGCGGCAAGAAAGCCGAAATCGGACCCGTCGCCAAACGGGTCGACGGCTATCGGTCCGCCGTTGAAATCGGTGATCGGGTCCCCGCATCCCACCCATGGCGCC
>JAUCQB010000150.1 GCA_030372985.1 Phycisphaerae bacterium
CTGGTCACGGTCGGCTTGTCCAGACGCATCACGCGGTTAAACATCGCCCGTATCCGGCGAGGATTGTGCGGATCAAACAATCGCGTGATGACTCGCTTGTCGTCCGGCTTGAGCATCTCCGGGCGCAAAATGACCTTGACCTGCGAACCTTGAGTGGCAATCTCGTGGGTCTGAAGTATCGGTGCCATATCCTTTTGTTGCTTCCTGTCGCTACCCATCGGCCCTGTTGAGCGGCCGATAACCTATCCGAGCGCGTCACATAAGGCCAGCGCGTCGGTCTGGCCCGGGGGTCAAACCGGTGGTATCCATCGACCGGAGACCCCTCCGACATGACGCGCCGGGACCTGTTCGTGCTGCCCTGGAGATGGTATTCCTGACTCGGGGGCCCGCCAACATCCGGACGAGGGCTGTGACGAGGGCGAACCGGCGCCGTGTCGGCTTCGCATGCGGTCGAGCATGCCCGTCGGCGTGAGAATGATCACGGCTCGCCGAGGCATGGCGTCCTGATGGATGAACCGGCTACCGTCGAACAGGAAAACCTCCGGCTTGGCCTCGTCGCGGTAGTATTCGCCTTGGACCGGTGTTTCCATTCGGAGTCTTGCGTAGGCCCGCGTGATGCGGACATAAAGGTCGGGCACCGCATGGCCTCGGGGATCCTCCCAGGTGTAGCTGGGCTCGATGGCCGTTTCCTCCTCGAAGTTGTTGTAGTCGGCGATGGTGACGAATCGTGGCTGCGCCTTGAGGATGCGCAACCACATGCGGACGTAAAGCCGGCCGCCTTCGCGAGGCTCTTCCAGCGGATCCTGTCCCTGCTCGGCTACAGGCTTGGGGAAGCGGTGCCCCGGCCAGATGCTCATTGATTCGGCCAGGATCGGCGCCGGTTCGTACGATCCCCATCCCCAGGTCTTGCGTTTGGCCATCGATTCGTGATTGTCGCCGTTGTAGGCCCAGCGGACGGTAAATCGCGGGTCGTCCCAGTCGCCCGGTCCATAGTTGTCGTCCGTATCCACCAGGAGCAACGGCTTGCCGTCGAGCCGGAAGTAGCTCGGTCGTCGTGCCCATGTCTGCCAGTAGAAATCCGCTGCCCGGCTTTGGCCTTTGGCGCCCTCTGCGCGCATCTCACCCCCGCCGCCGATGCAGATGGGAATGCGCTCGGCTTGCGGACGGCCGTCCATGAACTCGAACCATGCCCGGATGTTGTCGTTGATTCGACTGCCGTCGACCCCCGCACAGTTCGTGTCGTCCATGATCAGGAAGTTGACGCCGAGATCGCGCAGTTGAGCGTAGTGATCGGCAATGACCTGAGGATCACCGGCGGTGTACGGGCCGCGCGTGGGAAACACGTGGCAGTTGACCCAATGCTTAAACTGATCGTCCTTGGTCCACCAGACCGTGTACCACATGCCGATGGACGGCCCCGATTTGATGCTGTGGGCCGGTTGCGCGGCTGCGGCCGCCGAACCCGCCAGACAGGCCGGCAGGAGGAGCAGACCGCAGATGAGGCATCCGTGTAGCTTCTGTCCCAGACAGCGTATCGGCCGGTGGCGCTTGCCTGTGTTCATCCAAGATTCCACGATGTACTCCCCGCATCATCCGGTGATGATCGCTTCGAGCAGGTTGACCATTTCGATGCTCCCAAGAGAACGGCCAACGCCGCTTGTCTCACCCTTTGGCCTCGCCAGTCCAACGTCGGCAACACCTCCGGTGTGGCTCGGATACGGCGAGACGACCTGCCAGACGCAGCGCCGGCCCGGACGCTCGCAACCGTTTGTCTATAAACATCTTATAAACGCACCGGTGGCTCGCGGTCAATCGTTCACCGAGCTTCGGTCCGCAAGCCTCCGCCGCTTGTGGCTGTTCAACCGGTCGATTGCACGTGCCGATAACTTCGTATGTGACGGAGTCATGGAGAGCGCGTCGGTCTGTGCCGAGGGGATGTGCTGCAGCCGGCTATCCCCATGCCCAAGGCGAGGGACTGGCCTGCGGGGTACCGCCTGCGGCTTGTCCCGAGCGATGTCGAGAGGCCTGCTTGCCTCGGCCTGGCCCATGGGCGAAACCGGGCCCGCCAGTGCTTTTCTTGAAGTAGGAGTTGTCTGTGAATCGCGGGCCGCGACTGGGTCTGGTCGTCAACGAGTACTCACAGCAAATCGGCGGCATGTCGACCGTGGCGAGGGCAACGGTTGAATACCTGTACTCCCGCGGCTACGACCTGCACCTGTTCACCAATCGGCAATGCCAGCCGGATCCGATCATCCCGACGTACCCGATCCTGACCACCGACCTGGCCCGCGACCTGCCCCGTCTGGCCCGCTTCAAGATGGACCTTTGGCACTCGCTGAACTACGGCTATGCGCCGTTGGGCCTGTTCTGTCGGCCACTGGTCGTGACGGTACACGGGAATGACTTCCTCAGCCCCTGGGTGCGATTCAAATTCGAACGGGTTCCGCTGCTGTGGCGCATGGCCCGGCGCCAACGTGGGCGAGGCTGGACACAAAGGCTCGTCGATTGGATCTCGTTGCCCCGTGTCGATGAGGTCATCGCCGTCAGCCGCTTCACAGCCGAACTGTTTCAGCGGACCTGCCGTGCGGGGCAGACTCCGGTGGTCGTGCCCAACGGCGTTGAGGAGTTTTTTCTCCAGGAGGGCGAGACTCATTTTCCGCTACTCGACTCTTCCGTGTCTCCACCGTGTCAGCAGCCTTCGTGCCCCGAAGGGGCAACAGAAGACCCGATCCGTTCAGGAGCATCTGCCGCCCCGTTGGGGCTGAGCGCCGAATATGACACAGCCCCCAGGAACTCGCGCCCCTGGCTACACACCTTCGCCCCTGCCGGGGCGGCTTGCGGCGGTGCGCTCGGCGATGTGCGTTCGTTCGGGGATACACCTGGAAGACGCGAGGGGATCGATCGGCGGCCGAATCGCCTGATCTCGGTCGCGGCCCTGTCCGGATGGCAGCGCAAGAACATCGACGGGGTGATCCGGGCGATGGCCCTGGTGGGCGACCGACTGGATCTGGAATACGGCATTGTCGGCGACGGCACCGGACGGCCGGCACTGGAGAAGCTTGCAGCGGAACTGGCTGTCTCGCATCGCGTGCGTTTTCTCGGACGGCTGAGCCAGGAGGAACTGCGTGCGGCCTACGCCTCAGCCAGTCTATTCGTATTGACCCCGCGTCCAACCCCCGGCGACGTGGAGGGCTTCGGCCTGGTCTACCTGGAGGCGGCCAGCTCAGGTACGCCATCTCTTGGCACCCGCTTTGGCGGCGCGACTGACGCCATCGCGGAAGGGGAGTCAGGCTTCTTCGCGGACGACGCCAGCCCCGAAGCCATTGCCCGCGCCTTGGAGCAGTTCTTCACCGGCCAGATCCGCTTTGACACTGAAGCAGTCCGCGCCCACGCCCGCCGCCACGCTTGGCCAATGGTCTTGCGACGAGTCGAATCCATCTACGCCCGCGTCTGCCCGCAGGTTCGCGAATGGATCACCTCACGCGAGACCAAGCCTGACGCTCAACTCCGGCCATCACCGGTTGTCGAGACACAGCCCGAGCCAGCCCCCGCTCTATGCAGCTGATCACGTTTCCGCTCGGCCCGCTCGGCCCGCAATCCCCTCCGCTCGGCCCGGAATCCCGCTCGGCCGGGAATCCTCTCCGCTCGGCCCGGAATCCCTTCCGGGCCGCCTGGCTTGGCCGAATCCGTTCGGCATTCGTCGGTTATGAGGATGGGAATCCTCGACGCGGAAGGCCCCTCGCTCACGCTCGGGCTTCTGAGAGAGCCGCTTGAACTGCCACGGACCCGCAAGACGGGGCCGCTCATTCAGGCTGTTCGCAATCCGTGGGCCGACGTGTACAATGAGGGTAGAGGTATAGAGCCATGTTCGAGCGAATTGAGTCCAACCCTGGCATTCTGGGCGGCAAGCCCTGTATCAAGGGCACCCGGATCAGCGTGGAGTCTATCCTTGAGCTGATCGCAAGCGGCGCATCCCGTGCGGACATCCTGCGCGACTATCCTCATCTGACTGCCGAAGATGTAGAGCAGGCGATCGGAGTACAATCCCGTGGCAGACTATAACGCGGTGATAAAAGA
>JAUCQB010000151.1 GCA_030372985.1 Phycisphaerae bacterium
CCTCTCCGGGGCAACGATCGGCACCCCGTTGCTCAATTCCTTCAGGAATTGCAGCTTCTGGCTCTCGAGCGGACTCGGGAGAACGACGGCCGCCTCCGAAGACGGCAGCGATCATGCGAGGCCGAGCATCGCACCTAAAGCATCGATGTCCGGCGTCACATGACCTGCAACCACCGGCAAACGAGCGGCGGCCAGAGTCTCGATGAGTTCCTCAGGCACGGACATAGGTTACTTCCGCATCGCCTCGATCAGGATCCGAGCCGTCGATTCTCGCATGACCCGCGGATCGGGCAGTCGCCCGGCCGACAAGGCCTCGCGAACGTCACGGCCGCTGATCGGAATCGGCTTCCAGCCCTTCTTGCTGCACTCGTCGACCAGCCCTACACGCCCCAGCTCTTCATAGTACGCGGCGAAGCCCACCTTCACCGGCTGGATCAGTAACTCGCCGGTCAGTTGAGAGAAGACCTCCTGGGCGGCCAGCGGGTCCCAGATGTCCTTGCCGTCGAAGTAAGGGGCATCGGCGTGCTTGCGGCCGATGATGATGTCGGTGAACCCGAAGTTCTGGCGATAGATGCCGTGCATGATCGCCTCCTTCGGACCGCCATAGAACATCTTGATGTCCAGGCCGAGCAGCAGGGCCACATCATTGATGTCGTAACCCTTCGATTTCCACAACTCCTCATCTTTGTCGCCCTCGCCAAGCTGGCGGTTTTCGAGCAACGCCCGGTAGGTCCGCATCCGGGTCACGGCGTCGACGTCGTCCGACTTGGTCTCGCCGATTAGCGGGTTCAGGACCACGCCCGCATTGTATCCTTGGCGGGTCAGGGCTTCTGCCCCGTACACCAGGGCGTATTCATGGGCCCGGTGGAGCGGATTGCGGGTCTGGAAAGCCACCACGCGCTGCCAGCCCTTCTTGGCAAACAGCGCCCGTGTTTCTCGGGGGGTCAGAACGAACTGACCGTATTCCGGGTGCTTCGGCTGCGGCAGGACTTCGATCCGGCCTCCAACCAGCATCTCGCCGGGGTCGTTCATGACCATCTGGCCACCTGGGTGATCGGTCCGTTTTGTCTGATAGACCGACTCGATATAGGCGGCTTTGTCCCAAGGGAAGATGTCTTCGACCTGGAGCGCCCCGACCGCCTCGCCGGCGGAGTTCGTCAGCCGTACTCGCTGGCCGAGCTTGAGAGTGGAGGCGAGATCCTTGGTCACCGGCAGAGAGATCGGAATGGCCCACGCATACTTCCGCCCGCCGTGGTCCATGTTCACGTCGCGGAGAACCTGTTCGTAGACCGCCTTGACCATTGGACCGGTCAGCGGGCTCAGGCCACCGTCGCCAATCCGGTAAACGCTGGACAGATCGGCGTCGCTGACCGGCAGAGACCGCAGCGAGGCAACTTCCTTTGAAAACTCCTGAACGCGATCGGCTGGGACCGTCCGGTTCACCGGCTCGGTCAGGCCGCCATGGGGCGGGATCAAATCTGGCATGAAAAGACGAACGCTCCTTCCGGAAAAAGACGAAGCCACTCACCGGCACCGGGTCGGTGTTCGATCATCCCGCCGCACCCGCGGGATCAGGATTCAACTCGACGTTTCGGTCGCCGACTTGGCCGGGGCAGCGGCCGCGGCAGGCCGGGGGCTCACTTTGCCCGGCGAGAATACCATGACCATTCGCTGGCCTTCTATCCGCGGCGGACGCTCGACTTTGCCCTTCTCGCCAACCTTATCAATGATCAACTTGAAGATGTCGAAGCCGATTTCCTTGTGGAATCGTTCGCGCCCATGGAACACCATGGTGAACTGGACTTTGTCGCCTTCCTCAAGGAACTTCGCCGCACGGCTCACCTTGATGTCCCGGTCGTGTTCCCCGACGTCCGGATGCAGACGGATCTCCTTGAGCTTCTGCAGGTGATGCTTTTGCTTCTTCTTCTTCTGGTTCTGGGAATACTTGAACTTGCCGAAATCCATGATTCGGCAAACGGGCGGCCGTTCTGTCGGAGCCACCTCCACCAGATCCAGGCCCGCTTCGCGAGCGCGACGAAGGGCCTCGATGGTCGGGACAACACCAATCTGTTCGTTCTTCTCGTCGATCAGGCGGATCGACGGCAACCGAATCTGCTCGTTGCACCGCTGCATCTTGGCGATGGGTCAACCCTCTCTTCTTGGAAAACCTCGCTTGATCCTCACGCAAGCACAACAAGGCTCGCGCGACCGGCCCACGCCGGTCAATTCGATGCGGCCGGTCCGACCGTCCGCTCGTTCACTTCCTTCAGGCAACGAGAGACAAACGCCTCGACCGATTCATTCCCGATCGTCTTGCCCGACCGGTCATTGACGTTCACGCTGCCTTCCGCCGCCTCCCGCTCTCCCACGACAAGAGTATACGGGATCTTATGCTTCCTGGCATAGTGCTTTTTCGGGCCGATTTTCTCGGCGCTCACGTCCAGTTCCACCCGCAAACCAGCGTCAACCAGCCGCTCCCGGACCTTGGCGGCATACTCGGCGCTCTTCTCGCTGACCGACGCCACAAAGACCTGCACCGGGGCCAGCCACACCGGAAACGCCCCGGCAAAGTGCTCGATCAGAATGGCCACAAAACGCTCCATGCTGCCGAACGGGGCCCGATGAATCATCACCGGCCGATGGGCTGTATTGTCCGATCCGATATAGGTCAGGTCAAACCTCTCGGGCAGGTTGTAGTCCACCTGGACGGTCCCAAGCTGCCAGTCCCGCCCGATGCAGTCCTTGACCACGAAATCGATCTTGGGGCCATAGAAGGCGGCTTCGCCCTTCTCCTCGGAATAAGGCATCCCACTGTTCAGAACAGCCGTCCGGACGGCCTGCTCGGCCAGTGCCCAGTTCTCATCGCTGCCGACGTACTTGGAGCTGCCCGGCTCCCTCAACCCGATCCGAACCCGGTAGTCCCTCAGCCCCAGCAGGTCCAGGACTCGTCGGGTCAGGTTGACACACCCAGTGATCTCGTCCAGAAGCTGATCCGGCCGACAGAACAGGTGGGCGTCGTCCTGGGTGAAACCGCGCACCCGGGTCATTCCCGACAGCTCGCCGCTCTGCTCATAACGATAGACAGTCCCGAACTCGGCAAAGCGAACGGGCAAGTCGCGATAGCTCCGCGGCTCCGAAGCGAATATCCGGATATGGTGCGGGCAGTTCATCGGCCGCAACAGGTATCCGTCGGAGACCTCCAGGGCAGCCTCGATACGCTTGAGCAGTGGTTGCCTGCCCTGCTCGGAGGCCGCCAGCAGCTCGTCGGCCAAGGCGCCGTCCAGACCCCTGATCTCCTCAATAGCATCCAGTTCCTGCTGCGTCGCCGGCCCGTGATCAGTCCGAGACCGGGTCAGCTCCCAGAGGATGTTCAGGGCCTTCTGCATCTCATCTTCGTAGAGCGGCGGGAACTGGCTGTCTTTGTAGTACGGAAAGTGCCCGCTGGCTCGGTAGAGACCCAACTTGCCAATCTGGGGAGTGTAGACGGCCGCGTAGCCCAGGCGGGCCAGCTCGGTTCGAAGGAAGCTCTCAAGCTGGTGGCGAATGACCGCGCCCTTGGGCTTCCAAAGCACCAGACCGCCGCCGACCAGCGGGTCGATGAGGAATAGCCCGAGTTCCTGGCCTATCTTGCGATGATCGCGTTTCTTGGCCTCCTCCAATTGGTCGAGGTACCGCCTCAGTTCCTTGACGGTGGGCCAAGCGGTCCCGTAGACCCGCTGAAGCTGCTTCTCGTTCTGGTCACCGCGGTAGTAAGCCCCGCTGACCTGCATGATCTTGAAAGCCCCGATCCGGCCGGTGCTGGGAACGTGCGGGCCGCGGCAGAGATCCTCAAAATCGCGGCCCTTGTCGGTGCCCGTGACATAGAAGCTCAGTTCACCTTCGGCTCGCTGGGCATTGTCGAGCTTGTACCGGCTGCCCTCCTGGCGAAGCTTCGCCATGCCCTCATCGCGGCTCATCCGATAGCGGGTGAACGGGCGGTCGGCCTTGACGATCTCGTTCATCTTGGCCTCAATGGCTGCGAAGTCCTCTTGCGACAGCGGCCGGTCCAGGTCGATGTCGTAGTAGAACCCGTTCTCCACCGGCGGTCCGTAAACCAGCTTCGCCTCGGGGAACAACGAGCAGATCGCCTCGGCCATCACGTGGGCGCAACTGTGCCGCATCACATTGAGGCTGTCCGGGTTCTCTGCATCCGCTTTGAGGATTGACAAACGGCCGTCGCGCGTGATCGGCGTGCTCAGATCGACGATGGCGCCGTCCAGTTTGGCGGCGATGGCCGCGCGGGCCAGGCCTGGGCTAATCATCGCTGCGACGTCCGCGACGGCTGCTCCCGCCGGGGCGTCCAGCACCTTCCCATCAGGCAGTGTGATCTGAGGCATTATCCACC
>JAUCQB010000152.1 GCA_030372985.1 Phycisphaerae bacterium
CGCCTATATCGAGTCGGTCTATCAGACAAAACGGACCGATCACCCACGAGGCCAGATGGTCATGAACGACCCCGGCGAGATGCTGGTTGGGGGTCGGACCGAAGTCCTACCGCAACCGAAGCACCCAGAATACGGCCAGTTCGTCCTGACGCCGCGAGAAACGCGGGCATTGTTCGCCGACAAGGGCTGGGAACGCGTGGTGGCCTTCCAGACCCGTAATCCGCTGCACCGGGCTCATGAGTACGCCCTGGTGTACGGGGCTGAAGTGCTGACCCGTCAAGGGTTCAACACCGGCGTGGTGCTGAATCCGCTGATTGGCGAGACCAAGTCGGACGACGTCGACGCCCTGACCCGGATGCGGACCTACCGGGCGTTGCTCGAAAACCGTCAGCTTGGCGAAGGCGACAAAGATGAGGAGTTGTGGAGATCGAAAGGCTACGATATCAACGACGTGGCCCTGCTGCTCGGCTTGGACATCAAGATGTTTTACGGCGGCCCGAAGGAGGCGATCATGCACGGCATCTATCGCCAGAACTTCGGGTTCACCGACATCATCATCGGTCGCAAGCACGCCGACGCCCCATATTTCGACGGTACGGACATCTGGGACCCGTTGGCTGCTCAGGAGGTCTTTTCTCAACTGGCCGGCGAGTTGCTCATTCGGCCGGTGAAGGTGGGCTTCGCGGCCTATTATGAGGAACTGGGGCGCGTTGCCCTGGTTGATGAGTGCAGCAAGAAGGGCTGGAAGCCGATTCCGATCAGCGGCCGTGACGTTCGCGAGGCCTTGTCGGCCGGGCGACTGCCCGATCCGCGGGTGATGCGGGAATCGACCGCCCGGATTCTGATCGAGGCGATGCGGAAGTGACCATGTCCGTTCCTCGGGAAGTCATCGACACCCTGGCCGCCGCTCGTTTGCCGGTGATCGCAGGTCACGTGACGCCGGACATTGATGCTTTAGGTGCGATGCTCGGCCTCGCACGATCGTTGCCGTCTTCGGAGGCGGCCGTCGTTCTCCCGAGTCCGCTCGAGAGCCAGAAGCTGCAATTCCTGAAGGAATTGAGCAACGGGGTGCCGATCGTTGCCCCGGAGAGGATGGAGCTCGCTGACGTCGTGGTGGTTGTTGATACCGCGTCCACGAAACGGGTCAATGTCTCCGGTCATTGGGAAGCCATCGCTCAGAAACTGGTTGTCAACATCGACCATCACACGACCAATCCGGACTACGGCCGGATCAACTGGGTGGAGGATAACGCCAGCAGCACCTGCGAGTTGATCTGGAAGTTGATCCGGGCGGCAGGCTGGAATCTTGATGCCGCGACGGCCGGGTTGCTCTATGCCGGCATTTACTCGGATACCGCAGGCTTCTCGCTCCCGAGCACGACGGCCGATTGCCTTGAAGCGGCCGCGGACCTGGTGCGCAGCGGTGCCGACGTCGATCGGATCGGTTGCCGCATCGCCCGGTCTCAGGAGCGGCATGAGTTCGACCTCATCCGCAAGGTTTACCACAACACGCATGTGGTCGCCGAGGGCCGCATCGCATACAGCACCTTGACTTACGATGAGATCGCCTCGTGCGGGTGCTCACCACAGGACATCGACGACCAGGTTTCCATCCCGCGGTCCTTGTCCGGCATCCGCGTTGCCATGCTGTTCTCGGAAGGGGAGAAGGGCATCATTCGCATCAATCTTCGCGGCGAGTCCGGCACCGCGGTCCTGCCGTTGGCGGAGAAGCTTGGCGGGGGAGGGCACGCCTACTCGGCAGGAGTTCGCATTCGCGGAACAATGGATGAGGTGGTACCTCGCGTTCTGGTCGAGGCCGGCCAGATGCTCGGACTTCGGCAGGAGACAGCGCTTTTCTGAGGCGACGGTTGAATGGCAGGGCGCTTCGGCAGCCGGGCCTCCCGTTTGCGGCGGATCGTAAATGCTTGTCAAGAAAAACATTGCAGCAGCGCGCGGATGGTCTTGTCCGATAATACCTGCTGAGGTACGATTGCGGCACTCAGCCTCAAACCGCCCGCTGGACGAGGTGGCACCGAGGCGGGGGCAGGTGGCTTGCTCGCTGTTGGGCTGGAGAAGAGCTTGTGGGCGTAATCGTTCGTAAAGACGCAAGGTCGTCCGTTAGAAGTCATCCGCTCGGTTGGCCGGGTCGTCGGCTGGCCGCGGTGGTGTTGTTCCTCTCCGTGCCGGCGGTGACGGGTTGTACCATCCCGCTCCGCTCGACTTCGGAGTTGCGGCAACCGGCCCGATGGATCAAGGGCTACACGATTATTCTGCCGGGAATCGAGGGAAGAAGTAATCTGAACGAAAGCATTGCGTTCGGCCTCAACAAGGGTGGCGTGCCCGGTGCCATCGAGATCTATGATTGGACGGTCGGCGGCACGTTCACGTGGATCCTTAATCTCCGCTGGTCCGATCACAACCGCAAGCAGGCAAGCCGAATCGCCACCAAGATCATCAACTACCAGGACACATACCCCGGTCGGCCGGTCTGCCTGATCGGGCATTCCGGCGGTGGAGGAGTCGTCGTGCTGACCCTTGAGGCCCTGCCGGCGGAGCGCAAGATCGACCACGCCATCCTGCTGGCGCCGGCATTGGCTCCCGACCACGATCTCCGTAAGGCTCTCAGCCGCACGAGGTCAGGGATCTGGAACTATTACTCCAAGTATGACGTCGGGTTCCTCCAGGCGGGAACGGCGATTTTTGGCACCGTCGATGGGCGGCATTCTCGGGCCGCCGGGGCGGTCGGGTTCGTCAAACCCTGGGGAATGGACAAGGCGGGGCATGAGCTGTACGACCGGCTGCTTCACCAACAGGAATTTACCCCTCAGATGGCCCAGGCCGGGCACTACGGCCTGCACACCACCTGGGCCAGGGAATCCTTTGTGTCACGGTGGCTGGCGCCCATCGTCAAGACGTCCTACACGCAAACCCCGGAGCACGCCTCACATAACGCAGGTCCCGCCGAACCGCCACCTGCCTCCAAATGATGAATCGGCCAAGCGGTCCGTGAAGCCAAACGTCCGAAAACAATGCGCATAGCCCCCTGCGTTGAAGACCCGGTTCGTGTCATCGTGTCAGAATCAGGCATTGATCGGCCATTCCCTGATTGAAACACATGGAGGCTATCTATACTATGCAGTATCCGTGAGTTTAGTCGCGAGGTCTTCCTGATGGAGCAAGTCGACACCACCGTGAGCAAGGTTTTGTTGCTTCAGCCCGAAGGAACCGACGTGGCCGGACTGGCCGAAGCATTTGCCCGGTTTGGACAGGTCCGTGTCGAATCGACCATTCAATCGGCGCTTCGAGCAATCGATGAAGAGCAGTTTGGCCTGTTCGTGAGCACCTCGCCTGAGCTCCTCACCACCGATCGTATGGCAGCCCAGCGGCAACTCGGAGCGGTATTGGATGTCATCGGGCAGGGCGTTTGCATCGTCGACCCGTCGGGTGAGGTTGTCTGGCGCAATGCCCGCGCGGAGAAGCTGCCCGAGCAGGCCCTTGAACGAATTCGCAAGCATTGCATGACGGCATACGGCTCGCCCGAGGGGCGGGCGGCCGCCGGGCGCTCTCGCGGCTTGAGCCTGGTGGTCGACAACGACCGCTATTACGACGCGTCGATCACGCCCATCGAGGATCCCGACCGCCATGTGACCCGCCTGGTCGTGGCGGTGTCGGATGTGACCCGCGCCCGTCGTCTGCAACAGAAGATGGACGCCATCGACAACGCCGGCCGTGAGCTCGTGCGGCTCGATGCCCAGGAACTCGCCAAGATGGACGCCGGTCAGCGGCTGGCGGTGCTCGAAAGAAAGATCATCCGGTCAACCAGGGAACTGCTGGAGTTCACCAATTTTGCCATCCGCCTGCTCGACGAGAGAACCAACAAGCTGGAGCTCGTCCTCAGTGCCGGCCTGCTGCCCGAGGGCGAGGAAATTGACATCTACGCCTCGACGGAGAACAACGGGATCAGCGGATATGTTGCGGCCACGGGCCGAAGTTACATCTGTCCGGACGTGCAGAAAGATCCACGGTACATCGTCGGCATCAGCAATGCCAGATCCTCACTGACGGTACCCTTGTGGCTTCACGACAAGGTGGTCGGCGTATTTAACATCGAGAGTGATGCCGCCGGGGCGTTCAGCGAGGAGGATCGCCAGTTCGCGGAGATTTTCGGCCGCTACGTGGCGATTGCCTTGCACATTCTTGACCTGCTGGTGGTTGAAAGATATGCCACCACGGGCCGCCTGGCGGATAATGTCTCTTCGGAGATCGCCGGGCCGCTGAGCGATATTCTCTCGGACGCCACCGCGCTGATGGAGGATTACATCGGCCACGACGACCTGCGGCACCGGCTGCAATGCATCGTGGACAACGTGGACCGAATCCGCACGCTGGTGCGCCAGGTCGCCAGGCCTGCGACCGGAATCCTGGGCGCCAAGCCGGTCCAGCCCGCGAAGGACCCCATCCTGGCCGGCAAGGCGGTGCTGCTGGTCGATGACGAGGAGATCATTCGTCAGACGGTCTGCGACGTCCTGAGCAAGTACGGATGCGAGGTCGAGGTGGCCCGCGACGGCGTCCGGGCCGTGGCTATGATCCACGCGAGATCCTACGACCTGGTGATCAGCGACATCCGCATGCCCGGCAAGAGCGGCTACGAGATCTTCGCAGCGGTGAAGGAGGCTCGCCCCGGTTGCCGGATGATCTTCATGACCGGCTTCGGCTACGATCCCAACCACTCGATCATCCGGGCCAGCAAGGAGGGTCTTTCGGCCGTCCTGTACAAGCCTTTCAAGGTCGATCAGCTCCTGGCCGACGTCCGGGCGGCCATCTCCGCGGGCCGGCCAGAAAACTGATTCCGCATTCAGCCAGAGGTTTGGTCAACCTGATCCCCCACAGCGCCTCTGCCGCCTGGTTCTGACATGATGCATGGCGGTGCCATTCGGGCGTTCGCCCCATTTTTGAGCCAGGGCGGCAATAGGCGCGGGCTGACTGACCCTGCAGAAGGACCGACGTCGCGAGAGGCTGGTGTGGAGCTGATCATCTTAAGTATTTGATGAGAAAGAGCTTAGGTAATCTGTTGAGGAGTGCACGGCTCGCGATGCGCCATGACGAGGGGGGATTTGAGGGTATCGGACAGACAGGCCGCCGCGCTCAAAAAGGGCCTAGATTCTGCTTGTAGTGCACGCGATTTCGGCTTAGACTTCTCTGCGTGGGAGAGAGAACGCCCCGGTGGGCGCGTCTCTCTTTTTTGTTGCGCTAGTGGCGCACCGGACGGTTTGGATCGTGGGAATAGAGGATCAACTCTGAAGAAGTTGAGGAAAGCGGAGGGAAGTCATGTCTCGATCTATACTTGTGTCGTCAGTAGTGGCGGTTGGCCTGATGATCGTACCCGTGGCCTCAGCTGTTCCAATCAGCTACGGCAACCTGAGTGGGGACAATGTCGTCTATCAGACGATCACAGAGGACTCATCCACGGACCCGACTCCGCTTTACGGCACGCCGGGCATCAGCGGTGATTCGCTCGTGTTCAGCCCTGTGTCATTCGGGGCGAACGCGGGCAATGGTACGTTTGACATCACTGATGGCACGCTGACGACCACGATTCAATCGCTCAACGACTACCGGATCGAGCAGATACAGTTTGCGGAGCGAGGTGATTACACTCTGGCTCCGGCCGGGAGCGGCACCTCGGCCACGAGCGCGTCCGTCGCGGCCTCGCTGTTTGTGCGAATCGAGGCAGTGGACGGCGGTCCTTGGACCCCGATCTCGCACGACTTCAATCTCGCGTTTAACCCGTCCGACGGCACATATAACCTGATCGATGATCCCGGCATGGCCGTGAATTGGGACGGCGGTATCGTGGTGGATATTGATGCGATGATCGCGAACGCCGGCTTTACAGCCAAGGCCACAAAAGTCACCATCACGTTAGATAATCAATTGCTGGCTTTCAGCGAGCCTGGCACAGTCGCATACATCAAGAAGAAGCAGGCTGAAGGCATCACGATCACGACGATCCCGGAGCCGGCCACGCTGAGCCTGCTGCTGCTCGGAGGCCTGTTCCTGCGCCGCCGCTGAGCGCCATCACAAGAGACCCAAGTCGAAGGACCCGCCATGTGCGGGTCCTTTTTTTTCTGGGGAAGGCGGGATCGGGGCTTGGAGTGTCCACCGATCCCGCGGCAACTGTAGGCAAACGTGAAATGCCGGAGGGGAGGCGCATCCTGCATTCGGTCATTGCGTCTCCGGCTTGGCCAACTGGTCGGGGGTCAGGTTCCGCAGGCGGCGGAGGAAGTCGTCGATGGTCGTGTTGTGCTCGGGCGACAGGCTGTGGCCGCCGAAGGCGACGTCGTAATAGCATCGCACCAAAGCGGGGGCTTCCTGGAGAACAAGGTGACGTCCGGTCAGGTCAGCGGCGAACTCGGCGGGGGTCTGATCGGGCCTGCGGGTCAGTCCAAGATCCGCCAGGAGACGGCAGAATCGATGGTAGAACTCCACCTCGCGGCTGCGGCCTGCCCACCTCGCGTGCCAGGCCTGCGAGAGGCGCCCGGCCAATCCCGCCAATCGACGCCCCAGCGCGACAACGACATAAGTCAACAGGAGAACGAGCAGGATGACCAGGATGGTGAAGACCCAGTAGATCATGCGCTCGTGCCACGACAGTTCGAGGCGCCAGCCGAACAGCTCGCGGATAAAGGCAGCCACCCCTCCGATCAGTGTCTGCTGATTGTGGGCCGGCTTGCGAAGCCATTGCGTGAACTGTTCGAGCATCTGGCTGCGAGTCTCGGCATTGAACGAGAGCACTCCGTCCGCCCACTGGAACTGGAGGTAATCCAGGTATGTCCGGAGCCGGATTCCCAATCCCCTGAGCGCGCCGGATTGCCCACGGGACATGGGTGTCGGGTCGAGCGTGACCCAGTCGAGGCCGGGAACGAACACCTCGACCCACGCGTGAGCGTGCTTCTTGCGAACCATGTAGAAGTCGCCGAAAGAGTTGTACTCATTGGCCAGGTAACCCACGACCACCCGCGCGGGAACGCCCTTGAGTTGGCACATCAGCGCCAGTGCCGAGGCAAAGTACTCGCAATGGCCTTTTCTGGACACCAGCAGGAAATGGCTCACGGGGTCTCCGGTGTCCGGGAGCGGCGGCGGTTGAAGGGTGTAGGCAAAGCGGTCGGATTGCAGAAAAGACTCCAGTTTGCGGGCAAAGGCCAGGCGGTTGTCCGGCTCGGTGATCGGGCCGATGCCGCGGGTTTGCTCATTGATGAGACGGAGAAGCTCGTCCCGCTGCTGATCCGGGATTTCAGGAGCGATCGGTGCCGGCACGTCGGCGGAGCCCCGGTCGGCTGCCAGGGCCTGGGCGGCCGTTGCCGGTACCGCCGGCGAAATGACCGTGTACTCCAGCGGCCTGCGCACCGGTCTGAGTGTCTGAAGGATCTGCGTTCCCTTCCACTTTCGCACCGTTGCCAGGGACGGCGAGATGATCTCGAAGGGCGGGTAGCAGGCGAACAGCGAGATGTCGTCGGTCGGTTCCAGGCGGTATTGTTGCACGAGCATCGGTCCTTCGGGCAGACGGATGTGCCCGGGGAACAACGTGGCGGCGGGCACCATCTTACCCACAGAGGTGAGTCCGTAAGTATCCGCGCTGTTTTCGCTGACCGCGGATCGCCGCCACCCCCAGCCGCGGTTTCCCGCGGGTGATCGGCAACCGTACTGATCGAGCACCTCCCCCCTGAGGTGGAGCGCGGTGTTTGCGGCGATGCGGATGCCAGACTCGTCTGTCACGGTGAGGCGCATGATCGGCTTGTCGGATTCCTGGATCGTGCCGACCGAGGTGAATTCGATGGATCGGGCAAAGCCGCTCAGGGCGCCGGCTGCCACCGGCTGCGACACCTGGCCGAACATTCCGGCGCCGACACGCGGCATCGCGACGAAGATCACAATGCCAAACGCCAGAGTCGCTGCCGCAACGGACAGCGAGCCGCCTCCCGGCCCATGCCCGCCAGGGGGCGGCGTGGTTCCGTCGGGTTGGCGGCCGCCAAGCACCTGGGCGTTGCGAAGATACGACCGGACGGCCTCGCCTTCGAGGTAATAGGTGATGAAGCGGCGGCTGCCGGCGACGGCGTAGACGACAAGCACCAGAGGGAAAAGCAGGTTGCCGCCGACAATGCCGCCGACGACCAGCAGCAGCATGAGCAAAATGAGCATCATGGCGTCGTCGCGGTGGGTGCGAGGCTGCAGCCACTGCGTGATGCAGATGAGGGTCATGAAGTGTGAAAGGGCCAGAACCGTCGGCACGGAGATGAGCCAGCCCCACTCGATGATCAGGAACCCGAAGGCGATCATGCCAAGAACGCGAGCGCTGTTCACCGAGAGGAACGGCCGTCCGCGGTACAGCAGGCTCCAAAGGCCGGTCGCGCCGCCCGCCAGCGTGAGAATCACGTACAACCAGAAGTTCTCAGGGTGTGCCGATCGCTCGGCGCTTGCCAGCAGGAAAACCACGCTGATGAGCATGGCCCCTTCCGAGCAGAATCGTCGGATCATCGGGTTCATCGGCGCCTCCTGTCGGGAGCGCCTCGGTTGGTCAGGTCGAACAAGGCGTCGAAGGGCTCATTGTCGGGAGACATGACCAGGATCGCCTCAGCTCTGGCTCCGAGAATCCTGGCGACCCGCTGATGAGCGGTTCGTATGTGGCTGCTCAGCAACAGGCAGCGTGCATTCCACCCCGTAGACCAGTGCACGCGGCCGACGAGTTCGTCAAAGGGCGTTTGTGTGCCGGGCTCCATGCAGGCGAGCTCCTTGAGCAGCCGCTGACGATGGGTCTTACCGGCGGTCGGGGCGATCACCACGGGCTCGGCCGATCGACCGATCAGCCCCACCCGGTGCCCCTGCTCCAGGGCGGTGCACACGGCGGTGGCCGCGGCACTGATCAGCCGCTCGGCCCGGCCATTGCCATCGTCGGTGTCTTCCTGCTGTCGTGAGCCGGTTGCACCGGCGTCCGGCCAGGGGTCCAACATGATGATCACCCGGGTCTGGCGCAGCGGGATCATCTCTCTGACGACCAGTTCGCCGGTCCTCGCAGAACGTCGCCAGTGGATCCAATGGTAGTTGTCGCCTTCCCGATACTCGCGGACGCCGATGAATTCGTCCGGGTTCTCACGTTCGCGAGCCATGCGGGCTGACTGCGACTGACTCGCCGGGGTGCTCTTCCACGGGTCGTGACGCAGGCGGCCCATGGCAGGGTAGACGGTCAGGCTTCCCGCCGATGGGGTTTCCAGCGTGCATACGAACAGGCCGAACGGATAGCCGCAGGAAATCCGGATGCCGGTCAGAGCCAGGTGCGTGCGGCGGGGGCACTTCCCGAGCGTCTCGACGCGTTGCTCTTGCCGGGGAGGCAGGCATTCGATGAAAGCGGAGGGAAAACGGGCAGGTCGACCGGCAACGGGCGTCTCGGTGATCGTCAGGCCCCAGGCTCGCAATCGCTTGCGGTGATTCCGGATGCGATAGGCCACCGCGAACGGGCGATCAGCCACAACTCCTTCCGGCATGATCCGGTCCACTTCGATTTTCCGGAGCATCAGCATCGGGAGTATGGCGTTGATGAACAGAGCACCGGCCGCGATTCCGAAGAGCAGCACCAGCAGGTTGGCTTCGCTGTTGAGGCCGGCCAGCACCACGAGCACGCTTACAAACGTGAAGAGCAGGCCGCCGAAGGTGATGTGGATGGTCCTCCGGGCGGTTTGGGCACGCGACGTCTCGATATGACCCTGCTCTTGTTCGAGGTGGGTCGTCGTGTTCGCCAAGGCGGTCATCTGATTGTCCCCGTCGGCATGCCCGGCCGTGATGCCTGGCGATCACTCCGGCACGGTCACGTTGCGGAGTATCTCGGTCAGGATCTGCTCGGCGCTGATTGTATGCCCCTCGTGCACAAAACTCTTGGTTGCGATGCGGTGCGCACAGACCGGGATGAACAACGACTTGATATCGTCCGGAATGACGTAGTCTCGGCCGGCGAGCATGGCGGCGGCCTGTGCGGCCCGAATGAAGGCCAGTGTTCCGCGGGGCGACACGCCCAGCTCCAGGTGCTCGTGCTCGCGAGTGATTTCCAGAAGGTCCAGAACGTATTGCACCAGCCGGTCATCAATCCGGATGCGGGGCACGCGGTCCTGGAT
Source organism: Phycisphaerae bacterium (assembly GCA_030372985.1). Taxonomy (GTDB): domain Bacteria; phylum Planctomycetota; class Phycisphaerae; order UBA1845; family PWPN01; genus JAUCQB01. The sequence goes on from JAUCQB010000152.1 coordinate 10,164, forward strand.
GGCAATCAGGTCCTCGCGGCGCATAACCGGGCGCAGCGAGTCCAGGGCCGTCTTGCTCGGGTCCTCGCGAATGATGCGGGCCTCGACCTCGCGGCTGGGGTAGCCGATTCGGATTCTCAGGGCGAACCGGTCGAGCTGGTTCTCCGGCAGGAAGTAGGTGCCCTCAAACTCGAACGGATTCTGTGTCGCAATGACCAGGAAAGGCTGCTCGAGCTTGAGGCTGCGCCCGTCGACGCTGACCTGTGCCTCGTTCATGGCCTCCAGCAGGGCCGACTGTGTGCGGGGCGTCGTGCGGTTGATCTCGTCGGCCAGAATGACATGCGCGAAAATGGGCCCGCGCTTGAACTCGAAGGTGCCGGTCTTGGCGTCGTAGATGCTGACCCCGATGATGTCCGACGGCAGCAGGTCCGGGGTGAGCTGAATCCGGGAGAAGGACAGGTCCAGGCTGCGAGCCAGGGCCCGGGCCAGCACGGTCTTGCCCACGCCCGGGGCATCCTCGATCAGCAGGTGTCCCCGGCTCATCAGGCCGACCAGGACCTGGGTCACCGTGTTGGGCTTGCCCAGAAACACCCGATCGATGTTGCTGCGCAACTCGGCGACCTTGTCCAGAAGAGGATCGCCCGCCAATTGAAGGTTTACTTCCATAAGTGTTCACCCCTTGAGCGAAAACCCCCGGATCTGCATCTGCAGTGATTATAAGACAATCGCCCTTAAAACCCAAGGACTTGAAAAGGCGTGCCGTTTGTGCCGCGGTTTTCGGGGCATATTCATGACACGGCGCGGGGTGATCGGATATAATTGTCATGAGTGCGGAGTCTCCGCGCTCGGCGCACCCTACAGGAGGGGACCACATGTTCGGAAAAACATGGCTTATCAGCCTGCTGCCACTCATCGTTCTGGTGTGCGCCCAGTTCCTTCCGGCGGCCGAAGACGACAATCCGGCTCTCGATGGCAGGGTGGACATCCGGGCTTCAGGCGGCCTGCGGATTGTGGGCATCAAGAGCCTGCGTCCGCCGGGTGTAACGCTTCCGGTCCCGGCCGAGGCCGATCCAGAAGCGACGGCAAACTCGTACGTTACCATGGAAGAATTACAGGTTGATTCCTACCCCTACCCTGAGCCGCCGCTGGCCGGTTTCTCGCCCTTGGTGGCGCTGACTACGTCCAACAAGTACCGGCCGAACGATCTCGAGTTCACGCACATCCTCGAATCCAGTTTCCAGGGGCTTGCGCTGAACCCGCCGGCCAATGCGAACTTTCTTGTCGCCGTTTTTGACAGCGGGTCGAACGTCGACATGGTGGCCGAGCCATTCAACGCGACGGTCGGGCTGACCGGCGGTTATCTGACGGGCAACACGGTCCCGATTACCGGTACTGGCGGGACGGCCGATGCGATCGTCACTCAGCCGGTCGGCACCTTCGTCGGGGGCTTGAGTGTCATCGATCCCGGAACAGGCCTGTTGGATCTGACCAAGGTCGTCGGACACTCCAACAACTCGATGCTTGTCGCACCGGAGATCGCCTGCGGGAACGGGGAGGGCCTGATCGCGGTGATCGGCACGGGGCTCCTTTCGTTCTACAATACGGTGATCCGCGTGGATACGCCGGTTCGGCGGATCATCGGGGGCGAGCCGGTTCTCAGCCCGGATGTGCAGATGCTTGCCCCGTCTGCTCCGTTGCCGGTGTTTTCCCGCAAAATCGCGATGTCGTTCAGCGGCATGGGCCCGGCGACCACCGCCTGCTACTACGGGTTCCCCGACATTTTTGGCGGCGGCGACATCGATGTCATCGCCCCGACGATGCTGGCCTTGGCTGCTGCCAGCGTTCCGACCGGTGGCAACTTCTTCTCAAGAGTCGGTGCGATCGAAGGGGAACCGAGTCCTTTGAATCCGCTGCAGTACATGCGGATGATGGTCGATACCGGGGCCCAGAGCTCCATTCTCACGCCCGGAATGGCCGCGAATCTCAACCTGGACCCCGCGTTTCCCGATTTCACGGTCGATGTCTGCGGCATTGGTGGCCTGACCACCGGTGTCCCCGGCTTTTACGTCGACTACATCAAAATCAACGCGTCTGGCGGAGCCATGCAGTTTGCTCAGGTCCCGTTCGTGGTCGTCGATATCCCCTCGCCCGACGGCGGCGAGTTCGACGGTGTATTGGGTATGAACTTCTTCTGGAATCGGAATGTGATCTTCGACCCCTCCTTGTCGCTGAGCAGTTTCCTGCATGTGTCCGACCCCGTCCCGTTCGCGTACGGCGATTTCGACCGCGATCTGGACGTGGATCAGGACGATTTCGCTTTCTTCTCCTTGTGCAGCAGCGGCCCCGGGATCCCCCTGAGCGCCGAGTGTACGCTGGTCGACGCCGACGGCGACAAGGACATTGACCAGACGGACTTCGGCTTCTTCCAAGCATGTCTCAGCGGTGAGAACGTTCCGGCCGACCTGAACTGCAAGCTCTGAGGCGAATCGCGCGAGATTAGACGAGGAAGGGCCTTCCGCTCTATAATCACGGTTTGTCATCGTGTTTGGGATTGCAGTTCCCGTGAGTGTCAAAGATGGGTGCCAGACCGCTCGCTCCTCTCGTTTTGACCATTCTTGTTAGCCTTTCCGTCATCGCGGCTGTACGATTGCCGCTTCGACAAGGCGCCGCATGTGCCGCGTCTGGTGATGTGGATGTGACTCAACGGGAGACGGAGATGGCCAGGAAGGTGCCGCCTCAGAAAACCAGGCCCCCAGCCACGAAAGCGGCCGAGGTCGACGGGCGTGCGGAGGGCAAGCAGACCACCAGGCCTGCCAAAGCTGACGGCAGGCAGATCCGTGTTGCGGTCTGCCAGATTCTCTGCATCGACGGCGACGCGGAAGGCAACTTCCGGCGGATCGAGAACGCCCTGGAAGTGGCCGCGGCCGGCAAGGCGCAGTTGGCGTGTTTTCCCGAGTCGGCGATCCTCGGTTGGGAGAACCCGGACGCCTTCAAGCTGGCCGGTCCGATTCCGGGTCCCCACTCCGATCGCATCGCCGCCCTGGCCCGCAAGTACAAGATGATGATCTGCATCGGTGTCGATGAACTCGACCAGCCCGGCCGTCTGTACGGCGCGGCCATCCTGGTGGACGACCAGGGCAGGATCCTGCTCAAGCATCGCAAGCTGAACGTCCTGCCCGAACTGATGAACCCGCCGTACTCGACCGGCAAGCCGGAGGACATCACCGCCGTCGATACGCCCCTCGGCCGGATCGGCGTGCTGATCTGCGCGGACACGTTTACCGAGGCGCACGTGAAGCGGGCCGGGTCGCTCAAGCCGGACGTGCTGCTGGTGCCCTACGGGTGGGCGGCGCCGAAGGACAAATGGCCGGGGCATGCCAAGAACCTTCACAAGACCGTGGCGCAGGCTGCTCGGTGGGCCGGTTGTCCGGTTGTGGGGACGGACCTGGTGGGGATGATCACGCACGGGCCGTGGACGGGGCAAACGTACGGAGCCGCCAGCGTCGTGGTCGACCGTGAGGGCAACATCCTGACGGTGTTGCGCGACCGGGATGTGGACGTGCAAGTCATTGACTTGACGATTGGCCGGCGCTGAGCAGTAGTGTGGGCAGGGGTGCGTGTCAGACCACCTCCCCGAGGTTTCACCAGCCCCATCATTCATAGCAGCGGAGATCGACGGTGTTGAAGAGGTGGGTGACGATTTTCACGAAGGTCGCCGCGATCGCAGCCCTATCGTTGAGTACCGGCTGCAACACGTGGCCCTCGGTGGCGTCCGTGCCCGGACAGCGCGATCTGACGGGTGTCCCGATTATTCTGGATACCGATATGGGAACGGACGTCGACGATGCCGGCGCATTAGCCATTCTTCATATTCTGGCCAGCCGGGGTGAAGCGCGAATCCTGGCGGTGATGAGCGGCAATCGGAATCGCTGGAGTGCTCCGGCGATCGATGTGATCAACACCTATTATGGCCGCCCTGACATTCCGATTGGAGCATCGAGGACCGGTCCGGATGAGGAGATCTGGTATCACGATGCCGTGCCCAGGTTTCCGCATCGCCTGGCGGCCAGCAGCGATGCACCCGAGTCCGTGTCGCTGTATCGCCGGATTCTTGCCGGCCAGCCGAACAAGAGCGTGACCATCGTCACGATCGGTTGGCTGACGAATCTGGCCGGTCTTCTGAGCAGCGGCCCGGACAGCTACAGCGACCTTGCCGGCAGAGAGCTTGTTGCCGCGAAGGTGAGAGAGCTGGTGACCATGGGCGGGGTCTGGCCCAACAATCAGGGCGAGGGGGAATACAACTTCAGCATGGACCTCGCGGCGGCGCACAGAGTGATCCGGGACTGGCCCGGGTCGATCATGTTTACCGGTTTAGGCAAAGACGTCATGACCGGTCGCCGTTTGATGACCGAAGGGCCGACGGACAACCCTGTGAGGGCGTTTTACGCCGCTTTCTTTAGGGTCAACAAGGTGAGCGAACGGTCCAGTTGGGATCTCATAGCCGTTCTGTACGCGGTTCGAGGTCTTTCGGACTATTTCACCGCGGTGACGGACGGTCGATGTGTCGCCAAGGAAGCCGGGGTGTCTCAGTGGTTGCCCGGCGGCGGCAGGACGAACCACAGCTATCTGGCTTACAGAATGCCGCAAGCACAGCTTGCAGCCGTTATCGAGGACCTGATGCTGACGCCGCCCTGCAAACATGCTCCGCAGGCATCCCGCCCGATCCCGGCGACGGGACGAACTCAGTATGGAGACCGAGACACCTGGGTCGACGTGAACGCGTTGAGCGAGCAACGACGCTAAGGCGGACCGCCTCTTTGCGGGCCGCGACCAAGGAGTACTGTGGTCCAGGAACATGCGCGCAAAACGCGCACCAGTTACGACGGAAGAGACCAACAGACTATCAGACCAGTGGAGGTGCTCCTTGCCAGGCTGGTTTATCACAGGAACGGATACCGGCGTCGGCAAGACGGTGATCGCCGGCGCATTGGCGATGCTGATTCGGGAACACAACCGAAAGGTCGCGGTGTTCAAGCCTGTGGCGACGGGGTGCCGGAGAGACGTGCGGCTCGGGCTGGTCAGCGAAGATGCCGAGCTCCTGGCTCATTGTGCCGAGAGCGACGCGACTCTTGAGACGATCAATCCGGTGCGTTACGGCGGCGATCTGGCGCCGATGACCGCAGCCGAGCACACCCGCAGGCCGATCGACTGGGAGGCGATTGACCAGAGCTGGAGTCGTTTGCGGGCTTTGGCCGAGTGGATCCTGGTGGAGGGGGCGGGAGGGCTTCTGGTGCCCATTGACCGAGAGCACAGCATGGCCGACCTGGCCAGACGCTTTGACCTGCCGCTGGTGATCGTGGCCCGGCCGGGGCTGGGGACAATCAACCACACGTTGTTGACCATTGAGGCGGCCCGGACGCGAGGACTACCCATTGCCGGCGTGGTGATCAACGGCTACCGACCGGACTCGGCCACCCTGGCCGAGGAAACCAACCCTGAAGTGATCGCCCGGCTAGCCAGGATTTCGATACCCTTGATCGTGCCTTTCGATGCTCGCACCGACCTTCGGCAGGGGCTTGTGGGGGAGGCGGTGCTTCATGCCCTGCGGCCCTTTCTGGAACGCGCCCTGGGGTAGCCGTGCCTGAGCTCTGATCCGCGCCAGTTCAGATCCTGCCACACCTGTTGGCCCTCAGGGGTATCCGTGTTGTATCGTTCTGCAAATTAAGGGTTTACGCCTCACTGAGTTTGCGGTCACACAAGAGGCTCTGTTTCTGTCGGCGCGATGGTCGGGGACGGGTGGCAGGGCTGCCGCGACGGACAACTCACAGCCTGGGTGGCCAGTGACCTGGCTGTCGCAAGAACGCTCACAGGACCTTGACATGATGGGCCTCGGGTGCTATCTAGTCTGACCCCGCCGGGCGTGCCGAGCACGCCTGTCCGCAGGGAGGCGAACCATGGCCGCGTGGGTTTCGTAAAAACGCGGCGCAAGCGGTGCGCCAACGGGCGGAGGCCCTGCGCGGGACCTGAAATAACGTCAGAAAGACCGTGACGGCAAGGCTGTGGCCGGGGAACTCCAGGAGCTCCGTGGTCACTTGTTCATTCAGAGGCAGGAACGAGAGCAAATCACATGATCGAGGTGAAGAATCTGACCAAGTTTTACGGCTCGCACAAGGCGGTCGACAACATCTCGTTCAGCGTGGAAGAGGGCGAGATTGTCGGCTTCCTGGGTCCAAACGGGGCGGGCAAGAGCACCACCCTTCGCATTCTGACCTGCTATATGCCGGCCACGAGCGGCTCGGCCAGCGTGGCTGGGTATGACGTTTTCAGCCAGTCGCTGGAGGTCCGGCGCCGGGTCGGCTACCTGCCGGAGGGCAACCCACTCTACCAGGAAATGCGAGTGCGCGAGTTCCTCAACTTCCGCGGCAAGCTGCGAGGCATGGATCGGGACTCACGGGAGACGGCCATCAGACGGGTCACCGATCGCGTCTGGATGGGCGAGTTCATCGATCGACCGATCAGCCAGTTGTCCAAGGGCATGAAGCAGCGAGTCGGGCTGGCGGATGCGCTTTTGCACGACCCCAAGGTTCTGGTGCTCGACGAGCCGACCATCGGTCTGGACCCGACGCAGATTCGCGAGACGCGAAAACTGATCTCTGATCTGGCCAAGCGGCACACCATTATTCTCAGTTCCCACATTCTGCCCGAGGTCGAGGCTACCTGTCAGCGCACCATCATCATTGCCGGCGGACGCATCCGGGCCAGCGGCTCGATGACCGAGATCCGAGATCGCATCAAGGGCGCCTCGCGGGTGATCGCCGAGATCCGCGGTCCCAAGGAAGACGTGGCCCGGGCCGTGCGACAGGTGAACGGCGTCAAGAACGTGGAGCTCAGCCCGAACGAAGGCTGGAACCAGCTTCGGATCGAGACCATCGAAGGTCGCGACGTGCGCGAGGAGATTGCGTCGGTTGCCGCCCGCCATAATTGGGGCCTGCGCGATCTGCGGCTCGAGACGGGCGGTCTGGAAGACTTTTTCATCCAGATCACTGCGGAGGCCGTCGGCTCGACGGGGCGGTGAGGCCTGCGCTGCCTGGCTGTTTCTTTCATCATGTACTGTTATCACTGAGGACGGACAAAGATGTCTCAGCAAGCTGAAGCGAGAGTGCCGAGCGGAGCGGGGGCGAGCAGTTCCGCGGCCGTGGTCGCGCCGATGCAGCGCGAGCTGTCGGGACTGTTTTTCTCGCCCATCGCCTACATCGTGGGTTTCGTTTTCCTGGTTCTGTCGGGGATGTATTTCACCACCGACGTGCTCCAGCCGGGCAACGAGGCGAGCATGCGGCTGCTCTTTGAACGCATCGCCGGTTTGCTCGTGTTCGCCCTGCCGCTGCTGACCATGCGTTCGGTGGCCGACGAGTTCGCCTCGGGTTCGATCGAATCGCTGATGACCGCCCCGGTTACCGACGCCGGGGTGATCCTCGGCAAGTTCTTCGGGGCGATGATCTTCTACATCGGCTTGCTGGCCACGACCGTGCCGCACCTCATCCTGATGAAGATATACGCCAAGCCGGTCGGCACGGAGATCGTCAGCGGCTACGTCGGGCTGGTCCTGCTGGGGGCGATGTTCATCGCGGTGGGCCTGTTTGCCAGCGCCACCACCCGACACCAGCTTCTCGCTGCGATCATCGCCGTGGCGGTCCTCTCCCTGTTCAGTTTCGCGGCGGAGTATGCGACCGCCCAGGTGACGAACGTATGGCTCAGCAAGTTCTTTAAGTCCCTGAACATTCTCGATCAATTCTCCAACTGCAACAAGGGAATGATCGACTCGGCTAGCGTGGTGTTCTTCGTGTCGAACACCTGTCTGTTCCTGTTTCTGGCGGTCAAAGTTCTGGAGTCACGGCGATGGCGGTAAACGGCGAGAGTCACGACATGAGTGCCACGGGCCGGCGCCTGTTTTTCGGCACAAACGTCTTCATCGTCATTCTCCTGCTGGCGGCGGTGGTGATCGGCATCAACTTCCTGTTCACCGACCCGAGGCTGAACAGGCGATGGGACCTTTCGGCGGGTTCGTCGAGCTACCGGCTGAGCCAGCGGACGAAGAACGTCCTGAAACAGACCGGGGGCGACAAGATTGCGATCACCACGGTTTATACCTCCGTCGAGCCGGAATATGCACGCAAGGACTATTTTCCACGCGTGCAGGACCTCTGTGACGAGGTCGCTCAGTTTGACAAGCGGGTGAGGGTCACACACTGCTACAGCCCGGCGGACAAGCTCGCACTGCGCAATCGCATTCAGGGCAAGTTCGGGGGGGCCGCGGAGAAGCACAACGAGGTGCTCGCCACCACCAAGACATTGTGGGAGGACCTGCAGAAGTCTGTGCCCCCGGTACAGGCTCAGATCGATGCCTTGCAGCGCGACGACAACGCCTGGCTCGGCGGATTCTCCTCGCTCAACCGCATCAACCTGAACCTCAAGGCCAATCTGGAGAACGTCGCGGAGACTCAGCGGGACGTCCAGGACCTGACCGAGGGGCAGGACGCCATGCCGAAGTACCAGGAGGCCACCAACAAGATCAAGCAGGCCAACGACCAGTGGAAGCAGACCCTCGAGGATGCCCAGAAGTGGTGCAAGGACATCAACTCGCTGGCGGCCGTCCTGTCGAACAAGGAGTCGGACTTCGCGGTCAAGACCCGCAAGCAGCTTGAGGAGTTGGACAAGCTTCTGGACGGCCTGGTCGCCAGCGTGGGTGACGCCTCCGACACCAGTATCCCCGACGATCCCAAGCCGGCCATCCAGGACTTCGCCAAGGCCTCGAATGCCCTGGGTCGCTGGCTGACGGAGGAGGTCGGCCGGGTCAACGCGTTCGCCAAGGCCAACCCGGTCATCGAGCAGCACCCGCGATGGATGCTCAACGTGCAGCTCGGTCCGCTGGTGGCCAAGATGCCCTTGTCGGCCAATCTGAGTGAGACGGCCCAGAGCGTCAGTGAGAACGTCCAGGCCGTTCGGCAGGTTCTCTCGGCGCCGAACGTGCAGAAAGATCAGCTCCAGAGCCTGCTGAGACAGCTTCGCCAGATCGCCGGCAATCTGAGGCAGAAGCTCAACGAGGAGTGGAAGACCAGCATCCTTGCGATCCTGGACGACGGAGCCCGCATCGACCAGGCGAGCAAGGACTTCCTGGCTCGCGGCAGCGAAGGCACGATGTTCAAGGAGATGCTGGATAAAATCGCCGACATCGCCAAGAAGATCGAAGCCCTGCCCAAGCTGGAGTTGGATGAGATCGCCGAACGCCTGCAGGACGAGAACCTCGTGGTCATCGAGGTGGGCGACCAGGTTCGAGTGGTCAAATTCGACGAGGTCTGGCCGATCGCCGACCCGACGATGCGGATGCGGATGGACGAAAGCAAGACCGCCCGCGTGTTCGACGGCGACAGCGCGATTTCCGGTGCCCTCCTGGCCATGACCCACCAGAAGAAATATGCGACGGCCATCTTCGTGGCCTACGAGACCGAGGCCGACCCGATGGCCCGGCGGATGGGGCAGAGCGGTCGCAACACCGGCCGCATCCCGCTTGAGCAGTTGAGCACCCTGAAGGACAAGCTCAAGCAGGCCAACTTCGCCGTGAAGGACTGGAACCTGGGCGCCGAGGGAGCCGATGCGGAACGGCCGCAACCGGAGGAGGGTACCGAGGCCATCTATATCTTCCTGCCGCCCGCCGAAACGCCACCCTCCAATCCCATGATGGGCCGGCCTCCGGAAAAGGGCTTTGGCGAGGAGCAGCTTGCGAAGATACGTCCCCTCCTGACCGCGGGTTCCAAGGCCATTTTCCTCGGTGCCTGGGTCGTGCCGCGGATGAGCTGGTTCGGCCCCGAACCGACCGCCCCTTACGCCTATGCTGATCTTCTCAGCAAGAACTACGGTGTCGAAGTGCACCAGGACTATCGTTTGCTCCGCGTGCTTGCGGATCCGCATGACCCGACCCTCTTCGGCATCGACATCGAGCAGGTCGGCCACATGCAGTTGAGCAGTTTCTCCGATCAGCCCATCGGAGCGCCGCTCAAGGCCCGACGCATGTTGATGAACGACGTCTGCCCGGTCACGAAGGTCAAGGGACAGGAGCCGCCGAGCGACGTGACGATGACAACCATCCTGGATGTCCCGGCGGTCCTGAACTACATCTGGGGCTTCAACGACAAGGGCATCCAGACCATCAGCAAGGCGCTGTCAACCGGCGAGAATCGCAGCCAGTTCCGTGATGATCCCCAGACAACCTGGAAGCCGCCGTTCTCAGTCGCCCTGGCCGTCGAGAAGACCTTCGGTGAAAACGAGCCCAAGAGCCGGGTCGTGGTCCTCGGTACCGGCGCATCCCTGACAGACTGGCATCTGACCCGCCGCGTGCCGCGGTTCCTGGGTGAGGGCAAACGGGCGCGGTTCCAGACCGACCCGCCACCGACGGAAAACGCGGATCTGTTTGTCAATGCCGCCCTGTGGCTGTGTAACCAGGAAGACATGATCGCCTCCGGTCCCTCCCAGATCCCACTGGTACCGGTGCTCAAGACGGGGACCCAGGCGAGAGTGCTGACGGTGACGATGGTCTGGGCGGCGATCGTCCTGGTGGCAGGAATCGTGGTCATGCTTGTACGGAGCAAGTAAGGCGCCATGAATACCAAGACAACACTCATACTGGCGATTCTGGCCGTGGCCGTGGCGGCGTGTCTCTTCTTTATCGTAAAACCGTGGGAAACGCCGGTCACCGGGCCGGTCGAGGAGACCAAAACCACGGCCAAGCCGTTGTTTGACCCCAAGCCGGCGGACGTGGATCGTGTCGAAGTGCTGGTCCGCGGCGAGTCGTCGCCTCGCGTGTTCAGGAAGGATACCGACGGCTGGATGATGCATGCGCCGACCACCGCTCCGGCGACGGAATGGGAGATCACCAGCAATATCATCGACAAAATCGGGAACCTCAAGTACCTGAAAGAGTACCCGGTCGGCGACAAGAACCGGCCGGATGACAACGCCACGCGATTCAACAACCCGGTCGCGACGGTCAAGCTCATGAAAGGCGACGAGGTGCTGGCCGAACTGGTGGTCGGCAACAGTCTGCCCACCGGCAAGGGGAGTTTTGTCAAACGGGGCCGCTCCGACGTGATCTACGAGTCGCAGGAGAATCTTTTCGACGCGTTTGACAAGAAGGTCTCCACCTATCGCAACAAGCGGATTTTGAACGTCAAGCTGGAAGATGTGAAGGAGATCACGGCCACCGGCCTGTCGGCCTACAAGCTGGTCAAGAGCGGCTCGGACTGGCTGATCGAGCAGCCCGAGCGCGGCCGGGCGGACAAGAGCGCGGTTGAAACCAACATAGCCAACCCGCTGATCGGTCTGTATGTCGCGGATTTCGTGGATGACACGCCGGCCAGCTACAAGGTGTACGGGCTGGATGAGCCGAGGTTGATGCTGAATCTGAAGAGCACCAAGAACGTGCCGCCGAAGGCCAAGCCCGGCGATCCGAACACCCAGCCGGCCGACACGCAGCCCTCGACTGAGGAAGTCGAGAACGTGCTTTGGGTCGGCGGCTCCACAGGTGAGAGCAAGTACTACGCCCGGCTCAAGTCAGCTCCCTGGGTGTTTACATTGAATTCGAGCACGGTGGACAACTTCTCCAAGAGGGTATCCGACCTGCGCGACAAGTCACTGGCCAAGGTCGAGAACGCCAAGGTGATCAGGGTGGTCAGCCAGACGCCGGACGGCGAGATGACGCTGGTCAAACAGCAGGGCAAGTGGTCGTTTGCCGACGGGACGGCCAGCGACGCGACCGCGGTGGCCGATCTGATCAAGGCTCTGGCGGACCTGAAAGCCACCGAGTTCGTCGATGCCTCCAAGCTGCTGATCCCGCTTGACTGGAGCAGACCGAGAGCCAGCATCACGGTGACGCAGGAAGGTGAGGCTCATCCGGTCACGGTATTAGTCGGGACCGCGAGCTCCAGCGGCAAGATGGTCTACGTGAAGAACGCCGCCGAGGACGCCGTGGCCGCCGTCCGCGAGGACCAGGTGACCCAACTGCTGGCCGGGCCGATCGCGTATGGCGATCGTCAGGTGTTGCAGTTCCCGCGCGAGCGCGCCACGAAGCTTGAAATCACCCGCGCCGGGGCCGAGGCCGTCACACTCAAGCAGGAGAAGAACGTCTGGACGATGGTCAGTCCGGTTCAGGCCTCCGTTGACGCGGATGCCGCCCGGAACCTGATGCAGGACCTGTCCACGCTTCGGGCCAAGAACATCGTAGGCAAGGACAAGAAGGCTTTCGGACTGGACTCGCCCGCGGTGACACTGGCGGTGTACGTCGAACCCCTGACCGCCGACCCGAACGTGAAAGTGGTTTCGATGGCTCCGGCGGCGACCAAACCGGCGACCACGAAACCGGCAACGACACAGGCGGGCAAGAGGCCGACGCTTCAAGACCTGTTGGATTACACGCTGACTCTGCCCAAGGATAAGCAGAATCCGCTGGCGATCGAGATGCTCAAAGACATGATTGCCAAGGAGAAAGCACAGGCCACACAGCCGGTGTCGCAACCCGCGACCAAGCCGGCCCAGTACGCTCCGGGCATGTCGCCGGAAGAGCTGCTGGAATTCCAAAAGACTCTGCCTGAGGATCAGCAGAATCCGAAAGCGACCGAGATGCTGGAGAAACTGGTCGCAGAACGGAAGGCATCTGAGAGCCAGCCTGCGGAGGAGAAACCCGCGGCCAGTCAGCCGGAGCAGGCGTCTCCTCCTCCTCCGCCGACGATCTATCGCCTGATGATCACACAGAAGGGCGGTAAGACCTTCGCGTGTCGTGAAGATCGTGACCTCGTTTACGAGTTGGAGAACAAGATCTACGACGATGCCACCGCAGAGATGCACGATCGTCAGGTGGCCAAGCTGGACGTTGCGACGGTTACCGATCTGACGCTGGTGGTTGGCGGCAGTGAGCTCAGCTTCCGCAAGTCGGGGGACGAGTGGACCTACGTCGCCGACCCGGTGTTGCCGATCGACAAGGCCAAGGTTGACGAGGTTCTGAGCGCCATTCGCGACCTGAAGACGCATCGTTATGTGGCCTACCAGGCGGCCGATATGGCCCAATATGGGCTTGGTGGCCAGGTCGATCGCGTTTCCGTGGTGGCTGATGGCGGCAGGCGAATCGAGATCCTCCTGTCCTGTCTCTTATACACATCTGACGCTGCCGACGAGTTCCGAA
>JAUCQB010000153.1 GCA_030372985.1 Phycisphaerae bacterium
GATCCTGGACAGGACCGTCGCCGGGTATGGCTATCTGGGCACCCTGGGCACCGGATCCTGTACCGTGGGAGGCTCCTCGAATCAGCTCGAGATCCTTACCGCGTATGACTACCAGGTGTCGGCGGTGGACGTATGGGGGAACGAGGTTGCTGTTGCAAACAGGATACAGGGTTCCGTGACCACGACGGCGTTCCAGGTGACGGCTTCCGTTTCGGACGGCATATCGAGCTACGGCAACGATAATTTCGAGAACCGCGACCCGTCGGTGCGGCAGGTGCGCGACACGGGCATCAAGATAACCGTGCGGATTACGACCGCGGGGACCCTGCCGGACAAGGTGAGCATCGTCTTCGCGGGGAACGACTCGGACCTTCCGGGCGCGTGGCCGGCCGGCCAGTACGGAGTAACCGGCACGGCCGATGATATGCTGGCGCTTCCCGCGGCCGATCGGTGGAGCGTGTCGTGCATCAAGGTGACCGCGAATACATACGAAGGGATCATCTCGAGCAAGCACCCTCTTGTCAAATACGGGACCAACGTCCGCTTCATCGTGGCGACGGAAAAATCGGGCGTTGTCACCTACACGGACCATACCCCTGACGCGCCCGGCCTGGGCGACTGGTGGACCGACGAGTGGCGGTTCCGCGTACAGAAGAAGACCATTTTCATACCGTGGCCCACCAGGGTGCTGAACAATGTCATGACGGCCGAGCTGCCGTGCTGCTTTCCCGCGTATTTCGTGCCGGTCGATTCCCTCGTGACGATCAAGGTCTATGACATCAAGGGCCGCGTGATCGCGACGCTGAGCGACCGTGTGTACCGGCCCGGAGGGCAGAACATCAAGGACCTGGGCTGGTGCGGCTACAACAAGGACAACAGGCGGGTCGGGCCGGGCCTCTACTATATCGAGATCAAGGCCATCACGGTGGGCAACAAAACCGTCATCGACAAGATCATGAAAGTAGTCGTCGCGCATTAACCTGGCGGGATGTCGGCACGTGTTTTCAGGTCCGCCGGTGTTCCGCAACCCCGTCACGTCATCGCGAGCGTAGCGAAGCGGTCTGCATTTGAACGGAATGTGCAATCTGGT
>JAUCQB010000154.1 GCA_030372985.1 Phycisphaerae bacterium
CGCTGTCTCGTGGGCTCGGAGATGTGTATAAGAGACAGGGCGTGTACACCGAGTTTGCGCCGCTCACCCTGTCGATCAAGGCCGGCGGCTCCGAGTACGACTACTCCTTCAAGGTCACCACTGAGGTTTATGGTTCGGGTGAGCAGAAGTGGTGCCAGGCGTCGCTGCAGTCGGTGGTCTATCGCGAGGGCGAAATCACGCTGGATGGCAAGAAACGCCCCGTTTACCTGCTTGATTTCAACAGCAACGGCCGTTTTGACGACCTGTACACGGTTAACCGGGAGATTCAGTCGAACGATAACCGCGTCTGGCCAAGCGACGGCGACATTCTTCTGATCGATCCCAGCATGAAGTCGGCGGAAATCAACTGGTATGACCCGACGGTCAATGACAGCCGGTTGTACGTTTCGAAGATCATCACCATTAACAACAAGTTCCATGACCTGACCATCTCCCCGACGGGCGACAAGCTCACGATCGAGCCCTCGAAGGCGGCGGTCGGTTATGTCAAGAATTCCAAGGCCGATTTCCGGGCGATGGTTTATAACGATGCAGGCATATTGCGCATCGGCGGTGCCAAGGGCGCCCCCATCCCGCTGCCGGAGGGCCAATGGAGGCTGCTGTCATACACGATCGACTTGACAGTCACCTCGCAGCCGGCGACCAAGCCCGCCGAGAAAACCGAGCGGAAGGGCGGTCTGTTCCGGCGGCTTTTCTCATCCGTCGTGGGCTCGGGCGGGGACTCGATCGACATGCCCCAGCCGACGATGGTCTCCGCCGCCGGCAACCGGGACTACAAGCCGGTGACGGTCAAGAAGGGCGAGACGGTCGAGTTGCCGTTTGGACCGCCCTACAAGCCGGCGGTTCGCGTGGAGGAGTGGCGACGGAGCAAGGATCGGGCGGAACTGAGCATGGTCCTGACCGGTTCAGCAGGCGAGATCTGCACAGACCTGCGGGTGAAGGGCAATCGGCCGGATGCCCCGACGTTCGCCATCGTTGCCGGCGACGGCGAAATCATTGAACGCGGCAAGTTCGAGTATGGCTGAGGCTTCACCTGTTCGTACTCGTGGCGAGTACCTGAGAAACTGGAAGACGAATACAAGGTTTACGTCCGCATGAACGCCGGGCCGTTCGAGATCGAGCGGTCGGCCATGACGGTGCTGCGCAAGGCCGACCTGCGGAAGCAGTGACTTTGGCTTCGGAAACCCCAGCGTGGCGGCCGGCGTTCCGACCGGGCGCAGGCTGACTCGAAGGCTGCCCGCTTGCAGGCGATGCCGACTTGCCTGAAACCTACGGGCTTCGCGAATCGCCGGCCCTGACTGGTATGGGCGGGTGGATTCACTCCGGGCAGGCAGGGATTCGACAGACTCACGGATGAATTGGACCCCGTTCACGTCCTGAGCAGGGTGGCCTGGTGACCGTCGCCGACCGGTGCTGCGGAAGTGTCTGGTTCATCCAGGCTCGGTCGCGTGTAGCGGGCGACGGTCCTGATCAGATGGGCTCGCTCGATGGGCTTGGACAGAAAATCGTCGCAGCCGATCCTGCCGCATTCCTCGCGATCCGACCTCATGGCACTGGCCGTCAAAGCAACGATCGGGCCATGGTAACCCTGCGAGCGGAGTTCAGCGGTGGCCTCGTAGCCGTTCATCACCGGCATCTGCATGTCCATGAGGATGAGGTCGAACGGATCGCCGGCCGCGAGTGCCTCCAGTGCCTGCTCGCAGGCGAGCTTGCCGTTGTCGCACACAGCAACCGACAAGCCGACCTTCTTGAGCAGACAGGTGACAAGATGCTGGTTGTCCAGGCCGTCCTCTGCAAGCAGCACTCGTCCGGCCAGCCGCAACGTCTTGGGAACCGATAGCGAGCTGGAGCCGATGTCGGACTCCGTGGATGTCGGCTCGATTTCCACCATCTCGACATCGTCCAGCGGGCCTGTGGCCACTGTGACCGTGAAAGTGCTGCCCCTTCCGGGGGTGCTCTGGACGGTGATCTGCCCGCCCAGGGCCTCAGCGAGCCGCTGCGAGATGGTCAGCCCCAGGCCTGTCCCGCCGAAATGGCGGGTGGTGGAAGCCTCCGCCTGAACAAAAGGCCGGAACAGTCGTTGCACCTGTTCCGGTGACATGCCAATGCCGGTATCGATGACGGAAAAGGACAGTTGCGGTTTGGGCGCGTTCGGTGCCGTGGCCATTCCCATTTCGATGCGGACTTCACCCGATCGAGTGAATTTGATCGCGTTGCCGACCAGATTGATCAGAATCTGACGCAGGCGCGTGGGGTCGGTCCGGATCGTCCTGGGAATCGGACCGTTGTATCGGGTTTCGAGCGAGAGGCTCTTATCGCTCATCCGTCGTCGAAGGAGCAGGTCCACCTCACTTGCGATTTCATGAGGCGAACACGCGATGAGGTCCAGCAGCATGCAACCGGCCTCGATCTTCGACAGATCGAGGATGTCATTCAGGATGCTGAGCAGATGCTCGCCGTTTCGGCGGATGGTGTGCAGGCAGTTCAGCCGCTCGCTCGGGGACTGGTCTGCGTCCATCAGCAGGTCGGCATATCCAAGGATCGAGGTCAGGGGCGTGCGGATCTCGTGGCTCATGTTGGCCAGCGATTCGCTCTTGGCCCGGCTGGCTCGCTCCGCCTGCTCCAGGGCCGCCTGGGCGTCCCTGAGATCGGAGATGTTCTCGATGCAAACGTCGAGATCATCCGGCGAGGCCCGTTCCGTACGCAGAATTCTTGCCGACACTCTTGCCCAGAACACGGTTCCGTCCATCCTGGTCAGCGGAATTTCGACCTGACTGATCTCGCCATGTCGCCTGAGACAGGACCACAATCTCGTGACGTCCCTCTTGTCGGCCAGCAGATCCACCGGGCGAGCCTTCATCATGCCGTCACGTGACCCGGCCGCAAACATGCGCGTCACGGCGGGGTTGAAGTTGATGAAGCGGGAGTCGGGCCCCGTACTGATGCGGCACACGCCGACCGACAGGCCGGCCAGGAGTGATTGATATCGATTCTCGCTGAGCTCGAGTTCCCGGTCCGCCTCTTGCAGCGCATCGAGCAGCTTGTTCACGGTGCCGGCAAGTGTGGCGATTTCATCATCGTCGGAAATGGAGAGCCGTTCGCCTTCGCCACCTTTGATTTGGCGGATACTCTTGTCGAGCCCCGCAAGCCGGGCCCGGACGGTTCTTTCCGTGAGCTGCGCGATCAGGAGGCAGCAGAGCAGGCAGGCCGCGGCTACAATCGCGCTGAGCACGAAGGCCTCTCCCTGTTCCCGGCCATAGACGAGGCGCAACATCGCCTGGAAGATCACCAGGAGCATGGCCGCCGCCGCAGTTCTGATCAGCAGTGTTCTACGTCGCAGCATCATACGGATGGCCGGTTGCCGGTGATCCCCCCAAGGCCCGGCACGGTCTTGAGCCGATGTCCCCGGGTCTGTGGAAGGGGACGAGCAGGCCGTGCAAGGGCCGGTAACGGCCGGCCCCGCCCAGCGGCGAATCGCACACGGCCGCACCGGTCATGCGGTCCGGCCCTCCTATCCCAACAGCCGATACAGTCATCGGAAAAGTGGGCGAGGGGGATTGGCTAATGACCCTTGTGTACTTAGGAATATTTGTTACCAAGAGAAGAGACTGGCAAGGGCGGGGACGGTTCAATCCCAACGTCCGATCAGGTTGTGTCGGATTCGGCGAGATGCCGGATTGCCTGCCCGCTGATTCACTCCGGCCTTGGTAGCAGGGCGATGTTGGCGAGCCTCCGGAAAAGGTTGTACAATGACCAGATCAAGGCCTCGCGGCCCGGCCACTGTCGCCACACAAGGACGCCGGTTGTCATGCCCGCAACCAGCTCCGGAACCAGCGCTCGACACCGGACCGATAAGTCCTTGTGCAGCAGTATGTTGAGGGCGTAGCTCAGTAGGTAGAGCAACGGCCTTTTAAGCCGTGGGTCCAGGGTTCGAGTCCCTGCGCCCTCAATCCTTTCCCGTCGGTGCCAGTCGGTGCCAGAGCGTGCGAGTCGGTTTCCAAGTCGTTTGTCTTCTTGAGGGCGTAAGCTCCACCAGCGGAACCCGGGCCGCAGGCCTCATCCGATGGTGATGGCCGCTAAACGTCTCGCCGCGACTACCGCCGCCGCATCACCACCAACCCACCGAAGGCCAGGAGCAGGAGCGAGGTCGGTTCAGGAACCTGGACGACGCGGAAACCGAAGGTGTCGTCCTCGTACGTCGGGTACATGCTGTAACGAAATGCCGCCCACAGATTGTTGTAGGCGTAGCCCATGAACGAACCTCCTCGTGTTCCACGATCCGAACCGCCGATGACGGTTTCGTTCCATTCTCGGATATTGCCGCCCTGGTCAAGTGTTCCGTAGGGGCTCTCGCTGTTCTCGTGGGCACCGACCTCGGTTCGGTAGTACGGGCTGCCGATGGTGTAGCCAATGCCACCACCATAGAAGGTCGCATTGTTCCCTGGATCCGGATCGATAAGAGCGTTGCTTGGCTCGCTATCGGTCCCCGTTGGGTAATCCCAGTAGTTGCCGGTAACTCCATCGTTCTTATGATGGGCTGCCTTGTACCATTCATCCTCGCTGGGGATTACCCACGTGGCGTTCGCATTCCGCGTCACGGCCATGAGGTCAGTGATGCTTATCGCACCGTTCAGGTAATAGGCGCCCTCTTCAGTGGTTTCTGTGTTCTGCGGGCCGGCGGGCTGCCCATTGTGCAGCCAGTTGGCGAAGCGTGCTGCGTCGCCCCAGGAAACGTAGTTCACCGGCCGATTGGCCAAATCTGGGGCCACGCTGTACGTGTAGCTGCCAGACAAGCCGCTCCTCTGAATCCCGCAATTGCGTCCGTCAGCACCCGCCCACATGTTGGGGTTGTAGAGACCATACGCGTCGGTCTTCGCCACCGCGTTAAGAAACTCCGTGTACTGACCTGCCGTCACCTCATATTTGCCGATGTTGTAGGTGTAGGACACAGCCCCACAAACCCGATCAGGACCGTACCCGCCTGCGCCCTCACCGGACAGTTCTCCCGCATTTCCCGGATTCCCCACGGTGACCACCTCCAGGCTGGTCAGGCCCGGAGGCATGTCGAAGACGTTGGCGCGTGTAGATGCCATCGGCAGGAGGACGCCCACCAGAACTGCCGGGACTATCGTGGCACCGAAGCGCCGAACCCGGCGACCTACGACCAAGACGCCGCCCATGACAAACAACATCGCTGAGGCGGGCTCGGGGACCTGGACAACACGGAAGCCGACGTTGGAGAACTCACAGGCTGCTATGCCCTCCCACCGCCATGACGCGCACAGGGCCTGATCGGGATGGTAGGAGAACGACGCGCCCCGCAGATTGCCGCCCGAATCACGAGCCATTTCATTCCACTCCCAGACGTTCCCAGCCTGATCGAATGTCCCGTAGGAACTCGCATGCGCGTACGAGCCGACGTCAGTTGTGTGTCCAACGCACATACCGTAATTGGCCATATCGGTGTTGATGCTGTTGCTGCTGGTCGGGTAGTCGTAGTAACTGCTCGTGGCTGGGTTGTAGTAGGCCGCCTTGTACCACTCGTCCTCGCTGGTCACCGCCCACTTCCAGTTGTCATTCCGGGCCACTGTGTTGTCACTAATGCCCGCGGACGTTAGTGCATATGCCCCCGTCTCCGTCGTGCCCGTACCCTGTTCGCCTGTGGGTTGGCCGTTGTGCAGCCAATTGGCGAACCGGCAAGCGTCCCAGTAAGTCACGTAGTTGACCGGGCGATTGGCCCACTCCGAGGGCACACTATAGGCGTAACTCCCCGATGAGCCAGTGCGTTTGATGTTGCAGCCCAGAAGGCCGGGATAAGCGTCGTTATCCATGCGGACATCGTACAGACCATACGTGTCCGTCGCTGCCACCTTGTTCAGGAACTCCGCATACTGCCCAGCGGTCACCTCATACCTGCTAACGTTGTAGATGTAATCCACGGCTCCACAGATGCGGTCGGGACCATAGCCGCCTGCGCCCGCACCCGAAAGCTCGCCCTGGTTCCCCGAGTCCCCCACAGTGACCACTTTCAGGTTGGTCAGGCCAGGGGGCATGTCGAAGACGTTGGCGCGAGCAGATACCGCCGACAGAAGGCACACCACCAGTACGGCCGGGACTATCGTGGCACGGACGCGATGACCCCGCCGTATCACGGCCAGCCCGCCGAGAACAAGGAGCAGCAGCGCGGCGGGCTCCGGGACGTTGGCCAGCCGGACCTGCTCCAGTTCTGACAGGGTCAGCGCCTGGCTGTAAAACCTGAAATCATCGATCCACGCCGGTGGAGTGTAGTCAAGTGAAGGGAAACCCGTATCTCCGCCGATCCGGACCGGCTCGGTGTTGGGCCATATCGGATAGCTGAAAATCGCCGGGGTCCCCGACGCGCCGACGGCCGCCGCCTCTGTGCCGCTGTAGAACCGCACGGTCCTCGAAGCGTCATACGACACGGCGACGAAGACCCACTTGCGGTCCGCGTCAAGCACGCCCGAGTAGAGTCCTTGCTTGTTCTCGTGGGTCGTGTGACCCCGCTGCTGGCCGAATGTGAGGCGGAAATTCGAAGCGGTCGGGGGCCCGCCGAGTTGCTCAATACGGATGTCCCATCCTCCTGTACCCTCATAGGCAATCCATCGAGCCAGGTCGCTGGCCACGCAGTCTCTCGCATTGGGATCGCCGCGCAGATTGAGCCAAAAGGTGACCGTCATCTGGCTCGGGGCGTTGATCTTGGACACTCCCCCCGACGGCCCGGCATAGATGTTGTTAGCTCCGTTCAGCGTCAGATCCAGAGACCCCGCCGAGAAGCCCGCCGGACTCTCGGGCACGATCCCCGCCCCCGTCAGCAGTGCCGGAGCGGCCGGCGCGATGCCGGTGTCCGCTTGTGTCCCGGCCGAGTTGAACTCGTACCTGAGGGTCGGCACCGGGACCGCCGGCGAGAGACTCGCCCACACCAACAAGACTGCGGTCGCTGCGATGTCCATAATGTTGCCTCTCGTTGCAGGTGGCCTGTTTGCCGCTTTTTGTGACCCGCCCGGCGCACGAAAAAAGAGAGCACGCCGTTCGGCGTCTCTCTCATCCCTGCTCTGCCTCAGCTTATGGCCGGGTCAGGATACGCGAACCCACCCACCGGCCACGGGGTCATTATCGCACAAGCGGGGCGCGAAAAGCAAGGAGAAGCTACCCGAAGCTTTCGTTTTCAGTGGGACGACAATCGCGGAGGAAGCTTTGCGGCAGGCGCTGGAAAGATGCCATGCCGACGGGTTGAGAACACGTGTGGAAGGGGGTAGGGCAGGGTCGGAGCCGCCGGAGGCGGTGGAGACTTGCCGGTCCAAGCTTAACCCCAGCGTTGCACGCGGCAACGCCGGGGAATGCAGAATTGAGAATGTGGAATTGAGAATGGGCCATGCTCTGCCGTCGCCGATGAACCTCACTACCGGTGGACTCCGGAAACGACGGTGATTCGGCGCGAAGTGACACTCTGGCGGTTGTCCCAGAAACCCAATCGAAAAGGGCACCAGTTATCGATCCGTCCGTGCTTGCTCGGCAAACGCGATGATGTTTGCCCACGGGGTCTCCGATTGAACTTTGTTTGACGGGCAGAGAATGCAGCGGCGATCCGCCCTGCAGACTGCCTTCAGCCGCCGCACCTCCTCGCGGACCTCGTCGGCCGAACCGAATGGGAAAACGCGCTGCGAACTGATGGTGGCACATAATGTGATGTGGCGGCCGAACTCGCGGTACACCTCCGTGAAGTCCATGCACTCCGGCTGTATGGGGTGCAGGATGTCGAACCCGAGTTCCACGATGTCGGGGACAATCTCCCGGATGTTGCCGCAACTGTGGAGGAACGTCTTCGCGTGCGGCGCGAGGGTTCTGACACTGTCGAGAATCGCGCGCCAAGCAGGTTTGATAAACCGCCGCCACATGTCCGGCGAGATCTGCATGCCCGTCTGCATGCCGGCATCGTCGTAGAAACAGAGGACGTCGATTCCGGCAGCTGCCGACGCCAACGCAAGCCGCCGGGTGTAATCCGTGACCCTGGCGATGATCGCCTCGGCAAGGGCTGGTTCGAGAATCAGGTCTGCCAGAAACTGCTCCATCCCGCGCCTGTCTCTTATACACATCTCCGAGCCCACGAGACAGCG
>JAUCQB010000155.1 GCA_030372985.1 Phycisphaerae bacterium
GCGCTGTCTCGTGGGCTCGGAGATGTGTATAAGAGACAGGCCCACGGCTCTGCGTGGGCATGGCACCCCCCAAGCTAACAGCTAAGAGCTAAAAGCTGTTAGCTCCCTCTTTTCTTTGCTCTTTCAAAAATCCGCCTGGTCCCCGCCGACATCTCTTTCAAGTGCTTGGGATTTCCGCTCACGATGGTGGGCAGGGCGCCCATCCGCTCGTATACCTCAACCCCGAGGTCGAAATCCTTGTTGTCCGGGTTCAGATGATAGTAGCCGATCAGTCTCGTGTGGCCGGCCCAGAGGAACGATCCGATCGGATGCACGCCCTGGGGGTGTTTGGCTTCCAGATCGCCCCAGCCGTCGTGGATGTGTGCCTGGGCGAAGCACTGCCGCTGGAATGAGATCTCTGTGAGCCCCTCTCCCGCCAGCACCAGCCCCGGCCGCACCGAGGCGAACTCCTCCTGCATTTGCCACATCCCCTCGACGGTGTTCATCCCCTGGACCTGGCCGTTGTCGGTGTTCCAGGTGCACAGCGTCTGGTCGATGAACGCGGCGTCGGTTTCCATTTTCCCGCACGTCTCCAGTAGCACATCGATCAGTTTGTCACGCCACAAGCCCAGCCCGGGATGGATAAAAGCCATTCGCGTGTAATCATACGTCTGCGGCGGCCAGTACCAGCCCTCGGGGCTGTTGAGGTCCACCGACCGAATCTGGAAATCGCGAACCTCCTGAAAGAACGGGTGTTTCATCCACACGGCGAAGTAGTTGAAATGGGGCATCACATGGAAGCCCATTTTGCGGGCCTTGGCCATGTAGCTCAGGCCTTTGTCGTTGGGCGTGTAGTCGGGGTAATTGACGTCGTACTTGTCGGTTCGCCAGTTCCCTGAGAGGTGGATGAGTGTTTCCTCGGGCGGGTGCACCTCGGCCAGGGCATCGAGAAATGCCTCGCTGCTCGTATTCGCCCAGCACACCGCCAGCGAGATCTTGTCCACCCACGCCGGCCGATGCTTGCGCTTCTCGGCCAGTTCATAGGTCTTGTTCAACCAGTCACGATACCGCGTGGCGGGCACCTTCCAGTCGCCCTTGTAGGTGTTGATCCGCCACTCGATGCCCCCGGCCGTCCGGTTATCCCACAGCGGTCCGGTCGGCTCGCTCTCAAAGCACAACTCGGTCTTCGGCCCGCTGCGTGTGACCCGGACCGCCTTGAACCGCATCTGGGTATCTTCGCAATGCACCATCAGGCTCGCCCCGTCCCGCTCGACGATCGCCAGTTGGGCACACCACTGGGAAGGCCACAAAAACCGCCCATTCCCTGGCCAGGGCTGGTCCGGCTTGAGTTGAATCCCGTTGACGACCGGCAGGATGACCGTACTTTCAGCCGCAAAGGGCACCCGCCAGCCGACCGACCTGAGCCCTCGCCGGTTGGATAACCCGTCCGGCGTGACGCGGATGTCCTGCGTGTCCGGGTCCACCGCCACCAGCAGCGACCGGCGGGAATCATCCCCCTCGACCACGATCCGGGCGGCCAGGGGAGACATCTGCCGAACGCTCACCTGCTGATGCTTGTCCTGCCCCAGGTTGCTCCCGTTGAGGTAGAACAGATCCACCCCGTGAGCCGACGGCTCCGGTCCGGCAAACTGGACCTTGCCGTCCGCGCTGGTCAGACTGACGATGGCCATGCCATTGAACACCGCCTCCGCGGTCGCCGTCCGCACCGTCAGCTTGTCGCCGTCAACCGAGACGCCCGGTTCGGCGCCCAGAACGGCCGGACTCCAAACCAGAATCAGTGAACAAGTTGCCAAAACGTGGCGTATTTGCATCAGAACCTCCGCATTGCCTGAGGCATGGCCGACATCGACCCGTGGGACGGCTCGGCCGAGCCCATTATTGACGATGTCGCCCGGAGGCACCAGCCACATTGGCCGAAGGGGCTGCCGCAGTCCTTCCTATTTCGACTGATTGCCTTGGTGGCGGATTTCCGATGCTTATGCAGATAGCACAGATGTTTGGGGGTGGAACCGCCGGACATCTCTAAAGGTGCCGGGGCCAAGGGGGATTTTGCGCTCTGTCAGGGCACACGACTTGCGATTTTTTCCGCGGCAGGGTAGAAGCAAGTTCTCAGGACGGTTGCACGACGGGCTCCGGAATAAGAAACGGTGAAAAGGCGTCTACAAGGCAGGAAGACGTTGGGACAACTGCTGCCAGGATGGTCGGCGATGCGCCTCAGTAGGGTAGTCGTGATCTGCGCCCTCTTGGCCCTCTCGCCTGCTGTCCCGGGCACTTTCGCCACCCAATCGGCCCCGGCCTCCAGCCCCGCTGCTGCAGATGCCGTGACACTGGCCGAGCTGGTCCTCAAGATCGCCGGGCAGAGCGATCCCAAAGTCCGCCGCGAGGCGGCGGTCCAGATCCTGAAACTCAACTCCCCCGAAGGTGTTCAGGCTCTGCTGCCCATATTCGCAAGCAGCAACAATGAAGCCGCCAAACTGGCGGTCTGCGAGGCTATCGCCGAAGTCCGAAGCAAGGATCCTCTTTTCCGTCAGCCCTTGCTCTCCCTGCTGGATCATAAAGAGCCCACGCTTCGCGAGGCGGCAGTGGCCGCGTTAGCCGGCTATCGGGGCGACGCCGTCGTCGATCATCGGCTCGCGGAGATCGACCGGCAACTCGTCATCGACGAATGGGTGGTCTTGGCTCGCGAGTTCTATGCTCTGCTTCCCACCGACGCCGACCGCACGGAGCGATTGAAGCTCTGGCTGGCCTCACGACGTTCATTCGTGCGTGAGACCGCCTTGGAGGCCATCTATCAGGCCCTTAAGAAAAAGCAGGTCGAGCCGGCCCCCGTGATACTCGCCCAGTTGCGGACCATGATCGACGATCCCGAGGAGTCGGTTCGTCGGAGAGTGATCGAGATTCTCCGCGATCTGCGTCAGCAGGAGGATTCCCATCTGCTCGAAGCACGGCTAGCCAAGGAAGAATCGCCCGCCACCAAAGAGCTGATCTACCACGCGCTGGGCTACCTGCAGAATCCCGCGTCGATTCCAGTTTGTCTGGAGGGACTTCAGGACCCGGTGGACTCAGTGGCGGCCAAGGCCGCCGGCGCCTTGGCATCTCTGATCGAATTCGCCAAGTCCTCGCAGGGTACTGTCGATCTCCAACCCGTCACCAGGGCCCTGCTCCAACGAGCCGAGGCCGGCCTCGGAGACGATAAGCTTCGGGCAGCCGTGATCGATGCCATGGCCAGTATCGCCGCCCCCGATTGTCTCGATGTCCTGGTCAAATACGCAGGCTCAGACGAGTATGTCCCGGCCATCCGCCAATCAGCCATTCGCGGAATCGGCGCCGCCGGCAAACCGGCTGGGGACCGATTGCCTCTCGTTATCGAGCGCTTGGCCGTCGAGCAGGATCCGGGTGTGCGCGAGGCGGCGGTGACCGCCTTGGGCCATCTGGGAGGACGGCCGGAGCACCTCGTGCCATTGCGAACCCGATTTGACCCCAAGATCGAGCTGTCCGTCGCGGTCCAGAAGAAAGCCTGGGAGGCGTATCAGGCGATTTTCATGAGAATGGTCCCCAAGGATCGCATGCAGGTCATCACCGCCTTTCCCGACGAAGCCATCCGCCTGGTGGCCGAGGTTCAGCTTGCCCCCGAGTCTCGTCAGGTCGTGGCCGAGCAAGTCCTGGACTACGCCCGCGACACGGCCAGGACTGATCCCAAGGGCGTCTGGGCCTTCCTGGATAAATTGACTCAGGCGGTTCCTCCCGATCGTCTGGGCACCACCTTGGCCGCCAGTCTTGCCGATCTCCGCAGGCAGATTCAACCCGCCACCCAGCCCGCCGCCGGCGCCGCCGCAGGCTGAATCGTGGCCCTATCACCGACCGCTGTCAGATCCTGCCCAACATCCTCAGCAGGCCATCGAGGATGGTCATTGGATGAGGCGGGCACCCAGGCACGAACAGGTCAACCGGCAGGCAGGCAGCCGCGCCGCCGAGCACCTCTTCATGCCCGCCGTATGGGCCACCTGAAATGGCGCAGGCCCCGACCGCGATGACGAGTTTCGGAGCCGGCGTGGCCTCATAGGTCTTGAGCAACGCCTGTTTCATGTTCGCTGTCACCGGACCCGTCACCACGAGCCCGTCGGCGTGGCGGGGTGAGGCAACGAATTGAATGCCGAATCGGCTGAGATCGAATACCACAGTGGTCAAGACGTTGAGGTCGGCTTCGCAGGCATTGCAGCCGCCGGCACTGACCTGGCGGAGCTTGAGGGAGCGACCGAACAGGCGCCGCGATTGCGCGTCCAGCGCTTCAGCCAAACGGTAGGGATCGGAGCTGACAACCAAGTCGTCGCGACAACGTGTTGCGAGCCGGTATTCCGTTGTGAAAGCGACCGCTCCCGCCGGACATGCCTGAGCGCACTCAGCGCAGAAGAGGCATCTGCCCAGATCGATGCTGGTGCTCTTGCTCTCGGCCTGAATCGCTTGCGTCGGGCAGATGCGTGTACAGGCATCGCAGCCGTCGCCGCACTTGGAGTCGTCAATCGTGGGTCGGCCGCGAAGGCGGTCCGGAAGAACCGGCTCGGCCGCCGGGTAGGCAATCGTGCGGTGTCTCTGCTGCAGACGGGTGGTCAGAAGGCTCAGCATGTCAACTCCTACAGGTCATGTCCGCAGTAGGACAGATTGAAGCTCTTGTTGCACAGCGGAAAATCGGAGATCTGCTGGTTGCGCAAGGCCATCGCCAGGCCCATCCAGTTGTGAAACGACGGATCAACGACCTTGTAGGCGGCCAAAGCCCCGGTGTCACTGGTCAAGGCCATGTGGCAGATCTCGCCCCGCCATCCTTCCACCAGGCTCACGGCGATTCGAGACCGGCCCAGAGGCTTGGCCGCCACCCGGTCCTCCCCTGACGGCAGCGAACGGAGTTGGTCCTGTATGAAAGCCAGCGACCGCTGAATCTCGAGCCATCGAACGAATGCCCGGGCGAACACGTCTCCGGCCTCAGCCATCGAGACGGGTATGTGCGCGAGCCTGTATATGCCCGTGGGGAATTCGTGGCGGACATCTCGCTCGATGTCGCATGCTCTCGCGGCCACGCCGACCAGGCCAAGATCAACCGCCGTCTTTCGATCCACGACTCCGGTCTCCTGGAACCGGGCGAGTACTGAGGGGCTGTCCCAGAGCAGATCCACTGCTTGGGTGACGTCTTGCCGGGCAGCGTCGAGCCTTTCCATCAGTTGAGTCCGCCGGCTGTCGTCAAGATCAAACGCGACACCGCCGGGACGAACAAGCCCGCGTCCGAAGCGGCTGCCGCAGATCAGGGCCGTCATGTTGAGGAAATCGCCGCGAATCCTTCCGCAATACGACGCGGTGGGCAGGAAACCGACATCGCCGGCCAGCGCACCAAGGTCGCCGGTGTGATTCGCGAGCCGTTCGAGTTCCAGCGCGATTCCACGAATGATCTGGGCGCGAGCGGGCACACGGACTTCGCTCAGCGTTTCGAGGAGTTGGCTGCAGGCCGTTGCGTGGCCGATCGACGTGTCACCGGCCAGTGTCTCGGCGTAGTGGATCGTCCGAGGTCCCGGTCCGCCGATCAGAGCGCGCTCCACGCCGCGGTGCTGAAATCCCAGGGAGATCTCAAGGTGATAGACGTCCTCGCCATGGCATTGAAACCGGAAGTGCCCCGGCTCGATGATCCCGGCATGTACCGGCCCGACCGCGACTTCGTGGACCTCCTCGCCTTCCATCGCAAAGTAGTTGGTGACGCAGGGCTCGATGACGGTCGAAGTCCCACGGTCCCAGGCATCGTGGCCCGGCCGATACGACTTGTGAAAGCGGATCGGCTTGAGCCAGGGATGCCCCTCCGGCCGCACTCCCCACTGCTCGGCAATCTCCCGTTCGAACCAGTGCGCGGCAGGACACTCGGTTGTCAGTGCGGGGTACGAGTCGTCCACGACCGTGCCGCACACTGCCAGGCTGCCCCGGCTCCCGTGAGCAACCGCTGCCAGAAGCCGCATTCGTCCATCCTGGGACGGCGTCGCCATCATGGCCGCCAACCGGCCGTTCCGCTCGACGCCGTCGATCACCGCGCTGCGAAACTCGTCGATCCCCAGTGTGGGGATGCTGTCCGCGGCGGCCGAAGCGCCGTTGTACAAGACCAGCACGTTGCTTGCGGCCATCAGGATCCTCCTACCATTTGTGCGGCCCGGTGGAGCAAGCTGTTCAACGGCGTCGGAACGTGAACACCGAGACACAAGACGAGCACGCCCAGGACTGCCGGGGGTATCACGCTCAACAAGGGCTCACGGGCCCGCGGTTGGTCCATCGGCAGACTCGCCTGTCCCTGCGTCATTCGTACGAAAACCGAAGCCATGCCGACGAATATGATCCCCAGACAGCCCAGGTACAGAATAGCCACGACCGCTCGCCCCTGGTCCAGGGCGGCTTTGAGGACTGTGAACTCGCTCAGGAACGGCCCGAAAGGCGGTGACCCGGTAATGGCCAGGAACCCCGCAATCCAGAGTGCTGCCGAAAACGGCATGACTCGCAGCGCGCCGCGGACATCTCGGCAGGACTTGGAGTTGTAGACCGCCAGCAGATTACCGGCCACGAGAAACAGCATCGCCTTGGTCAACGAGTGATTGACCGCGTGCAGCATCGAGCCGAACACGCCGGCCCCGCCCAGGCCGACTCCCAAGGCAAGGATGCCGATGTGCTCGACGCTTGAGTAGGCCAGCAGACGCTTGTAGTCCTGTTGACCAATGATGAAGACGGCGGCGGTGCCCATGGAAACCAGCCCCAACAGTACCAGCAGTTCCTGTCCGAGGACGGCGCAGCCGGCCGCTGTCAGTACCTGGTGTGCACGCAAGATGCCCAGGAAGGCGCAATTGAGCAGGGCTCCCGACAGCAGGGCGGACACGACTGAAGGCGACTCGCTGTGCGCGTCGGGCAGCCACGTGTGCAGCGGAGCCAGGCCCATTTTGGTGCCGTATCCGACCAGAAGGAAGATGAATGCCGCTGAAAGCCACGGTCGGTTCAATGCGGCGCCTCGGCGCACCAGATCATCCATCAGCAGCGAAGTGGCCGTTCCCGCCACGTCGGCTGCCGCGACGGCCAGGAAGAAGATGCCCAGCAGCGCCAGGGCAATACCCACCGAACAGATGAGCAGATACTTCCAGGCGGCCTCGAGGGAACGATGGTGCCGATGGAAATAGATCAAGGGCGCACTGGCCAGCGTCGTCGCTTCAACAGCCACCCACATCAGGCCGACGTGGGCACTGAGACTCACCAGAGTCATCATGGCCAGGAACAACAACAGGCAGCCGATGAAGACGGCCTCCGGAATGTTGTCGAAGAGGAAGCCCTGTTCGAAGTCAGGCCGACGGTCGGGTGTTTCACGCTTCAGGTACCCCACCGCGTAGAACGAAGCGACCAGAAAGAGGGCGCTCGTGATACTCAGGAAGAGCAGGCCCAGTTCGTCCAGCTTGAGCAGACCCTGAAGGGCCGGTGCGGGCAGTCCCAGCCATGCAAGGCCTGTGAGCGACGCGTGGGCCACCGCCACGGCCGGCAGCAGGGCTCGTCGCGGGCCGTGCGGCCGGATGAAGAATGCGGCAATGCCGGCCAGAGCAGGAACCAGGAAGAGCGCCACGACCATGCTTTCATTCCTTCAACGAGGACAGCCGGTCGGTGTCCATGTGGTCGAACTCCCGACTGATGTGGAAGATCGCAATCCCCATGACGAACACCGCCACGAAAACATCCAGAAGAATCCCAAGCTCGACCAGCAGCGTTGCCTGACGCACCAGAGCGACGCCGAACAAGAAGATCCCGTTTTCCATCGCCAGGTAGCCGAGGACCTGGGTGATGGCCTTGCGCCGGCTGACGATCAGGAACAAGCCGACGAGAATCGCGTGGAACGCGACGGGCGCGGCCAGCGGCGGGGCCTGCGGTGTGGCCGCCGGCAGACGTGCGCCCAGCCACATGGCTGCCGGCAGAGCCAACGTCCCGATCAGCAAGGAGAACGTGAAACCGATGAACGGCTCCACCTCTCGCCGCACGCCTGCCTCGCGAACCGCTCGCAGCAGCAGCCGAGGGAAGACAAAACCCTTGAGCACAACCGCGATTGTCACGAACACCAACGTGTGTACAGAGACACCTTCCTGTTGAACAGTCACCGTTACGATGCCCAGAAGCACGCCCTGCAGCGCCATGACGCGGATGCAGGTGCCCAGAGACGCAACGCCGGTCAGGGCCAGGTTGGTCAAGGCAACGGTAATCAGAACCAGATCCGTGTAGGCTTGCATCCTATGACCTCGCTACCAGCACAAGCGCGAGAACCGCAAGGGCTCCGGCCCCGACCAGCAGTTGCGGCACCCGCAGCAAACGAAGCCGGGCCATCGCCGACTCGATGATGCCCACGATGACGGCCAGCGCGAACATGCCCAGCACAAACGCACCGGCATCAACGACGAACCAGCCTGTTCGCACGGGCACACACAATCCGACGAGCAGCGAGCCGAACACCCACAGTTTGAGCGCGGCCCCGTAGAGTATGAACGCCAGGTCGGGCCCGCTGTAGTCCAGAACCATGA
The DNA here is from genome assembly GCA_030372985.1 of Phycisphaerae bacterium. Lineage (GTDB taxonomy): Bacteria > Planctomycetota > Phycisphaerae > UBA1845 > PWPN01 > JAUCQB01. Next base: position 8,568 of record JAUCQB010000155.1, read on the forward strand.
CTTCGTGGATCATGGTGAGTTCAAGGTGCGTGTTGGGGTCGTCGACGGGGATCCGGGCGTTCTCAGCGAGAACAATGACCAGCATCGCGACCGCGGCCATCACCAGCGCCGGGCCCGCCGCGAGCCACGTTCCGAACGAGAGGGGCATGTAGATCCCCGAGAGCGAAATACTGTCCAGTTTGCGGGCCAGAGCGGCCACTGCGAGCATCAGGACCGGCTCGGCCAGCGACGAGAAATGAACCTCCCTGCTGGCGCCCATGCCCTCGAAGCTCGATCCGGTGTCCAGGGCGCCGATCACAGTGAGAAATCTCAACAGGCCCAAGAGGTAGGCCAGCAATACCAGATCACCGGGGAAAGCGATGACGGCCCTGGTTCCACCGATCGGAAGCAGCAGCACCGCCGCCGTCACGGCCGCCAGCCCGACGACCGGAGCCAGTCGGAAAACCGCTGTTGTCGTCCGGCTGTATACCGCGCCCTTACCAAGCAGCCGGAGCAGGTCGAGATAGGGCTGGATCAGCGGCGGCCCGCTGCGTCCGGCAACGAACGCCTTTACCCTGCTGATGATTCCCAGCAGGAGCGGGGCCAGCGTCAGGGCCAGTAGTGGTTGGCACAAACTGAAGACTCGCATGGCCTATCTCAACTTCCAGAGCAGCAAAGCCAACAGCGTGACGGCGATGTACAAGACGTAGGTCTGGACTCGACCGTGCTGAAGCCAGCGCAGCTTCGAAAACACCCACGCCGCCCCCCGGAACACCGGGCTGTATCCCTTCTCTCGCCAGACATCATCGGTGTGCGAGGCAAAAAAAGCCGACGGGGGAAAGTAGTCAACCGGGGGAGTCAGGGCGGTGCGGGTTCTCAGGAACGGCTGGAAGAAACGCGTGAGCGGTTGGGCAAAGGACGACGCGGTATACTGCATGCGGGCGGTCGGGCGCGCGTAACCGCAATCCCACGTCACCGTTCTTGAGACGACCCGGTCGGCAAGAAGCCGGCGGCGCAAGACGATCAGCCCGGCCGTGAGCAGCAGCAGAATGACACTGACCCCGACGACCGCGATGAGAACATCGCAAGGACTGACGATCGTCGCACGGACAACGTTCTCGGGCATGCCGCCGACAACCGCGATTGCCCGGGCAAGTGAGAGAACCGCCAACGGTCCCAGCAAACCAATCGCAACGCACGCAGCAGCCAGAACCAGCATCGGCACGCGCATCAGCCAGCCGCACTCGTGGCCGCAGGCGGCGTCTGCCGATCGCGCCTCGCCGAGGAAAACCACGCCGAACGCCTTGGCGAAACAGGCCAACGCCAGTCCGCCAATCAGGGCCAACCCGGCGACCGCGCCTGCCATGAGAAGCAGATGCAGCGGCGATGTCGTCCGCACGCCCTCCAGCGCCCCCAGGTAAATCAGCAGCTCGCTCACGAAACCGTTGAGCGGGGGCAAGCCGGCGATCGCCGCAGCGCCGACCAGGAAGGTCCAGCCGGTCCAAGGCATTCGTTTGAGGAGGCCACCGAGCCGGTCGATCTCCCGGCTACCGGTGGCGTGCAGCACCGATCCGGCCCCGAGAAACAGCAGCCCTTTGAAGCACGCGTGGTTGAGCACGTGCAGCAGCCCGCCGCCGAAGCCCAGAACAGCCATCGAGACTGAATGCAGACTGAGCCCCAGCAGTCCGACCCCCAGGCCGATTGCGATGATTCCGATGTTCTCCACGCTGTGGTAGGCAAGGAGGCGCTTGAGGTCGTGTTGTGCCAGGGCAAACAAGACGCCGAGCACGCCCGATACCAACCCGATGGCGATCAGCAGCCAGCCCCACCACGCAGGCGGCGGCCCGAGCAACGTCAGCGTTCTTACCAGCCCATAGATGCCCGTCTTGATCATGACGCCCGACATGACCGCGGACACATGGCTCGGGGCGGCCGGGTGAGCCTCGGGCAACCAGACGTGAAAGGGCATGAAGCCCGCCTTCGTTCCGAAACCAACGATGGCCAGAATGAACAGCAGGCTCGCATGGTCGGCAACCGCCTTGACCGGAGAGGCGCCTCCCGCGAGTTCCGGCGATCCCGAGTAAGACCCCAGCAACGCAAACATCGCCAGCAGGAACAGCGTTCCCAAGTGCGTGGCCACAAGGTACGTCCAGCCCGCTTGACTCACTTTCTCGTCCTCGTGCTCGAATGTCACAAGGAAGAACGAGGCGAGCGACATGACCTCCCACGCCACGAGGAACAACACGATATTGCGCGCAGTGGTGACCAGGATCATGCTGGCAACCAGGAGGCTGAAGAAGAACCAGGATGCGCCGAGCGACTTGCGATCGCGATACGGACGCAAGTACTCGATGCCGTAGATGGCCGCCAAAGCACACAGCAGGAGGATCGGGATGAGGAAGAACGCGGACAACGCGTCCAACTCAACGTGAAATGAACCGTACGGCACCGACCAGGGCCGATGAAGCACCTCAGCGGGTGCTCCGAGCAGGATACGAACTGCCGGTATCAGCCCGGTGACGCAACCGGCCACAACACCGGTGGATCCCAGGGTAGACGCCCAATGCCCCCGACGCGGCACCAGCAGGGCCGCAAGCCCACCGGCCATCATGATGGCAATGCCTGTCAGGAGAAAAGCCATGTTCATCTGCTTTCGGCACCGCCGGGCAAGACAGGCTGGCTCGCGGATGCGAGGGATGACTCGATTCGTACGACCTCGGCCAGGATGGCATCTCGTAGAGCCTGCGTTTTGAGTGCCTGTTTGAACGCGGGATCGCGAAGCGCGAACGAGAGCAAGGAGAGCATCCGCAGGTGCGAGCGGACGGTGGGGCTGATTAGCGTGAACAGCGTGTGTACGGGTTGGCCGTCGAGCGCTCCGAACTCGATCGGACGTTCGAGAAAACAGAGCGTTACGGAAGGCTGGGTAACGTGCAGAACCACCGGGTTACGAACGTGGGGGATGGCGATGCCTTCGCCCATCCCCGTGGAGCCCAGCGACTCGCGGGCCAGCAGCACCTGGTAGAGGAACTCGCGGTCCACGTCGTCCGGAAGCCGGAGAATATCGACGACAGATCTGATCGCGGATTCCTTATCCGAGCCTTCGATTCGATAGAAGATCCCGCCGGCTCTGAGGGCCTCCGAGAGCTTGCACGGCGTCTCTTGGTCATGCTCCGGTTCGGCGAAGATCTCCGCCGAGACGTTCAGCTTCTTCGATGTGGCCCACTCGAGCAGTTCAGTCCTGTTGAACCTGAACTGATCCCCAACGCGGTAGACAGGCAGAGAGCCGCCGTCGATCCAGCGGTAGATCGTTCGTTCCGACACGCTTAGCAGTTTGGCGGCATCTCGCACTGTGAGTGTCATTGGGCCTCTCCGTCCGTCTTTGGTGACGCATGGAGACACAATATGACATGGTCTGCCAAAAGTCAATAGACAAGAATAATACGGCCTAATTGGCAACTCGTGTCATCGGAAGTCTCAACCAGAGCCGCAGGCGGAACGAGATCCGAAGCATTCGCAGGCCTCCGATCGATCGTAAGTTATTCTTTAGCAACATGTTGTGGTTATGAGCCTCCAGGAAGGCAAAGACCCGACGTTCGTACGCCCTCGGCTCAGTGGTGGCGATGCCATTGTGTGGACCTCGCCCGAACCAGATCCCGCGCGGGGGCACTGCTGCGTCATAAAGTGCCTGCGAATGCAGGACCGGCATCTCAATGTCATCGTTTCCGTGAATGATCGTGACGGGGCGGTTGCCCAGTCGAGAGACGGCCTCCACGGCCGACGTGTGGAGGCAATCAGCCCCTTTTTGGGCGTATATCACAACCACAATGGTGTTAGCGTACCGCGGAAGCAGGTGGGGGGGCGAGCCCGTCCGTGGATCGATTGTCAGCCATCGGTTATCCTTGCGGCACGGCCATAGGCCGGCTTCAGCGACGTACCGCCGGCTCTGCGGAACCGGATCGACAGCGATGCAATAGCCATGAAGTTCACAAAACTGCACGGTTTGGGCAATTGCTATATCTACGTTAACTGCTTCGAGGAGCGGGTCGCCGATGCTGCCGCGCTGGCTCGGGCGGTCAGCGATCGCAACACCGGCGTCGGCAGCGACGGTCTGATCCTCATCTGTCCCTCCAAGACGGCCGACGCGCGGATGGAGATGTACAACGTGGATGGCAGCCGCGGCCAGATGTGCGGCAACGGCGTTCGGTGCCTGGCCAAGTACGTGTACGACCATGGCCTCTCGCGCAACAACCCGCTGCGAATCGAGACCGACGCGGGTATCAAGACGATCGATCTGAACATCGAGGGCGGCAAGGTGACCTCCGCCTGCGTGGACATGGGCGAGCCCCTTCTGCGTCCCGAAGACCTGCCGGTCAAGCTGACCCAGGAACAAATGGTCGACTATGCGATCGAAATCCTCGACCATCAGGCACTCATGACCTGCGTGTCGACGGGCAATCCGCACGCGGTCATCTACGGCGTCCCGCTCAAGCTGCTGAACGATCGCGGGCCGGCCGGGTGGAACCTGGAAATCGAAGGCCGCCGCATCGAGACCGCCGCCATCTTCCCCGAACGCACCAACGTGCATTTCGTCGACGTGCTCCACCCCGGCGAAGTGAGAATGCTCACCTGGGAACGAGGTAGCGGGGCGACGCAGGCCTGCGGAACGGGCGCCTCGGCCGTGTGCGTTGCAGGCGTCCTGACCAGACGCAGCGGCCGCACAATCACCGCTCATCTGCCCGGAGGCGATCTGGCCCTCGAATGGCGGGAGTCGGACAATCACGTCTACATGACCGGCCCGGCCGTCGAGATCTTCACGGGCGACTGGCCGGAGTGACCGGGGGAGCAGGGCGCGTGCCCGGGCCGAACAGTGATCGCGAGAAGGTGTCGCTCGCAGAGACTCCGGCGGTGTTTTTGGGGATTGCACCCTTTTCCACCAGTCGGCCGAGTGTCAGACGGCCGGTGTTCCGGCGGTCATGCAGTATCTGCAGTGCGAGCACGTCGTAGTACGTCATCATCGGAGAGAAATCGTTGACGTAGCCGCTGTCCTTCGGTGGGGGGGTGATCCCCTGCATGCGCGAGAGCAGGCCGACGCGGGCGTGACACAACCCCAGCGTGTGCCCGATCTCATGAGCCAGCACACGCGGACATGTCCGTCTCGGGTCCTGGGCGACGGCCAGCACGACTTCCATCGGCGGCATGAACGAACCGCCCGCATCCCACGCCATGAAAGTTGCGCCGCCCCGACCGACCAGGTTGGGTGAGTCGGCCGTGACATACCGGATGGGCAGAACGACCGCCTTGCCGGGCGGGCGTCTGATCTGGCCGATACCCAGTTCCGATTGCAGTGAGGCGCCGGTCCAGTCATTGATGCGGTCTACGAGGAATCGGACGTAACGCTCGACCGCGGAGTTCGGCGGGTTGACGAGATGGAAGACCAATCGTGTGTCGGCTTCCCAGCGTCTGAGCAGCGATTCCAGGCGGATCTGCCCCCCCTCGTCAGACAGGGGACCGGTGTCGCCCAGCAGGGCGGCCAGGATGGGGCCGCTGTCGTTCGCAGCGACCACGTTGAACTCGCTCGTTGATTCCTCGGACGTGGCTGCGGCGGTGATCACGCGACCGGCCGGAACGTCGCGGCAATCCACGGTGAACCGTCCCATGCCGTCCGCAGTGACCGTTTTGAGGTATCGGGCGGCTTCGCCTACATGGTCGACATAGAACTCAATGGTGGCTTTAGGTTCCGTCATGCACGTGACCTGCGGGCCATCGATGCGAATCGGCGTCGGCACCAGCGGGCTGATGTGCAGCGGACCGCGGCAGATGGGCCGCATCCCGTTGCCCGAAAAAGTGCAGCGGGTGGCCCGGACCGGACCGCCTTCATGAGCGTCGGGACAGGCAATTCCGGCGCTGCGATTACCCGTGAAGACGCAGCGGTCGAACCATCCGCGGGCTTGTTGTCGCAGGCAGATGCCGTGTGAGCCGCTGTCGGCGACCCGGACCTGTGTGGCGTGGACGGACGACTTCCCGAAAAGCACCATGCCGTGCTCGCCGCCAAACTCCATGGCCGACGCTTCCATCGTGGCGGCGGCTTCATCCTGCAGTTCGACGCACCGACTGCCGTGCCGACGCAGCCGTGTCGAGGTCAGATCGATAGTCGCCTGGCCGGTCGCGAAGATGCCCGTCCGCACGCTGTCGTCGATGGTCGAGTCCGCGATTTGAAGCCTGGCCTTTCCGCTGGCGTCGGCATTGGCGAAGCGGGCTCGCGACAGCGTGCAGCGCGTCAGACTTGCCCGGGCTTCTTCGCTGAGAACCACGTTCCAGTCGGCCGCGCTCGACATCGAGCAGCCGCTGGCGGAGATGGCTCCCTCGTTGAAGCCGGCCAGGTCGGATTGGCCGTTACCGCCCAGTTTCACCTGCTCGAGACTGGCGAACGCGCGATCGCGCACTTCGACCCCGTGGCTGCGATTCTCGGTGATTGCCCCGCCTTGAATGTGCACCTTGGCTTCCCCGAACACCGCCAGACCGGGGCCGGAGCACTCGCGAACCTTCACGTTGTCCAGGTTGAGCCTGGCGTTTTCGGTAATCAGGACTCCGCGTATGCGTCCGCCGCGGACACCCACATTCAACAGGCTGAACTGGGCCTTGCCCGAGACCATGATACCGGCGTCCGGGCAGTCAGAGCCGTCCAGTGTCACAAAGCCGCCGGGCAGAGAGCCGTCGATCCGGTCGTGGCCGCCGGATTCGTCACTGATCGTCAGCGTCTCTGACAGTCGGATGGTGGCGTCCGAGGAGCCGAAAACGGCCGCGTCGAAGCGGATCACGTTGTCGCGTGGGTCCTCTCGTGCCCTGGTCAGCGCATCCAGGAGAGTCATCTGTGCCGGGTCGGTCGAGCGTCCAAGATGTGGATTCAAGACCACCAGCGGCTGCAGCCTGCTCGTTCCGGCAGACGCCTCGGGATGCTGATCGCGCGTGGCCACCTGCACGCTGGCAAATGCCCCCAGAACCAGAATAGCCGTCAGCAGGGGTGTTCGGCTCTTGCGGCGCGGACGGGTCAACGCAGTCATCGGACAGCGATCCTTATTTCATGTCAGTGTTGAGAGCGGTGCCGGCCGATCGGTTGGGGAGCGTCCTGTTCGGAGCGCGTTCCCGGAGTGTCCGCCGTCCCCGCCCCTCCATGGTTCCTGCAAGGGACATCTCCAAGCCAGTCCCAAGGACGTATCGACCTGTGACAAGAGGCGGGTTAGCAGATGGAGCCACCCCATCGCGAGGTATTGACTGAATCAATGGTTCCGCGCGTCCCATAACCGGACCCGGTACGCTCCGGCGGCTCGTCTGCCGCAAGTATCCGGTCGACGCGAATGGAGAAGGCCTCGGGGCCGCATTGAGGAGCATGATCCGCTGTTGTATGCTGCAAGCATGCGCAGAATCCTGTTGCTGACCGTGGATGACGGGTTGGCGGACGTCGTCAGGGGCATCTGTCGCCGGCATTCCTTCGAGTTGACCGTCCTGGACCGGCCGCCTGCCGCGGAGGCTCCGAAAGAATACTTTGACCTGGTTCTCATGGACACGAGACCAGCGCCGACCAGCACCCTGGCGTTCAACGATATCTCCGCCATCACCCTCCACCGGACGGCCTCCATCGAAGCCGGGCGGGTCGTTGCGATGAGCCATTACGAGCCTCTCGTCGGACGCATGACCGGTTTCGTCAGCGGTGCCAGCGGCTACTGTCGAATCCACCCGTTCAGCGGGTCCTGCGAACCGATGCTCTGCGAGCGGCTCACCGAAGCGATCCTCGACAGCTTCTCCCTGCCCGAGTACAAACGCATCGATTTCCACGACGCCTTTCCCGACCGGGACTTCTATCGCCAGGTGTTCGAAAGCATTCAGATTCCCATCGTCATTATCGACAGCGAGGGAACCATCAAGCTGATGAACCTGCGGGCCCTGGCGCGGTTCAATTACTTCACCCAGATGGTGATCAACCGGTCCTGGCTGATGCTGGTGGCCCCCCAAGACCGCGGCAAGCGGGCCGAGGACTTTCTGGTGCGTAGCAGCGGCGGCTATTTCTACGAGGGAACGCTCCGCTGCGTGGACCGCTCGGGGAAGGAGTTTCCCGGCTTGATCGCCAGTAGCCGCGTGTTCGCTCCGATGCACGAGTCGGACATGTTGATTATCCTGGCGATCAACGACCTGACCGAGATGGAGGGACTCCAGAGACAGGTCACGACTTTTCAGCGGATGGAGTCGATGGAGCGCATGGTCGCGGGTCTGACGCACGAGTTCAATAACATGCTGACGGCCATCCTGGGGCATGCGGAACTCCTGATGCAGGATCTGCCCCAGGGGACCGATCTCCACGACAGTGCCCGCGTCATCTGCCAGGAGGCGGAGCGCGCCCGCGATATGACCGCTCGGCTCCTCGGGCTGTCGAGCAGCCGGCAGTTTGTTCCCGGCCGCGTGTCCTGCAACGAAGTTGTTCGGGAGACCCAGATCCTGCTGCGTCATTCCCTTGGCGATACGGTCAGGATCGAAACGCACCTGATGGAATCGGGAGATGCCGTCGACGGCGATGCCAGTCAGCTCCGGCAGGTGCTGGTGAACCTGTGTCTCAATGCCCGCGACGCGATGAATGGAAAAGGAGTGATAACCATCCGGACCTCCGTGCGCGAGGTCACGCCGGAGGGATGCGGCCCGCACCAGGACTGGAACCCGGGGGTGTTCGTCGAGATCGGCGTCCAGGATCAGGGGTGTGGCATCGCCCCGGAAGTCATCGAGCGGGTGTTTGAGCCTTTCTTTACGACGAAACCTGACGGGGCTGGAACGGGTTTGGGCCTTTCCGTCGTACGGGGGATCGTGCGAACACACGGCGGGCACGTGGCTATTGAATCCAAGGTCGGGCAAGGCACCTCGGTGATGGTGCGGTTGCCCCAGAGGGAAGCGTTGGGGGAGGAGACCGTCCACGTGGACGAGAAGCCGCCGACCGCTGCGCCCGTTGGAAAGGGTGCCTGCGTGTTGGTGGTGGACGATGACCGCGCGGTGCTGACCTATGCCCAGAAAGCCCTCCAGCGGGCCGGCTACAAGGTGCGGATGGCAACGCACGGCCTGTTGGCCCTGGACATATTCGAGCACCACCGGGACGAGATCGCGTTGATTATTCTTGATTTGACGATGCCCGGAACCACCGGGCGCGACGTGCTCAGGAGTCTTCGGCAAATGGATGCCAGGGTCCCTATCATGATATGCACCGGTTTTGCGCACGGTGGCGTGGACGACGATTTGCTCAACCAGGTACAGGGCTTCATTAAAAAGCCGTTTCGCCCGGATGACCTGATCGAGCAGGTCGGCGAAATGCTGCTGGCGGCGAAGGAGGAGTGATTTACCCTACAACTGAGGTCGACCGTCGCCTGTGCTATCGCCGGTCGCGCCGTGACATGCCCTCCTGGCGTGGCGCGATAGGGGGGGCGGAAAACCGCGCCGAAATGGTGCGGGTAAGGATGTTCCGGCAGCGCGTTTGAGGTTGTCTGCCACCTGTTGAAAAGTCCATTTGGACGGGCGTATAATTCGACGAAGAGCGAGGGTAAAAGAAGAACGAGGGCAAACGAATCCTGGTTGTCGAACAACGGTTGCGGTTTGGATCGTCAGAGCGCATCTGGGGGCTGGCGAAGCAGGCCGCTTTGCAGGGAACGGGTGAGAGCGATGTCAGAGCAGGATAAGAAGCAATCGGGAAGCGACGACGGCGGCTACAATGCTGCGCCGGTGAAGCCTCGGAGGGAGCGACTGCCCAAACAGTCGCCGCCCCGAGTTCTTCCTCCATGGAAGGTGATCCTTCACAACGATGACATCAACGAGATGGACAGGGTTGTGGAGATCATTTGTCTGCTGACGCGACTGGGCAAGCAGGAAGCGGTTGCCTGCATGAGAGAGGCGCACAAGAGCGGCTCGGCCTTGTTGCTGGTTACGCACCAGGAGCGGGCTGAGCTCTACGTCGAGCAGTTCGCCAGCTACACCCTGACGGTGACGGCGGAGCCCGAGGTGATTTGACGCGTTCGGGTGGTTGTCTTGTCGGTTTTCCAGGCGGCCTGCCCGGCCGAAGGGCGGCCGCCTTTTCAATGGATATCGTTCGGCGTCGGTCCTCAGGTTTGCCCGCCCGGTTCCTCTGACGGATGGTCGCTACGGGCGGTGGACGCCTCACGGCCGCCTGCCCTCCTGCGGACGGCCTCTCGCAGGATGAACTCGATCTGGCCGTTCAGACTTCGAAGATCGTCACGCGACCAGCGATTCAGACTGTCCCACAAGTCTTGCGGAATTCGGAGCAGGATGGCTTTCTTCTTTTCGGTCATGAGCCTCTGTCATCCTGAAGCTTCGATGCCGCCCTCGATCAGGTGTAGAGCGTACCCGTGTTGACCACGGGCTGCGCCGCCTGCTCCCCACACAACACGACCAGCAGGTTGCTGACCATGGCGGCTTTTCGCTCATCATCCAATTCAACGGTCTTGTGCTGCTCGAGTTGCTGCAGGGCCGTCTCCACCATTCCCACGGCGCCCTCGACGATCCGGGTTCGGGCGGCCACGACCGCTTCGGCCTGTTGACGCCGCAGCATGACGCCGGCAATTTCGGGGGCGTATGCCAGATGGCTCAGACGGGCCTCCTCCACGACCACGCCGGCCTTGGATAGCCTTTCCTGAAGCTCCCGCTGGAGATCCAGAGAGACCTCATCCATGCTTCCGCGCAGCGACAGCTCGTGCTCGACCGTCGTGTCGTAGGGGTACCGGCTCGCCAGATGCCTCACCGCCGATTCGCTCTGCACGGAGACGTAGTGCTCGTAGTTGTCCACGTCGAAAACTGCCTGGGCGGTGTCCTGGACCCGCCACACCACCACCGCTGCGATCTCGATCGGATTGCCGCGTTGATCATTCACTTTGAGCTTGTCGCCGTTCAGGTTCCGGGCGCGCAGAGAAATCTTCATCTTCCGGTAAAACGGATTGGCCCATTGCAGACCCTCGCGTCTCGATGTGCCCTGGTAGGCTCCGAACAGCAACACGACCGCCGCCTCGTTGGGTTGCAGCGAGAAGAAGCCCACCCAGATGATGATCAGCCCTATCAGCAGCAGTACGCACAGAATGACGCCGAAAATCGCCAGCACCTCGATAGCGTCATTCCGCGTGTTCGCGCCGACAGCCACGCAGACGATCAGACCGCCTACGACAACGAGAGTCGCCACGATGAGCTTGCCGAGGATCTCCCAGCCGCTTTTGGTCTGAAGGAGCTTCTCACTGGACATTGTTGCCTCCCGGGCCAATGGCCCTGTTTGATATCATAAG
>JAUCQB010000156.1 GCA_030372985.1 Phycisphaerae bacterium
GATCCGGATCCTGCACCACTGAAGTTAACAGAGAACCGCCGCTGGGGCTTTCGATGAGAATTTGGCCACGGTCGAGGGTTAACTCACGCTGGAAGGCCAAATTGGGGGACCGGTTCATGATGTCGGGAAGGGGAACGTGGTAGAGCCCAATCAGGTGGCCGATCTCGTGGGCGCCCGTGTGAGCCAGGCCGAGGACGATGTTGTTGACCGAGTTGATCGAAGCTGTTCGGCACTCCAGGCCACGACCCTGAAAGCTGCCCACATATACGATGGCCTCGTCGTCCGGAATCTGATTGCCCGGGTCGATCATCTGGCCGCGTGGGAGTATTTCGCCGAAGATCACCCGTTGCAGGCAGGATTCGTGCTCAGCATCGATCGGCGTCAGAACGGAATCGAAGTACAGATCAGCATCGTCGGCCAGTTCCCGTCTTGGCGAGAAAACCAATCGTGAGTACGGGCCGTCCGGCAGCACGTCACCAGCCTGGAGAATATCGACCGGCGCGTCGAAGAAGATGGTTCGCAGACGCTCCACAACCTGTACTTGCACCATCGGGCTGATGTCCTCAAGGATCTGGCGTTCTTCATCGGTGAAGGACTCAGGATCCACAAGACCGGGTTCGGTGAGGAAACCCGGTTCGAACTCGACCAGCACCGCCTGTCGCTCGGGAATTGGGAGATCAGAATCGATCAGCGTCCCGGAGAGGCTGGCGACGCGATCGCCGAAGCGGGCACCTGGATCGAAAAGGACGAAGGCGAAGTACTCGCCGGGCACGCGGACAGTATACTCGAACCATTGGCTGGCAGGTCCTCCCCCGGCCAACAAACCCTCCACTCCCGTGGCCTGATCGAGTACGAAGATCAGCACGCTCTGAACAGAGTGCCCATCAACCAGCAGTTGCAGCATCTGTCCCGGAACCAGCGTGCCCAAGGCGGCGAGGTCGTAATCGAGTTGATGCGGCTTGCCATCCAGCAGCACCGCTGGGGCATCCTCAAATGGGGTTTCGAGATCCGGCCAGCACCCGGCCGGGAGAGCCACGAGCGCCGCGGCGAGGATCGCTTCCATCAGCAGTCGTCGACGTCTGCGTCTCGGTGCGTCGAGGATGTTTGGCGACTTGCTCATAACGGATCCGCCAGCACGCCGACCGTGGAAAGCGGTGTTTCAACTTCGACCGTTGCGGGAGCGAACGCATACTCGTCGGAGAAGAACTCCGATTGATAGACGCCCGGCGGCCGCTCGAACTGGAAATACCCCGATTCGTCGGTGAATCTGTAGTCGATCGGGTCCCCATATCCGGCGTCAGGATCGTTGCCGGGGTCATTGTCGTCGATGCGAACCCGATACCGGGTCCGCAGCAGAACGCCCACGCCGGCCACGCCGGTCCCGTCCACCAGGGTCACCCGGCCCGCCAGAGCGGCGGATTCCATCAGCGGGGGCGGAGCGGTGCTCGCCAGATCCTCCCGGACGCCGGTGAAGTCCCAGACAGCTTCCTCATTGCCAAAGACGTTCTGCCGACTAATGAGCGCATCGACTTGGCTTTCCTGGGCAAACTTGACCCGGGCCCGGCCCGCATCGGTGTCCCAGTTCACAATCGTGTAGGTCCCCACGGGCGGAAACACCGCACACGGACCTGGAACGTCGAGGAACTCATCGGCTGCCACAGGCTGCGGCTCCACGGCCTCGGCTTCATCCATGCCGATTGGAACGGGCGGGTCCTGGTCATCGAGTACCCGCCTGTAAAGCAGGACCCGCACATCCAGACTCGCGGGGCACTGCTGGCCGATCAGTTCGGCGCAGTCAACACGGAAGACCGCGCCGGGAGCAAGGAGCTCGGTCGAGACGAAAGGCTGCGAAGCACCGTCGCCGTCGTGGGCTCGAATCTCGAATGCCGCGTAGAACCGCGTGGAGAGGTTCATGAAGCCCAGCTGAGTATCGACCGGCAGTTCTTGAGGAAGACACGATAATCCCAGCGTCGGCATGAGTGCCGGCAGCAAGAAAACGAGATGTGCCTTTGCAGCTCTCACCGCCGTTCCAGCTTTAAGACAAGACGAAACCCCGTGTAGAAATCGACCGAGTTGGCTTCAGCGCAGTTCCGCTGGGCCGACCGGCAGCGGACGGCCGGCGAGTAGAACGCCCCGCCTCGCTTGGCAAAAAGTGTCTTTCCCTTCCACTCGGGGAATTGACTCAGTTCCTCTTCGGTGGGCTTATACCTGTCGGATGTCCACTCCCACACGCCTCCGTGCATGTCGAACAAGCCATACCAGTTGGGCATCCGTGTGGCGACGACATGAGATTTCATATCGCCGTTGCAGTTGGCGAAGTACTTCAAGTAGTCGGCGCTGGAGCCGAAGCAGAACCGCCCTGTATTGCCTCCCCGGCAGGCCCACTCCCACTCTGCCTCTGTCGGCAGTTCATATCGTTGCGGCAGGCCGGCGCCCGCGGCCTTGCTGTTAAGCCATTCACAGTATCGTTGAGCAAGGTCGAGACTCACATGCTGGGCCGGCACTGCCAAGGCGTTATCCGCGGACATCGCGAGCATGTTTGCCTGCGAGCTGCGCTCAGTGAGCCACTGAGCAAGCTGGCCAATCAAATCGAATGTCTTGCCCTGTACTGGAGCAGCGGCGCCGTGGTCTGACGCCGTTGCCTGCATCTCCGCCTGTATCTGCTCGTTCAGCTCGGAGAGATCGCTGTCCGCCCATCCCAGGCTGACGGCATAGACGGGGTCGCGGAGCAGGCCCGAGATCGCCGCTACCGTGACTTCTGTCTGACTGAGGAAAACAGCAGGTACCGTTTTCACCACAACCGCCGGGTCCTCGTTGGGATGCCGCTCAGCTTCCGTCTCAGGCGAGCCCATTCGATAGTCGTCGCAGCCTGGTACGCGAACGAACGTCATCGCGGAGAGATCATCGACGAACACGTCGCCGCCGGAAACCAGTCTTGCCTGCCTGCCGAGTCTGCCCGCGGCCCACATGGCTGCCGCCGCCACCCCGGCGTGTGTTTCGCCCCGAGCGGCCCCCACACACAGATCTGTCACCTTGTCCTCTGGCCGGGCGATCTGGCCGAGAAGACAGAAGGCTGCGTACTTCTGGCGCTCGGTCCCCGACTTCGCCCGCTCTGCCAATTGCCGGACTGCAGCCGTTCGATCCGGCCAGTCGGCTCGGCAGACCTCCAGCCACTCACCACCCGTCCACAATGGCCCTCCATCCACGGATTGCCAGAAAGCGTCCGGGTCCAGCAAGAACACGGGGCGGGCGCTGGTAACTCGGTCCGCGAACGACGTGGACACCACGCCGGCTCGACCCTGCTCCTTCACCTGGGCCTTGACCGCGGTATTCGATGCCTCCAATTGACCGAGCGCCCCAGGGAGATTCTGCACGAATCCGGCCAGGATCGCCCGTGCGGCCGCACGGTCAAGCTGGGCCTGTTGGTGAGCCCGGTACCAGATGCCCCAAACGATCGCAGCGAGAACCACAGCCCCGACGAGCAAGCCCGTGGCGATGGGCTTCCGCCGCCGCCAGAGCCACTTCTTCAGCACGTACGGCAGGCTGTCACGCTTGGCGTCGATCGGCTCGCCGGCCAGGTAGCGGCGGATGTCGCGGGCCAGTTCTCCGGCGCTCTGATAGCGTCGCTCGCGCTCCTTGCGGAGGCAGACCAGCACGATGGTTTCGAGTTCGCGGTCGATCGGGCAGCGAGGCAGGCCCTCGCGCCACAACCACCGGGTACGGCGGGCCGAGCGGATGCCCGAGTCGGTCTTCCACGCGGTGGTCGGCGGCGTCGGCACCTGCTCGCGAATGCGCGTGATCAGCGAGTGCAGGTCGCTCTCCACATCGTACGG
>JAUCQB010000157.1 GCA_030372985.1 Phycisphaerae bacterium
TAGTTGGAGATCTCGCCTTCCACCCAGATCCCCTGGAAGGATTCTTCGAGGACATTCTTGATCATCCGGGTGATCGCCGTGACCGTGTACGCCTTGGGCTGCTGCATGAGGGGAGTATAGGCACGGCAGCGTGCGATTGGCAACCCTTATCCTCACCTACCACCACCCCGCCGCTCGCTGCAGAGGGCGTTCCACGGACTCGTCACCCTGAGCGGAGTCGAAGGGTGATCGCCAGCCAAGGCTCCTTCGGTCTTAATGCTCGACTGCTATGCAGATTCCCGACTCCTCGCGAGGGTGTCACGAGATCTGACGTCTTGACCTTCCAGGACCGTGGACACCGAATGGTTGACACCGTCTGAGTGGATGCCTGGCAATTGACTCACGCGCAGGAGATCTTTCTATTCTTCCGTCCTCACTCGATTCCATTCTTGACAAGCCCAGCGACGTTTTGTAGTATGCAAACAGCGACGTAGGGTTTTGCGGCACCCATTGACAGATGGAACCGCTGTGGCATTCGAGAGACGACACAAGCTGTATTCAACGTTCTTCTTATGCGAGCTCCCGTTTCACTATCGCCTGTGTGTCACCTACGCGTCGGGAGGATGGTAATCGGGAGCCCGATCACAAGAGTAACGAATTGAAGCTCGGAAGGAGGAAGTACTCATGAAGCCCACTATCTCAATCGCGGTGGCAGTGTTGCTGCTGCCGGCAGTCGTGTCTGCGGCCGGCCCGCTATGGGTGCGTCACGTCGACGGTCCCGTTCAGGACAGCGATGAAATGTACGCCATGGTCGTCGACAGCGCCGGCAACATCTCCGCCACCGGTTATACGAAGGATACGGCGGCCGGGACCGGCATGCGAGCCACAACGGTTGCCTTCAATGCCAACGGAGACTTGCTTTGGAGGGATGACTGGCTGGGCCCGGGATACGGTAATGACGCCGGTGTGGACGTCGCTACTGATGCAAACAACCACATTATTGTCATTGGCATTAACAGGGGGGGCATTGTTACAGGCAATTACGGCTTCACCAGGAAATACGATTCAGACGGGACAGTCCTGTGGACTCGATTGTGGCCTAGCCCATATGGATTCGTTTCTGACGGCACAACGCCCGCCGCCGTTGGTATCGACGGATCTGACAGCGTGTTCATGACCGGCTCGGCATACTATGTCGAGGGCGTCAATAGAAGGACTGAGACCTGGACCAAGAAGTTTACTCCGGGAGGAACGGAACTCTGGTCGCACCCATATCGCGCCGTCGATTCGTCTTGCCAACCAACCGACATTGTGGTCGACGTGTCTGGTGACGCTTATGTTGGAGGCTATGTCGCGACAGCTTCCGGTTCGCCAACCTATCCCTTGGTCATCAAATACGGTGCCGACGGCTCGCTCTTATGGTCCCGCCATTTGCGGTTCACTGCCTTGCAAGGGGGAAAGGTCGTCAAACTGGGATTAGCACCCTCAGACGGCATCTACGCACTGCTGCAACACGGTAATACCGACTGGGGCATGATTAGACTGGGGTCTGCCGGCGACTCGCTTTGGAGCCTTTCGTTTGATACACTGGCGAACGCCGATTGGGCGTACGACCTCGAGGTCGATCAGGAAGGTCATGCCTACGCTGTGGGCAAATCCTACGGCGGAAGTCCCACGAGTTTCGACATAGCCTCGCACAAGATTTCACCGGATGGGGACCGCGAGTGGACGCGGATGTACGGTATTGGCGTCGACGAAGGCAAGGCGGTCGCTGTGGATAAACTGGGGCGAGTCTACGCCTTCGGCCATGGGGCTAACACGAGTTCAGTTACAAACGACCTCCTTACCTTGGTCTATGATTCCGCCGGGACGCTGCTCGACTCCAATCAGTACAACTCAGAGTACGGGCTGCGCGCTGATCAGGCCGTAGCTGCTGATCTTGATGCAGCGGGATACCTAGTTGTCGGTGGCAATAGCGCCACTACCAACAACATCAACGGATACCACTGGAACTGGACGATAGCTCGTTATGCGCCCGTGCTATGCGAGACGGGCGCGGATGACGATGCCGATGGTTGGCCTGATCTCTGTGATAACTGCCCTTCTGCCCCAAACGCTGATCAGGCGGATACCGATGGCGACGGGGTTGGCAACGCGTGCGACGATTGCCCCTCGATAGCTAACGCCGACCAGACCGACTACGACGCTGACGGCTGGGGCGACCTTTGCGACAATTGCCCCCAAGTAGCCAACACTGACCAGACCGACAACGATGACGATACTTTCGGCGCCGCCTGTGACTGCAACGATAACGACAGCACCGTCTACCCCGGCGCAACCGAACTCTGCGACGGCCAGATCAACGACTGCAACTCTCCAGCCCTGCCAGCTGCCGAATCGGACGCCGACGGTGATCACTTCGTTGAGTGCGCTGTCGACGCCGGCGGGTGGAACGGCGATCCCACTATCATCGGCGGGAACGATTGCGACGACGCAAACCCCGCCATCAATCCGCTGACGGTCTGGTACTACGACGCCGATGGTGACGGCCGAGGTGTGCTAGGTGACTCGCTTATCCAATGCGAGCAGCCTGCAGACTATGTCTTGCTCGCCCCGGACAACTGCCCGACAATTGCCAACCCCGGCCAGGAAGACGCCGACACGGACGGTCTTGGCGACGCTTGCGACGTCTGCCCTCTGGACGCCGCCAACGATGCTGATGCCGACGGCCTCTGCGCCGACGTCGATAACTGCCCATCCATTTGCAATCCCGATCAGACGGACACCAATGGCGACGGCATCGGCGACGCCTGCTGTTGTATGGTCCGCGGCGATGTCAACGATGACGGCTCGGTGAAAGTGTCCGACCTCACAGCGCTGATCAACTATCTCTTCCGGAGCGGTACCGGGCCCGGCTGCCCCGCCCACGGCGACACGAACGCGGACGGTTCGGTCAAGGTGTCTGATCTGACACTCCTGATTAACTACTTGTTCCGCAGCGGACCGCCTCCGGCTGCCTGCTGATTGAGGCTGCGCGGCGGGAGCCCCCGGGCTCCCGCTTCCCTTCTCTACTCGGCGGCCGTGCTGGCCTGCCCCCGCAGCGCCTCAAGCACCCGCTCCGCCAGCGCCCGCGTTATCCCCTTCACCTCCGCCAGCCGCTCCGCTGTCTGCTGCCGGATTTGCTCGACCGACCCAAATTCCCTCAGCAGCGCCTGCTGCCGGGCCGGGCCGATCC
>JAUCQB010000158.1 GCA_030372985.1 Phycisphaerae bacterium
TGGGCTGCTGCCGGTTACGTAGACACCGGCCTAAGCTAATTGCATCTGTTCGAACTGTACAGGGCTGAGGTACCCGATCGTCGAGTGACGGCGCGTCGGGTTGTAGAACCGCTCGATGTAGTCGAACACATCTGACCTGGCCTGCTCGCGCGTACGGTAAACCTTGCGGGCGGTGCGTTCGGTCTTCAGGCTGCTGAAGAAGCTTTCCATCGCCGAGTTGTCCCACACCTCGCCGGCGCGGCTCATGCTGCACACGATGCCCTGTTCGGTCAGCAGTTTCTGGAAGTGCTCGCTGGTGTACTGGCTGCCTTGGTCCGAGTGATGCAGCAATTCCTGCGGCCGGCCACGACGCCACACGGCCATCATCAGCGCGTCAGCCACGAGCTGCGCAGTCATGCTGTCGTGCATCGACCACCCGACGATACGCCGCGAGTACAGATCGAGCACCGCGGCCACGTACAGCCAGCCTTCGGCGGTCCAGACGTACGTGAAGTCGGCGACCCATTTGCGGTTGGGCGCTTCGGCCTGGAATTGGCGGTCGAGCACATTGTCGGCCACGGCGCAGCGCTCGCCGCGATCAGCGGGCAAACCGCGTCGGCGCGGTCTGGCTCGCAACGCCTGGGCGCGCATGAGCCGCTCGATGCGATGCAGCCCGCAACGAGTGCCCAGGGCCAGCACGTCATGCCACACCCGCCGCGCGCCGTACGTGCGATCGCTGCCCAGGAAGCTTTGCCGGATCTGTGCGCCCAGCACTTCGTCTTCCAGCGCGCGCCGGCTTCTGGGGCGATCCAGCCAGGCGTAAAAGCCACTTCGCGAAACACCGAGCGTCTCGCACATCAACATCACCGGCCACACCCCTCGGTGCTTCGCCACGAAGCCGAACTTCATGTCGACTCCTTCGCGAAGTAGGCTGCGGCTTTTTTTAGGATGTCGCGTTCCATCTTGAGCTTCGCGACTTCCTTCTTCAGCCGCGCGATCTCGGCTTGCTCGGGCTTCATGATGCCTTTGCCTGGAAACGCCTGGCGTGCATCGGCGCCGAACTCCTGCACCCACTTGCGCAGCACGTTCTCGTGCACATCCAGATCGCGCGCGGCTTGCGCTACCGTCACTCCGCGCTCCTTGACCAACCTCACCGCCTCAACCTTGAACTCGCGGCTGAACTGCCTTCTCGTTGCCATCCCACACCTCCGGTTCCATGCTCCACCTTAACAAGGTGTCCACGAAACCGGCAGCAGCCCACTGCCTGATTGGCATGGTCGAGGCGCACGGCGACGGTGATGTCGGGGCACAGGCTGGTATCGAATCGCACCTTCCAGCGGTGGCTTCCGTTGTCATGGGTCTGGCAGCGGGCGAGCACCAGCGATACGCTGAACTCGTCATTGACGCGCAGGATGTCGGTGGCCGGATCACGCACGACCGAGCCTCCGATGTCGGCGATCCGGGCCTCGGTTTGGGCGACGATTTCTGGGTGCAACTGGCGCAGGAAACGATTGACCTCCAGATAGCGGTAGTCGCGGTCGGGGGTGAAGCCCACCATCTGGTATGCCCTGATCAGGCTGCCGAAGCGATGGACGTAGACCGAGGCGGACGGCATGCTCTCCGTCTCGTTGATGATCAGGCCCGAGAGAATGCCCCGGTTCTGGTAGAGGCTGCGCAGGCGCTCAATCAACTCCTCGTCGGTGTAACGCCGGGCACGCACCCGGATCTGTCTCTTATACACATCTGACGCTGCCGACGAGTTCCGAACGGTGTAGATC
>JAUCQB010000159.1 GCA_030372985.1 Phycisphaerae bacterium
TCACGGTTCCGGCTCCTGCGGATGGCACAACAGTCACCTTCAACGCGGATGGCCTGAGCGCCCCGGTTGCGGTCGAGAACTGCGCCGCGCTGCCCAAGCTGGCGGCGAGCGGCCAGTGCGACGCCGACAACGGGCAGGTGGTCTTCACCCTGGTGAACGAGGGTGGCCCGATGACGGCAGGCGCAACCTACACTATCACGGGCAGCGCTGGTGAGTTGGCTTCGGGGACGAGTGATGTTCTCGACGCCGGGCAGAGCCAGACCTTCACGGTTCCGGCTCCTGCGGATGGCACAACAGTCACCTTCAACGCGGATGGCCTGAGCGCCCCGGTTGCGGTCGAGAACTGCGCCGCACCCGTCAAAGCCAGTCTGACGATCCTCAAGGTTGTCAATGGACAGATCAGCGGCCCATATGACTTCGAAATCTGTGTTAAAGGTCCCTCACTCGACCAGTGTGTAATGCTGCGTAATGGGGCGTCCATCACCTTCGAAGACCTTGAGCCGGGTGTGTACACGGTCAGTGAACCGAACATTGGGCCGGAATGGTCCGTGATCGGCACGGGTGATGTCGAATTGGTGGAGGGCGTGCCCGCCTCGGTCAACGTGATCAATACACCGACTCTGTGCGAGATGAGCATGGTGAACGCCAACGGAGAACTGATCGTGGCGGCGAACCCTGCACTCTGCGCGCCGGTTGAGGTGGCCCAAGTCCCCGAACCGATCACGATCGAACTGGCCGGGACCGGCCCGGTTTGTCCCGATTGGTTTGTCTATCACACGCTCCAGACCGGTGATGTTGAAGTCTTCCGGTTGGGTGAGCTGCCGGACAACCCCGACGCTGATGACAATCTGTCGAAGGGTGAAAACGCCGACCCGCGCCTGGCTTACGACCAGGAGCCGAGCCGTTCACCTGACTCGGCGTGGGTCGTCTTCGCCAGCAACCGTACTGGCAGTTGGGAGCTGTGGCGCGGGACTACGGATGGCGAGCGGCAAGAGCAGCTTACCTTCCAGTCCGGCTCGATTGAGTGGGACCCGGCCTGGTCGCCGTTGGGAACGTACATCGTCTACGACTCGTCGCGGGATGGTAACTGGAACCTGTACCTGCTCAATGTAGAGACGGGCGAGGAACGCCAGCTTACGGATAACGACGGGGCGGACATCAACGGGTTCTGGCACCCGGATGGGGACAAAGTGTTGTTCCTGTCTCTTATACACATCTCCGAGCCCACGAGACAGCGCTG